>NZ_JBKJTG010000080.1:0-32178 GCF_046590535.1 Phenylobacterium sp. | reverse complement strand
GGAGAAATCGCTTCGTGATTTCGACGTCGCCGTGAATCAGGCTCCCACTTGAATAGATCGAAATCTGTTCGATTTCGATCTCGCAGCGCGGGCTCGTAACCAACGACCCCGCCACACGTTGTATCGGCGGACGGCCTGATCAGCCGCTCCACCCGGAGAATAGACTGAATGAGCGCTCAAACCGAGACGCAGGAAACCGAAGCCCAGAGCGACGGTCCGCTGCTCGACCTCACCGACGCCGGGGTTAAGAAGTTTATCAAGCAGGCCAAGGCCCGTGGCTATGTCACGATGGAGGACCTGAACAAGGTCCTGCCGTCCGAGGAAGTGACCCCTGACGCCATCGAAGACACCCTGGCGATGCTGTCCGAAATGGGCGTCAACGTCGTCGAGGCCGAGGAAGACGCGGCCGAGACCACGGAAAAAGAGGGCGGTGAGGTCGTCGAGCGCGCCGAGACCAGCGTCTCTGAAACGCCCGCCAAGGCGGCCTACGACCGCACCGATGACCCCGTGAGAATGTATCTCAGGGAGATGGGGAGCGTCGAGCTGCTCAGCCGCGAGGGCGAGATCGCCATCGCCAAGCGGATCGAGGCCGGCCGCGACGCCATGATCTCGGGCCTGTGCGAGAGCGCCCTGACGTTCGAGGCCATCATGGTCTGGCGCGACGAACTGGCCAA
The DNA here is from genome assembly GCF_046590535.1 of Phenylobacterium sp. GTDB lineage: Bacteria > Pseudomonadota > Alphaproteobacteria > Caulobacterales > Caulobacteraceae > Phenylobacterium. The sequence continues at coordinate 31,504 of NZ_JBKJTG010000080.1, read as the reverse complement.
CAACCGCATCCTGCTGCGCGAGGTCATCGACCTGGACGCCACCTACGGCGTGCTCAACCCGTCGTCCCTGCCGCACAACCAGCCGCCCGCCGGCACGGTGGTCGAGCCCGTAGAACCGGAAGAGGGCGCCGAGCCCAAGCCGGAAACGGACGACGAGGAGGACGAGGATTTCGACGACGGCGGCGGCATGTCGATCTCGGCGCTGGAAGCCGAGCTGCGCGACGGCGTCATGGAAGTGCTGGACGCGGTGGCCGGCGACTTCGGGGCCTTCCGCAAGCTGCAGGACAAGCTGGTCGAAAGCCGTCTGAAGGGCGAGGTGCTCTCGCCCAAGGACCAGAAGGCCTATGACGCCCTGACGACGGGCATTTCGGGCCGGCTGAAGACGATGAAGCTGAACAACCACCGCATCGAGGCGCTGGTCGAACAACTGTACGCGATCAACAAGCGGCTGATGGGGCTGGAAGGCCGGCTGCTGCGTCTCGCCGACAGCTACGGCATCTCGCGCCCCGAATTCCTCAAGTCGTATTTCGGCGCCGAGCTGGACCCGACCTGGGCTGACCGGGTCAAGGAAATGGGCGTGCGCTGGACCAAGTTCAGCGACAACGAACAGGCCCAGATCGCCCAGATCCGTGGCGACGTCGCCGCCGTGGCCACCGAGGCCGGCCTGCCGATCGACGACTACCGCCGCATCGTCCAGACGGTGCAGAAGGGCGAGCGCGAGGCCCGTCAGGCCAAGAAGGAAATGGTCGAGGCCAACCTGCGCCTGGTCATCTCCATCGCCAAGAAATACACCAACCGCGGCCTGCAGTTCCTTGATCTTATTCAGGAAGGCAACATCGGCCTGATGAAGGCGGTCGACAAGTTCGAGTACCGCCGCGGCTACAAGTTCTCGACCTATGCGACCTGGTGGATCCGTCAGGCCATCACCCGCTCGATCGCCGACCAGGCGCGCACCATCCGCATCCCGGTGCATATGATCGAGACGATCAACAAGATCGTCCGCACCAGCCGCCAGGTGCTGCACGAGATCGGCCGCGCGGCGCCCCCGGACGAGCTGGCCGAAAAGCTGGCCATGCCGCTGGAAAAGGTCCGCAAGGTCCTGAAGATCGCCAAGGAACCGATCAGCCTCGAGACGCCGATCGGCGACGAGGAAGACAGCCACCTGGGCGACTTCATCGAGGACAAGAACGCCATCCTGCCCATCGACGCGGCGATCCAGAGCAATCTTCGCGAAACCACGACGCGAGTGCTCGCGTCGTTGACCCCGCGCGAGGAAAGAGTGCTGCGTATGCGCTTCGGCATCGGCATGAACACCGACCACACCCTGGAAGAGGTCGGCCAGCAGTTCAGCGTCACCCGCGAACGCATCCGCCAGATCGAGGCCAAGGCGCTGCGCAAGCTCAAGCACCCCAGCCGCTCGCGGAAGCTCCGCAGCTTCCTGGACAGCTGATTCGAAAAGGGCGGCCCTCGGGCCGCCCTTTGCTATTGGGCCAGTCGGGCCGCTAGGTCTCCAGCACGACCTCGAAGCCGCCGAAGATCATGCGCTTACCGTCGAACGGCATCTCCAGCTTCGTCATGCGCTCGTCCTGCATGGTCTTGGCCCAGCCCGCGTTGCGGGCCGCCTTGTCGGGCCAGGTGATCCACGAAAACACGATGGTCTCATCTGCCGTCGCCTGAACCGCGCGGCGAAAGTCGGTGACCTTACCCTCGGGGATGTCGTCGCCCCAGGTTTCGACGCACTTCGACGCGCCATGCTCCTTGAAGATCGCATCCGCCGCGCGGGCGTGGGTCAGGTAGGCGTCCTTCTTCGCGGTGGGGACCGCGGCGATCATTCCGTCGATGTAGCTCATGGATTTTGCTCCTCGGGGGTTCGGCGTGAGACTCGTGCTCGCCGGCCCCGTCCATGGCAAGGCGTCGTTATGCGCCCGACCGCTGTGTTGGAGAGCCGTCGAAGGCTGGGCTGTTCCGGTGCGGGACGGCCGGCTACAGGTTCGGCGCGCCTTGAGGAGTTTCCATGATGTCTTCGAAGATCCTGGCCGCCGTCGCGGCCGCCTTCCTCTGCGCACCCGCGGCTTCGGCCCAGCCGACGCAGGAAATGCAGCGCTCGGCGGAAAATGTGCGGGCGCATGTGACCTTCCTGGCCAGCGATCTGCTGCAGGGCCGCGAGGCGGGAACGCCAGGCTACGACATCGCCGCCAACTATGTGGCCTCGGAGTTCCGCCAGCTGGGCCTGAAGCCAGCGGGGGACAAGGGCAGCTATTTCCAGTCCGTGCCCCTGTTGGCGTTCCGCGCCGCCGACGAGGGCGTCTATGTCCTGCGGGGCAAGGGCGGATCCGCTACCCCGCTGGTGTTCGGCGACGAGGTGATGGTCGGGCGCAACGCTGGCCCCGCGGAGCGCCGGGTCTCAGCGCCGCTGGTGTTCGTGGGCTTCGGGGTGGTGGCGCCGGAGCGCAAGCGCGACGACTACAAGGGCCTCGATGTGAAGGGCAAGATCGTGGTGGCGCTCACCGGCGCGCCCGCCGGCTTCCAGACCGAGGAACGGGCCTTCTACGCCAGCGGCCGCAACAAGCGCCTGGCCGCCGCCGCTCGCGGCGCCATCGGCTTCATCGGCCTGGACACGCCGTCCGAGGAAAAGCGCCGCCCGTTCGTGCAGGGCAAGCGCACCTGGCAGAGCTGGTCGATGACCTGGCGCAGGCCGGACGGCTCGCCCTTCGACGTGGCGCCCAACGTGCCGTCCTTGGGCGCCATCAGCGTCAAGGGCGCGGAGAAGCTGTTCGCCGGGGCGCCCAGGACCTTCGCCGAGGTGGCGGCCATCGCTGAAGCCCCCGCCGGCGACCCGCCGCGCTTCGCCTTGCCGCTCTCTATGGAGGCGACGCTGCGCTCGGAAACCAAGACCCTTGAGAGCGCCAATGTGGCTGCGATAATCGAGGGCTCGGACCCCAGGCTGAAGGGCGAGGTGGTGGTGCTGTCCGCCCACCTCGACCACATCGGCGTCACCCCGCCGCTGAACGGTGACGGCATCAACAACGGCGCGCTGGACAACGCCGGCGGCATCGCCACGACGCTGGAAGTGGCGCGCGCCTTTCGCGAGGCCGGTAAGGCTCCGGCGCGGTCGCTGCTGTTCCTGGCGGTGACCGGCGAGGAGAAGGGCCTGCTGGGCTCGGAGTATTTCGCGCGCAATCCTACCGTGCCGCTCGCGGCCATCGCGGCGGACGTCAACCTGGACATGCCGATCCTCACCTACGATTTCACCGACGTGGTGGCGTTCGGCGCCGACCGTTCCAGCATCGGCCCGGCGGTGCGGCGGGCGAGCGAGCGCATGGGCATCGCCCTGTCGCCTGACCCGCTCCCGGAGGAGGGGCTGTTCACCCGCTCCGACCACTTCCGCTTCGTTGAGGTGGGGGTGCCGGCGGTGTTCCTGATCACCGGCTTCCAGAACGGCGGGGAGAAGCAGTTCCGGAGCTTCCTGGCCAACTGCTACCACAAGCCCTGTGACGACCTCTCCCAGCCAATCGACTACGCGGCGGGCGCGAAGTTTGCGGCCATCAACTACCAGATCGCGCGGGAACTGGCCGATATGCCCCAGCGCCCCACCTGGAACGCCGGCGATTTCTTCGGGACCAAGTTCGGGAGGCCTGCTCAGCGCCAGCCGTAGTTGAAGCTCAGCGAGACGCGCTGCGCCTTGGCTTGGTTGGCCGGCACCTCGTGGCGCAGCCAACTCTCCCACAGGAACAGGGTTCCCGGCTCCGGCGTCAGGTAGACGAAGCTGCGGGCGCTTTCCGGCGCATCGGATCGCCTGGGCGGGGAGGCCATCATCATCGGCAGGCGCGGGTCCTCCAGCTTCAGCGCGCTGCAGCCGGGCGGGGTGGCCACATAGACCGTGCCGGAAATCACGCTGTGCGGGTGGATGTGACCCGAATGGGCCGCGCCTGGCTTGAGGACATTGACCCACAGGCTGTTCAGCTTCAGGCGTCCGCGCCCCAGGTCGAGGTCCAGCGCCTTGGCGAAGGCTACGGCATGCCGGTCGAGCTTGGCCTTCAGCTTGCCGAACACGCTGGCCCTGGTCGGCAGGTCGTCCAGGGAGGCATAGGAGGTGTAGCCGCCGTAGCCGTGCGTCGTGCTCCAGGCCCGGCCCGCCGAGTCCTCCGCCTCGAGCATGCGACAGGCGGCCAACATCTCGGCGTTGAAATTTTCGAAGTCCCGGTCTGCTGTAAGCGAGGCTTCATAGACCGTTGTGACGAAGAGCGGGCGCAGCGACATGCTGCGGCGCTAATCGCCACAGACCGGTTTGTCAAAGCGCTGCTACGGCTAGCGCAGCATCTGAACGTCGATTAGGCTGCGTCAAAAGACGGCCCCGACGCGTGACGGTCGAGGCCCTGGGGGAGCGAAATGATGAACCGGATCGTGGTGGCGCTGGCGGTAGCCGGTCTGTTGGCGGGCGGACCCGCGATGGCCCAGAAGGCTCCGGCCAAGGGAAAGGCGGCCTCGATGGCGGCCTACAAGGCGCCGCGCGGTCCTGACGGCCGCCATCCCGACCTGAACGGCGTCTGGCAGACCATGAACGGGGCCAACTTCGACATCGAGCCGCACGCCGCCCGCGCGGCTCTGGCCTTTCGCCCTGGCCCGTTCGTGCCGGTGCCGGCCAAGGATGTGGTGGCCCTGGGCGCGGTGGGCGCGGTCCCGGCCGGCCTGGGCGTCGTCGAAGGCGGTGAGATCCCCTACACGCCTGAAGGCCGCAAAGTCCGCGACGAAAACCGCGCCGACTGGCTGAAGCGCGATCCCGAGATCAAGTGCTACCTGCCGGGCGTGCCGCGGGCCAACTACATGAGCCTGCCGTTCCAGATCTTCCATTCCGACAAGGCGATGATCATCGCCTACGAGTATGCGGGCGCGGTGCGCAACGTGCTGTTCATCGATCCGGGTCCGGCGCCCGTCGACAGCTGGATGGGCCAGTCCGTGGCGCGGTGGGAGGGCGACACCCTGGTGGTGACGGTGACCGCTCAACTGGACTCCACCTGGTTCGACCGGGCCGGCAATCACCACACCGGCGAGATGGTGGTGGTCGAGCGCTGGACGCCCACCAGCCCTACCACCATGCGCTACGAGGCGACCATCACCGATCCCCAGACGTTCACCCGTCCGTGGAAGATGAGCATGAACCTCTACAAGCGGGTCGGCGAGGATGCGCGGCTACAGCAGTTCAAGTGCGTCGAGTTCGTCGAGGAACTGATGTATGGGCACCTGCGCAAAGAGCCGCTCAAGTGATCCTGACGCACGCGCGTTCATGAGAGCGTCAGCATTCGAAGTGCTCTATGGTTTTGAAAAGCGCAAATTAACTGGCGCTGGAGGCGCGCAATGAACAATCGTCTTTTGGTTATTTCCGCCGTGGCTGGGGCGACCCTGGCGGCAGCTGTCGGCGCGGGCGTCGCGTATGCCCACCACGCCTTCGCCGCCGAGTTCGACGGTAAGGCCCCGGTGCTGCTGCGAGGCAAGGTGACGAAGGTGGAGTGGATCAATCCGCACGCCTGGGTGCACCTGAACGCCGTGACCCCCACCGGCGAAGTGAAGTGGATGGTCGAGGGCGGCACGCCCAACACCTTGCTGCGTTCCGGAATCAATCGCAATTCGCTGAAGCCCGGCACCGAGATCATCGTGCGCGGCTATCAGTCCAAGGACCGTCTCTGCGCGCCGATCTGCAAGGCCAACGGCCGCGACGTGACCTTCACCGACGGCCGCAAGCTGTTCATGGGCTCGTCCGGCACGGGCGCCCCGAAGGACGGCTCGGACGCCAGCGAGAAGAAATAGGCCCGACTTGGCCTGAATTGCGAAAGGGGAGCCGCGAGGCTCCTCTTTTTTGGTCGCGCCCCGTCAGGCTACTTCTTAGCTTCGGCTGCTTCTTGCGGGGCGATGATGAACTGCGCGTGGCAGGCGGTGCAGACCTCGTAGACTCGCCCGCCGGTGTCGAACACGGCCTGCTTGTCCTTGGCCTCGGCGGCGGCCCTGGCCTCGAGCGCACGCACGGTCAAGAGCTTGGCGTGGCGGTTCCAGTCGGCCTCCGGCGCCCTGGGGCGGCCAGGCAGCATCAAGAGGTTGCCCGCCTCGGCGACGGTGGCCGCGCCGTCCACCACCACCTTCCAGCCTGCCTCGGTGGTGGGCGACAGGTCGCGCTCGCCGGCCTCGGTCACCTCGGTCCCCGCGCCACGCCAGAGCTGGAAGGCGGCGGGATCGACCACGTGGGCCATCAATTCGATCATGTCGAGGCCAGGGCTGAACTGAGCCTGGGGTTTGGCCGGCGAACAGGCGGCCAGGAGCGCCGCGCAGGCGGCCAGAGGCAGATGGCGGATCACGGGTTGTCTTCTCCGAAGCGCGGCGCGGCGGATCGCGTCGTCCCGCCCATCCTGCGGCAAGCCCCGCCGCGGGTCCACCCGGCGGACTACCGGCGGGCCTGGGCATCCATGAGCGAGCGCCACATCTCGTCCGCGAACCGGACCACTTGCAGGCCGGCGGAGAACTGGTGCTTGGCCTGGACCATCTCCACGGTCCCGCCCGCCAGATCGACGTCCGGGTCCACGCCGGCCCGGACCATGCGCGAGGCCGAGGCCTCGAAGCGGCGCTCGGCGGCGGCGAGGCCGTAGCGGGCGATGACCAACGGATCCATGACGCAAGTCTGCGCGCCGCAAGGTTAAGGTCAGACGCAAGGAGATGGTTAGCGGAACCCCCAATCCTTAAGCCGTCGATTTCACAGACGTTTTGAAGCGCACCTTGCGGACTCTCGCGCTATGCTGTTGCCAACCTCAAGGAGCGCGCCATGAAGCTTCCGATCCTCGCCGCCGTCCTCGCCCTGGCCGGAGGCGCCGCCCTGGCCCAGCCGGTGGAGAGCAATCCGCCCACCCGCACCATCCTGTGCCTCGACGTATCGGGCCGGTCGGAGCCGGCGATCTGCAAGGTCGCGCCCAGCCGCCTCGACCTGCGCGAGGACATCTGCCTCTGCTCGGTTGGCATGCGGGTGGAGACCCCGGTCTGTGCGCGCGGCGAGAAGCCGCCGGCCGAGAGCGCGCAGTTCGAACGCGTGCGGCGCCTGGCGTCGCGGGACGGCAGCCTGATCGGCGACCTCTACGAAGGCCGCCGGATGTGCCTGGCGCCGCGTCGGCCCTAACGGGTCGCGCCGCTACTTGCCCAGCGCGGCATAGACCATCTTCTGGAAAACCGGCAGGGCGGCGCGGCCGCCGAGGCCCCTGCGGGCGGCCATGTTGGCGACGGCTTCGGGCCCCAGCGGCATGGAATCCTGCACCAGGTAGATCACCACCAGCTTCTCGGCCGGGTCGGCCTGCCACCAGGTTCCGAACGCCCCCGGCCAGCCGAACGCGCCCTCAGAGCCCGCGCCCATCCAGCCGTGGGCGGCGGGGTCCATGATCACCGAAAGCCCCAGGCCGAAGCCCTGGCTCATCCAGAACGGCATGCCCATGAACGGGATCGCCCGCTGCTCCGGTGTCAGCTTGTTGGAGGCCATCAGGGCCAGCGTCTCGGCCTTGACCAGCCGCACCCCATCCACCTCGCCGCCGCCCAGCAGCATCCGGGCAAATTTCAGGTAGTCGTCGGCGGTGGAAATCAGGCCCCCGCCGCCGGCCTCGAACGCCGGTTGGCCGTCCGGATGCGGCATGGAGACGTCTTGCAGGCGGTCGGTCTCGGGATCCATCCGGTAGAGCTTGGCCATCCGGTCGCGCTTCTGTGGCGGGCACCAGAAATCGGTGTCGTCCATGCCCAGGGGACCGAAGATCCGGTCCTTCAGCACCTGCCCCAGGGGCTTGCCCTCGATGCGGGCGACCAGGAAGCCCAGCACCTCGGTGGCGTGGCTGTAGTGGAACTGCGCGCCGGGCGGATAGCTGAGCGGCAAGGACCCCAGGGCCGCCAGCCAGGCATCGGGGGTCAGCGGCGTGCCCAGGGGCGGACCCAGGTGGTCCTCGTGCGCCTGGGCGATGGGACCCATGGAGGTGAAGCCATAGGCCAGCCCCGCCCGATGGGTCATCAGATCCTCCACCGTGATCTCTCGCGGCGCCGGATAGGTCTCGTCCAGCGGCCCGGTGGCGTTCTTGAGGACCTGCATGTCCTTGAACTCCGGCAGCCAGCGGCTGATCGGGTCGTCCAGCCTGAGCTTGCCTTCCTCCACCAGCATCAGGGCGGCCAGGGAGGTCACCGGCTTGGTCATGGAGGCTATGCGAAACAGGGTGTCGCGGGCCATGGGCGCCTGAGCCTCCAGGTCACGCCAGCCGACGGTGTTGACCTGGACCACCTCGCCGCCCTGCCAGACCAGGGTGACGACCCCCGCCAGGTCGCCAGCGTCGACCGCCGCCTGCAGGCCGGCGGAGGCCAGCGAGAGGTCCGCCTGGTCGAGGTCGCGCAACGTCTGGTCGCCGTCCATGCCGTGTCCTTATCGCTGTTCAGTCAGTCATAGCGCCGGGGCCGGGCCGGTGCGTCAAGCCCCGGCGACGCCTGCATCCCGCGGGCGGGCTCGCCCGTACCGCCCTGGGGGTAGGAAGTTGCGCCCCGCCGACGCCACCGCTAGCTGAGACCCCATGACCAAGCCACCGAGCCTCCCCGCGCGGCTGGGCCTCGCCGCCGCCGCGGCCGCCCTGACCACCGCCTGCACGCCGCTCGGCCTGTTCGCCACCCTGTCGCCCAAGGACCCGGCGCTGCGCAGCGCCCAGAACGTCGCCTACGGGCCGAACCCGCGCCAGGCGCTGGACGTCTATGCGCCCAGGAGCGCCACGGGGTCCGCTCCCGTGGCGGTGTTCTTCTATGGCGGGGCGTGGGATTCCGGGCGCAGGCAGGACTACAACTGGGCGGGCCGGGCGCTGGCGGCGCGCGGGTTCGTCACCATCGTCGCCGACTACCGCCTCTATCCGGAGGTGCGCTATCCGGGCTTCCTGGAGGACGGCGCCCAGGCCGTGCGCTGGGCCGCCGACCACGCGGCGCAGTATGGCGGCGATCCGTCCCGCATCGTGCTGGTGGGCCACTCCGCGGGCGCCTACAACGCCGTCATGCTGGGCCTGGACGGCCGCTACCTGAAGGCGGCCGGCGTCGATCCCCGGCAGGTCAAGGCGGTGGCGGGTCTGGCTGGTCCCTACGCCTTCATTCCCCTGGACGGCCCGGTCACCCGGCGCACCTTCGGCGAGACCAAGGACCTGGCCGCGACGCAGCCGATCGCCTATGCGCGCACCGACGCCCCGGCCGCCTTCCTGGCCACCGGCGACGCCGACACCACGGTTTATCCGCGCAACACCGTGCGGCTGGCCAAGGCGCTGCGCGAAGCCGGCGCGGTGGTGGAGGAGCGCCACTATCCTGGCGTCGATCACATCCGCATCGTCCTGGCCCTCTCGCGGCCGCTGCGGGGCCAGGCCCCGGTGCTGGACGAAATGACCACCTTCCTGCGCAAGCACGCCGGCTGAGCCTGTGGCGCCGCGAAAATGCGGCGACCCCCGCCGACCCCGCGAGTCACCGCAATTCGTTATCCGGCAAGGCTGCGCCGTGCTTTTCTTGACGTAACGTCAATGTTGCTGCGTCGCGGCATTGAACCGGCCTGGCATCGTGCGTATATCCGCAAGCCGCCGGCCCCCCGGCCGCGTCGAGAGGATCTTGAAGCCGTGCTCGTGACGCTGATGAAAGCCAAGCTGCACCGGGCGACCGTGACCCAGGCCGACCTGGAGTACGAAGGCTCCATCGCCATCGACCGCGATCTGCTGGATGTCTCCGGCATCCTGCCGCACGAACAGGTGGATGTGCTGAACATCACCACCGGCGCACGCTTCACCACCTACGCCATCGAGGCCCCCCGGGGCTCGCGGGTGATCGGGGTCAACGGCGCCGCCGCGCGCCTGGTCCAGAAGGGCGACAAGGTGATCGTGGTCACCTATGGCATGCTGCCGGCCGAGGAGGCCCTGAGTTATGCGCCCACTGTGGTGTTGCTGGACGACGGCAACGAGATCAAGCAGGCGGCCTGAGCCCGCGGCGGCCCTGATGGGCCTGGCGCTGAGCGCCTGTTCGCAGGAAGCGCCCAAGGGCGTGGACAAGGCCGTGCTGGACGAGGCTGTGTCCCGCGCGGTGGGCGACCCCAATAGCTGCGTGCTGATCGCCGAGCAGGGCTCGGGCAAGGTGGTCTACCGCTACAACACCCATTCGGCGTGCGGTCGGGCGCTGGCGGCCTGCGACGCGCCAGGCACGCGCACCGCCCAGGACCTGGTCGAGATGACCGCCAGGGACGGCCAGGCGCGGCACTTGAGCTGCAACACCACATCCGACGCCTCGCGGGGCGTCGGCTGGGCGTCGGGGGTGATCCCCGGCAGGGGACTGGCCTATGCCGCGGTGATGGAAGGCGACCGCGCCTTCCCCGGCCGGATGATGGCGGACCGCTTGGCGGGCGCCTTCGAGAAAGCCGGACTCTAGCGCGCGAGCTCGTAGAGGCCCGAGACGTCGATGCGCACCTTGAGCTCGCCCGGGGAGACCTGGGTGGAGTCGGCGGCCATCTCGCGCTTCAGCTGGTTAGTCACCATCGGCATGGGCGGCTGGACGCTGTAGCCGCCGCCTTCGCTCAGCGTGACCAGGCGCGAGACGCGGTGGCCGGTGGCCCGCGCATAGAGCTCGGCCTTGGCCTGCAGGGCCTTCACCGCGTCCTGGCGGGCGGCGTTCTCGGCGGCCGTGGAGTCATTGAGGCCAAAGCTTATGCCGTGCACCTGGTTGGCGCCGGCGCTCACCGTGGCGTCCACCGCCTGGCCCAGCCTGGCCAGGTCACGCACGGTGACGCTTACCTGGTTGGAGACTTGGTAGCCGGTGAGCCGGGGCGGCAGGTTCTGCTCGTATTGGTACTGCGGATTGAGGTTCAGGCCGGAGGTCTGGATGTCCTTCTCCGCAATGCCGGCCCGGCGCAGGGTGGCCATCACCCCGGCCATCCGCGTGGCGTTGGCTTGCAGGGCGGCCTGCGCGGTCTTGGCCTCGGTCATGACGCCCAGCGTGATGGTCGCCATGTCCGGCGCCACGCGGGTTTCGCCGTAGGCCGCCAGGTTCAGGGTGGTGGCGCGGAACATGCTCTCGGCGGCCGGCGGCGTGGACTGGGCGAGGGCGGGGGGCGCGGCGGCCGAGGCGGCCAGCACCAGGGCCAGCGCGCCGGTGCGGATCAGGGTCTTCATCGAAGCCTCCAAAGGCAATGTCGGCCCGAAGGCCACGCTCCAAGGTCGCAAGCCGTACCTGAACGCAAGCTTTAAGGCCCGTGCAGCCCGTGGTAACCGCGCCACCAGCGTCGCTGCTGGGGCCTGTAGCTCAATGGTTAGAGCCGGCCGCTCATAACGGTCTGGTTGCAGGTTCGAGTCCTGCCGGGCCCACCAGCGCGCCCGCTTCGCCTGACGCGGCCAAATTCGCCTTGCCATCGCGGGCCGAATACGGGGAAATCCGCTCCGGGACGGCGTCTCAGATACCGATCCAGGCGGGATCGGACGGTCGCCGGGGGACGAACAGGAAAATCATGAACAAACTCCACGCCGTAGCCGCCGGCGCACTCGCGCTGGCCCTGACCGCCTGCGCCACGCCCATGTATCAGACGATGCCGGACCGCACCGCGGCCGGGGCGCCAGTCCTCCAGATCTACCACCTGGAAGGTCGCCGGTCTGAGCGCCTGGTGTGGCTCTGCGAAGAGCTGGGACTGCCCTACACCCTACAGTTCAAGCGCGGCGACCTGGCCGGCTCCATGCAGGCGATCCGCGAGATCAGTCCGCTTATGCCGGTAGCCCCCACGGTGCGCTACGGCGACCAGGTGGTGGTGGAATCCGGCGCGATCATCCAGATGCTGCTGGCCCGCCATGGCGCAGGCCGACTGCAGCCGGCGGTGGCCTCGCCGGACTATCCGTACCATCTGCAGTGGATGCACTACGCGGAGGGCTCGTTCGCCTCCCGGGTCATCGCCGACTACCGGGTAGAGATGATCCGCCCGAGCGCCACGCCAAGCCGCCTGGTGGACGCGGAGGACACGGTGAAATTCGCCGACGATTACCTGAGCCGCCATCCGTATTTCGGCGGCGCGGAGTTCTCCGCCGCGGACATCATGATGCTGTTCCCGCTCAACTTCGCGACCTCGACCAAGGTGGTGGACATCGCCAAGTTCCCGCACCTAGCCGCTTGGCGGACGAAGATGGAGGCCCGGCCCGCCTACAAGCGTATGCTGGCGGTCGCCCGCCCGGACGGCATGGTGGGTTCCCTGCCGCCCCTGAAGCGGCCCTGATCTCGGACCGAAGAGACCTTTGACCATGACCAGCCAGACCACCGACCAGGGCCTTCAACTACGCTCGCTCGTGAAGGCCAGCGGGGAGCTCGAAGTCTCTCTCCAGCCGACGCCCACGGTTGAGCCCGGCCCGGACGACATCGTCGTGCGGATCGAGGCGACGCCGATCAATCCCTCCGACATCGGGCTGCTGTTCGGTCCCGCGGACCTGGGCTCCATCCGATCGTCGGGCTCCGATGACACCCCCGCAGTCACGGCCGACGTGCCGCCGCGGGCGATGACCATGCTAGCAGCTCGGGTCGATCAGGCGCTGCCGGTGGGCAACGAAGGCGCCGGGACAGTGGTGCGGGCCGGCGCGTCGCCACAGGCCCAGGCGCTCATCGGCCGCCGGGTGGCGATCCTTGGCGGGGCCATGTACGCCGAGTACCGCACCGTGAAGGCGGCCGACGCCCTGCCGCTGCCGGACGATGCGACGGCCGCGGACGGCGCCTCCTGTTTCGTCAATCCGCTCACCGCGCTGGGCATGGTCGAAACCATGCGCCGCGAAGGCCACACGGCCCTGGTTCACACCGCCGCCGCCTCGAACCTGGGCCAGATGCTGAACCGCATCTGCCTGAAGGACGCGATCGCCCTGGTGAACGTGGTGCGCAGCGATAAGCAGGCAAAGCTGCTCGCCGACGCCGGCGCCAAGCACGTGGTCAATTCCACGTCGCCCGGCTTCATGGCGGACCTGATCGCCGCCCTCACGGAGACGGGGGCCACCATTGCCTTCGACGCCACCGGGGGCGGACGGCTGGCGAGCCAGCTGCTGACGGCCATGGAAGCCGCCGCCGTCGCGCGGATGACCACCTACAGCCGCTATGGGTCCGACACCTTCAAGCAGGTCTATATCTACGGCGGCCTCGACGTGTCGCCCACGGAGCTGACCCGTTCATTCGGGTTCTCCTGGGCGCTGGGCGGCTGGCTCCTGACGCCCTTCCTGCAGAAGATCGGCGCGGAGGAGGCGGGCCGCCTGCGCCAGCGGGTGGTCAGCGAGCTGAAGACCACCTTCGCCAGCCACTACACGCGGGAGATCTCGCTTAGGGACGTGCTGAAGCCCGACGTGATCAAGGCCTATACCCGGCGCGCCACCGGCGAAAAGTACCTGATCAACCCGACGCTGCCGTAGTCGGCTCAGGCCCGCTCGAACACCGCGGCCACCCCTTGGCCGCCGCCGACGCACATGGTCTCCAGGCCATAGCGGGCGCCGCGGCGGTCCATCTCGTGCAGCAGGGTGGTCATGATCCGCACGCCGGTGGCGCCGATGGGGTGGCCCAGGGAGATGCCGGAGCCGTTGACGTTGAGCTTGTCGCGGTCGTCCCAGCCCCAGCCCTTCAGCACCGCCAGCACCTGGGCGGCGAAGGCCTCGTTGAGCTCGACAAGGTCCATGTCGTTCCAGCCGAGGCCGGTCTTGCGGAACAGGCGCTCCACCGCCGGGACCGGCCCGATGCCCATGGTCGCCGGATGGCAGCCGGCGGCGGCCCAGCCCACCAGGAAGCCCATGGGCTTCAGCCCCAGCTCTTCCAGCTTGTCCTCGGCCACCACCAGGCAGGCCGACGCCGCGTCGTTCTGCTGGCTGGAATTGCCGGCGGTGGAGACGCCATCCTTCAGCATCGGCTTCAGGCTGGCCAGGGACGCCTGCGTGGTGTCGGGCCTGACCCCCTCGTCGTGGTCGACCACCACCGGGTCGCCCCGCCGCTGGGCCACGGAAACGGCCACCACCTCGTCGGCGAAGCGGCCGGAGGCCCAGGCCTCACCCGCGCGCCGGTGGCTCTCGGCGGCGTAGGCGTCGGAGTCCTCGCGGGTGATCTGGTACTCGCGGGCCAGGTTCTCGGCGGTCTCGATCATGCCGGAGATGTGGCCGAACCGCTCCACCGGCTGGGACCGTTCGCGCCCCCGCTCCAGGCGGTCGTAGAGCTGCACGCTGCCGGCACGGGCGCCGCCGCGCATGGCGGTGGTGTAGTACTCCACGTTGCTCATGCTCTCTACGCCGCCCGCCAGCACCACGTCGGCGGCGCCGGTCTGGACCATCATGGCGGCATTGGCGATCGCCTGCAGGCCGCCACCGCACCGGCGGTCCAGCTGCATGCCCGGCACCTCGATGGGCAGGCCCGCGGCCAGGGCCGCCCAGCGGCCGACGCAGGGGGTCTCGCCGCTGGCGTAGCTCTGGGCGAAGACCACGTCCTCGATCAGGGCCGGGTCGACCCCGCTGCGGTTCACTACCGCCTGGACGACGACGCTGCAGAGGGTCTCCACAGGGACGGCGCTGAGCGATCCCTGGAACTTGCCCACCGGCGTGCGGACGGGGCTGACGATGGCGGCGCGACGCATGGGGGCTCCGGTCTCTGTTGGGCCTGTCCGTCCTAGTCCGGGGGACCCGGCTTGTCTCCCCCGCGGATGGCGTCGCCGCGCGACATGGGTCAGCATGGCGGCCAAGTCGCCGGCTCTTGCAGAGCCTAGGAGGAACCTTGCCGCCAGGCCTGATGCAGACCACGCCGCTGCAGATTTCCAGCATCCTGAAGTATGCGGCGCTGGCTCATGGCCGGCGTGAGATCGTTTCGCGCGGCATCGACGAACCCTTCTGGCGCTACGACTACGCGGCCTTCGCTGTCCGGTGCGAGAAGGCGGCCCGCGCGCTGGGCACGATCGGCGTGCGGCCTGGCGACAGGGTCTCCACCCTGGCCTGGAACACCCACCGGCACCTGGAGCTGTTCTATGCGGCGACCGGCATGGGCGCCGTGCTGCACACCGCCAACCCGCGGCTGTTCGACGAGCAGATCGCCTACACGCTCAATCACGCCGAGAGCGCGGTGCTGCTGTTCGACCGCAACCTCCTGGAACTTGTGGAGCGGATCGCCCACCGCCTGATCCACGTGCGGACATTCGTGATGCTCAGCGACGACGCTCGGCTGGCGCCCGGCAAGGTGGGCGCCGTGGGCTATGAAGCCCTGCTGCGGACCGAGGCAGCTGGCTTCGAGTGGCCCGTGTTCGACGAGAACGCGGCGGCCTTCCTTTGCTACACTTCCGGCACCACGGGTGATCCCAAGGGCGTCCTCTACAGCCACCGCGCCGTCGTCCTGCACGCCATGGGCTCGGCGCTGGCCAGCGCCTTTGGTTTCACCGCCTTCGACGTGGTGATGCCGTGTTCCTCGCTCTACCACGCCACGGCCTGGGGGTTGCCGTTCGCCGCCCCGCTGTGCGGCGCCAAGCTGGTCCTGCCTGGCGACCGGATGGACGGCGCCAGCCTGCACGAACTGATCGAGGACGAAGCCGTCACCTTCACCGGCGGCGTGCCCACCATCTGGACAATGTACCTGGTCTGGCTGGATGAGAACGACCGGCGGCCCACCTCGCTCAAGCGCGTGGTGATCGGCGGCTCGGCGGTGCCCCGCGCCATGGCGAAGACCTTCCGCGAACGCTACGGCGTGGACGTGCTGCAGATCTGGGGGATGACTGAGACCTGCCCGCTAGGGGTGATCGCGACGCCGACCCCCGGCCTCGCCGAACAAGGTGAAGAGACGGCGCTGGAGGTGATCTGGACCCGGCAGGGCCGCCTGCAGTTCGGCATCGAGCTGAAGACCGTCGACGATGACGGCGAGCAGACGCCCCGCGACGGGGAGACCTCCGGCACCCTGATGGTCCGCGGACCTTGGACGATCCAGCGCTACTACCGCCAGGACCAGGATTGCGTCGACGCGGACCACTGGTTCGACACCGGCGACATCGCCACCCTGGACGCCGACGGGTTCATGCGGATCACCGACCGCAAGAAGGACGTGATCAAGTCGGGCGGCGAGTGGATCAGCTCCATCGACCTGGAGAATATCGCCTCAGGCTGTCCCGGCGTGAAGGTGGCCGCAGTGGTGGGCGTGCCCCATCCGAAGTGGGACGAGCGGCCGGTGCTGGTCGTCGAGGCCCACGCCGGGGCGAACCTGGATCGCGCGGCCATCGAGGCTTACCTCCTCCCTCGCATCGCCAAGTGGTGGCTTCCCGACCGGGTGTTCTTCGACGCCGTGCCAATGACCGCCACTGGCAAGATCGACAAGAAGGTGCTTCGAGCGAAGTACCAGGACTGCCTTTCGACAGGCGGCAGAGCCTAGGCCAGCGCCGATCCGGCTTGCCGGGCCGAAGATGTTCCGACAATTGGAGGGGCCGGACCCCGCTCAGCGCTACCGAAAGCCCACCGCGACCATGTCTTCCGCCTCCGACTACGCCACCCTCGGCTGCGAGCGGCCCAGTCCCGATCTGCTGGTGGTGCGGCTCGACCGGCCGGAGGTCGCCAATGCCCTGAACACCCAGATGGGCCGCGACGTGGCGGCGCTGTTCGGCGGGCTGATCCTCGATCCCGGCGAGGTGCGCTGCGTGATCCTGACGGGGGCGGGCGAGAAGGCCTTCTGCGCCGGCGGCGACCTCAAGGAACGCGACGGCATGAGCGACGCCGACTGGCGGCGTCAGCACGCGATCTTCGAGCAGGCCTTTTACGCGGTCATGGACTGTCCGGTCCCGGTGATCGCGTCGGTCAACGGGGCGGCCTATGGCGGCGGCTGCGAGTTCGCGCTGGCCTGCGACTTCATCTACGCGGCGCGCACCGCTCGCTTTGCCCTCACGGAAACCCGGCTGGGCATCATCCCGGGGGGTGGCGGCACCCAGAACCTGCCCCGTGCGGCGGGGACGCGCCGAGCCAAGGAGCTGATCTTTTCCGCCGCACCGTTCACCGCCGAGGAGGCGCTGGCCTGGGGGATCGTCAACCGGGTCTGCGAACCCGGTGAACTGATGGCGCAGGTCGTGGCGGCGGCGCGGCGAATCTGCGCCAACGCCCCGATCGCCGTGCGGCAGGCCAAGCGAGCGATCACCGTCGGCTCCGAGGTGGACCTGAAGACCGGCCTGGCCATCGAGATCGAGGCCTACAACCGCACCACCGGGACCAAGGACCGCCTGGAGGGCGTGGCGGCCTTCAACCAGAAGCGGCCCGCCCGCTTCACCGGCGAATAGGGGCGACATGGACGCGACCACCCGCGACGGCGCCGACCTGACGATGGCCATCGGCGTGGACTATGTGGAAATCCGCGAGGCGGTGCGGAGGGTTTGCGCCAACTTCCCCGGGGCCTACTGGCGCGACGCCGAGGCCCGCGAGGCCTACCCGACGGAGTTCGTCACGGCGCTGACCGAGGCCGGTTACTTGGCGGTGCTGATCCCTGAGGAATACGGCGGTTCGGGTCTGCCGCTCAGGGCCGCCTCGGTGATCCTGGAGGAAATCCACGCCTCCGGCGGCAATGCCGCAGCCTGTCACGCCCAGATGTACACCATGGGAACCCTGCTGCGGCACGGCAGTCCCGAGCAGAAGGCCCGCTACCTGCCCCAGATCGCCCGCGGCGAGCTGCGCCTGCAGGCCTTCGGCGTCACCGAGCCCACCACGGGCTCCGACACCACTCAGCTACGCACTCGCGCCCAGCGGGATGGCGACAGCTATGTGGTCTCCGGGCAGAAGGTCTGGACCTCGCGGGCGCTGCACTCCGACCTGATGCTGCTGCTGGCGCGCACCACGCCGGCGGACCAGGTGAAGCGCAAGACCGAGGGCCTCTCGGTGTTCCTGGTGGACATGCGCGAGGCATTGAAGAACGGCATGGAGATCCGCCCGATCAAGGCGATGATCAACCACAACTCCACCGAGATATTCTTCAACGACGTGCGCATCCCCGCCGACAGCCTGATAGGCAGCGAAGGGGAAGGGTTCCGCTACATCATCGACGGCATGAACGCCGAACGGATCCTGGTGGCGTCGGAGTCCCTCGGCGACGGCCGCTGGTTCATCAGGACCGCCACGGATTACGCCAAGGAACGCGTGGTGTTCGGCCGCCCCATCGGCCAGAACCAGGGCGTGCAGTTTCCGATCGCCCGGGCCTATGCGGAGCTGACCGCGTCGGAGATGGTGCTGCGCCGCGCCTGCGCCCTCTACGAGGCTGGCGTCCCCTGCGGGGAGGACGCCAACATGGCCAAGCTGCTGACGTCAGAGGCCGCCTGGAAGGCCGGGGAGGCCTGCCTGCAGACCCACGGCGGCTTCGGCTACGCCCGCGAGTACGACGTGGAACGCAAATGGCGCGAGGCTCGGCTCTACCAGATCGCCCCGATCTCCACGAACCTGATCCTGGCCTACCTGGGCGAACATGTCCTGGGCCTGCCGAGGTCCTATTGAAACGCGGCATGACTCAAGTGACCCAGCGTTCCCGGCGTGGCCTGCACGCGACTTTCCTGGCGGCTCTCGTCGGCCTGCTTGCGGCGACGCCGGCCCTGGCGCACAGCGGCGCCGGCCTGGCCGGTGGCTTCCTCTCCGGCTTCCAGCATCCGCTGGGTGGGCTGGACCATCTGCTGGCCATGGTGGCCGTCGGCATCTGGGGCGCCTTCCTGGGCCGCCCGCTGATTGTCGCCCTGCCGGTGATCTTCCCGACGGTCATGGCTGTGGGCGGCGTGCTGGGGATGGCCGGCCTGCCCCTACCGCCGGTCGAGCTGGGCATTGCGCTGTCGGTGGTGGTGCTGGGCGGAGCCATCGCCGGCGCGGTGCGCGCGCCGGTCTGGGCCGCCTCGCTTCTGGTGGCAGTGTTCGCGATCTTCCACGGATACGCCCACGGGCAGGAGCTGCCGTCGGCCGCCGATCCGGTGGGCTATAGCGCCGGCTTCGTGCTGGCCACGGGCCTGCTACATCTGGCCGGCATCGCCATCGGGCTGGTGGCGACGCGCCCCGGCGGGGCGCTGGTCACCCGCGGGATCGGCGGGCTGATCGCCGTCGCCGGCGCCTATTTCCTCGTCAAGGCGCTGGCCGGCTGATGGGCGGCGCCCTGCCGCCGGCCCTGCTCTGCGCCAGCCTCGGCTTGGCCCTGGCCTTCGCCCAGGGGCGCCTGCGCTGGATCGCCCTTGCGGGCCTGCTGGCCGTCGCGGTGGCGGTGAGCCTGATCGACTTCGCCCCCGGCCTGCGTGACGCCGTCTTCCTGGCGTGCTGGCTGAGCACGGCGCTGACCGCCGCCAGCCTTCACCTGCCCGCGGCCTGGCGAGACCGCCTGGCGATGCCCCTGGCGCTCAACGCTGGCGCCTGGACCGGCGCTGTGGTCGCCCTGGCCGGCGCACCGCTGGATCTAGCCAAGGCGCTGCCTGCCGCTCTGCTGGCTTTGCCGGGCGCCTGGCTGGTGGCGCGCAACCGCGGCATCGTCTTGAAGGTTGTGTCCAGTTGGCTGATCGCCGTCGCCCTGCTGGCGGCGGCCCTGCCGATCGTCTCCACGCCCGGGTACGTCCCCGACCATATGGATTGAGCATGCGTCATCTCGCTTCCCGTCTCGCCGTCGCCTCGGTGCTGGCCACCACCCTCCTCGCGTCCGGCCCGGCGCGCGCCCACGACTTCTGGGTTCAGCCTGCGCGGTTCTGGGTCGCCGCGGGCGAGACCGTGCCATTCTCGTTCCAGGTCGGCCATGGTCCGGATCGCGAACGCTGGGGCGTCGAGATCCGGCGGATTCTGCGCTTCGACAGCCTGGGCCCGGCGGGCGCCAGCGACCGGCGGGGCGATCTGAGCGCCCGGGCCGAACAGGACCATGCGCTGACCTTCGCCGACCCGGGGGTCCAGGTGGTGGCGCTGCAGTCCGGCTATGCGGAGAGCGCGCTGCCGGCCCTGCGCTTCAACAGCTACCTTCGGGACGAAGGCCTGACGCCGGCGCAGCAGCAACGCGCGCGAACCCGGACGGAGGACAGGCCTGGCCGCGAGATCTACAGCCGGCGCGCCAAGGCGCTGGTGCAGGTGGGCCCGCCCTCCTCCAGGGCGCAGCCGCACGTCACCCGGCCCGTAGGCCTGACGCTGGAGATCGTGCCCGAGGTGAACCCCTATGCGCCGGGGCGTGGGCAGGGCTTGCCGGTCCGCGTCTTGTTCGAGGGCCGCCCCCTGGCCGGAGCGCTGATCGACCTGACCAACCTGGAGGCCGACGGCAAACCGGTGGAGGGCCACCACACCGACCGCGCCGGCCGGGCCACGTTCCGCGTACCTAACCGCGGGCTGTGGCAGCTCAACGTCGTCTGGACCAAGCCCATCGCCGGCGACCGCCGCGGTGACTTCGACACCACCTTCTCCAGCCTCACCTTCGGCTATCCCCGGAGAGCGCCCTAGGGTTCGCGCAACACAACCCAGGGTCGCTTCGCGATCCGCCGACGCAGTAAGCAGGAAAGTGACGGAGAGCAGGAACTTTCGCTCGCGGCGACGGCTTTGCCTTCCGGTGAGATGGATCGTTCGCATCCGATCTCCCGCAGCAGCCGTAGCGTCATCAGGCGGCTGAACCGACGCGAGGATCTCTTGGACAGCAAACCCGCACGGTCATCGCCGCCCTTGACTGAACCCGAGAGCCTGTTTGACGCCGAGGCTCAGTCGCCTTTCGAGCCGCCGTCACATTCCGATGAGCCGGCCAACTGGATCGTCGCCATCGGGCGTGATCGTGATCGCGGCGCCTTCGCCTCCCTGTTCGCCCGCTTTGCGCCGAAGCTGAAGAGCTACCTCCTGCGCCTGGGTCTGAGCGACCAGTTCTCGGAGGAACTCGCCCAGGACACCCTGCTGACCGTGTGGCGCAAGGCGGCCCTGTTCGACCCCCGACGGGCCAGCGCGGCGGGCTGGATCTACGCCATCGCCCGCAACCTGCGGATCGACATGCTGCGCCGGGAGCACCGGCCCTTCGACCTGCGCCTTGCGGAGCCCGTGGAGGACGCCGCCACGCCGGAACAGAACCTCAGGGCGCATGAGGGCGAACTGCGGGTTCGCAGCGCCATGGAATGCCTGCCTCGCGAGCAGGCGGAGGTATTGCGGCTGGCGTTCTTCGAGGAGCAGAGCCATACCGAGATCGCCGAGCGGCTCAGCCTGCCGCTGGGCACCGTGAAATCGCGCATTCGCCGGGCGTCGGCCCAGCTGCGCACAGCTTTGGACGACTTGGCTTGAAGCATCATCCTTCGAAGGTGCTGCTGGCGCGCCATGCCGCCGGCGCTCTCCCCTTCGGACCCAGCGCCACTATCTTGTGCCATCTGCAGGCGTGCGCGCCCTGCGCCGCGACCGTCCAGGGCTTCGAGCAGTCCGAAGGGCAACTGCTGGAATCGCTTCCCAATGCGCCGATCCCGCCCGGCGCCCTGGACCGCATCCTCGCGCGGCTGGACGAGCCCGCCGCCCCCACGGCCGCCGCCAAGCCCCCATGGCTTCGCGACCTGCCGCTTCCGGACGATGTGGCCGACGCCGGCTTCGCTTCCCAGCGATGGCTACGCCCGGGGGTCTGGGTGGCCCACCTGGATGGACCGCGCACGGACGGATGGCGCACCTACCTGCTGCATGCTGGCGCCGGAACCCGTTTCCCGGAGCACGGCCACGTCGGCGCTGAGATGGTCGTGGTGCTTCAGGGCGCGATCAACGATGGCCAAAGCTACGTCGCGGGCGATTTCGCGGAGAACAGCGAGAGCGTGCGCCACGCGCTCAAAGTCTCGCCCGATGAGGCCTGTGTCTGCCTCGTCTCTACCCACGGCCGCTTGGCCTGGCGAGGCGGCAACCGGGTGATCGGCCTGGTCCTCGACATCTGAGATGGGCGCGATCCGGCCCAGCCGAAAGCATGCGGTGTTGGCGGCCAGCGTCCTGGCCCACGCCGGCCTGCTCGGGTTGCTTTTCCTTGCGGCGCCTGAGCCCGGAGTCGAGGCGGACGCGGGCGTTTTCCCGATCTCCCTGATGAACGGCGCCACTGCGGCCCCCCGGCTCGCCAAGCCGACCCCGCCGACCCCACCGCCCGCGACCCCGTCGGCCCCCGAGGCGCCCGAGGTCGAGGTGGAGCCGCCGGCGCCCACGGACGTGGAGCCGATCTTCGTCGACGCTACCCTGCCGCCTGTGGATCCCACCGCCGAACCTGACCCGCTCACCACACCGGCCGCCCTGTCAGTGGCTGCTGCCGCAAGCGCCGCGGCGGGCGAGACCTGCCAACTCGACGGATGGCTGCAGGCCGCCCTGCAGACCGATCCTGCGGTGACCCTGGCCCTGGCGGCCATTCCCCGGCCGGCGCGCTCGGTGGCCAACGCCATCATGCTGTGGGACGGCCGCTGGGTGGCCGAGGGACCTGTGGCGGAGGCGGCCGCCCCGATACGCACCGCGCTGATCAATGGGGTGATGGCCGCGCCGGAGGCTTGCCGAACGGAAGTCCTACGCGGACCGCGGCTGCTGATCCTGCCCGACAGCGTCGGGACCACCGTCTTGGCGGTGGGATCGGGGGAGTGGCGCTGGGGGGACCTGCTGGTTGAGGACCAGGCCCTGGCGGCGACCGACGGGTCGTCACGAAAGCCCTGAACCGTCAAGGACGCATGTCTGTCCAAACTGCGGCGAATTTTCGCACAACCCGTGATCCGATCTGCAAGCCAGCTCGTATTGGGTCTAAGCGTTCCGCCGTTCGCCGTCGCGAACCGGCCGGGAGCGTATCCGAGCGCCACGCTCGAGGTGGAGAGGGCTGATTATGAGGAAACGCGTATTTGGGGCTGCTACGGCGGTCGCAGCGGTTCTGGCGCTGGGCGCCGGGCCGGCTGGCGCATCAAGTCACCGTGAGGCGCCCAACATCACGAAGTCGCCCAAGGTGGACTCCACCGACCTCTACATGTTCCGCAGCTATGAAGCTGGCCGCCAGGACTTCGTGACCCTGATCGCGAACTTCCAGCCCCTGCAGGTTCCCGGCGCGGGCCCGAACTACTACACGCTGGATCCCGACGCGATCTATGAGATCCACATCGACAGCAACGGCGACGCCCGCGAAGACATCACCTACCAGTTCAAGTTCAACAATTTCCTGCGCAACAACACCGGCATCACCCTGAACGTCGGCGGCAAGACCCTGCCGATCCCGCTGCGCCATATCGGGCCGGTCACCCAGACAGACGACCCCGACTTGGGCGAACTCGAGGAGTACACCCTCACCCTGATCACCGGCGACCGCCGCACCGGCACGCGCACGGCGATCGGCAACGCCGGCGCCGGCGGCGGCACGACCTTCCGCAAGCCTTTTGACAACGTCGGCGGCAAGACCACCGCCAACTATCCGGCCTACGCCAACCAGTTCATCTACCCGATCAGCATCCCCTCCTGCGGACTGCCGGGCCGGGTGTTCGTCGGCCAGCGCGCCGAGGCGTTCGCGGTCAACCTGGGCCCGACCTTCGACCTGGTGAACTATGTGCCCATCGACGGCACGACCTTCCCGGGCGGCATCACGCAGAGCCGCAACAACGACGACCTGATCGGGAAGTACAACGTCACCTCCTTCGCCATTGAGGTCCCGCGCGCCTGCCTCACCGCCGGCGGCAACGGGGTCATCGGCGCCTGGCAGACCGCCAGCCTCCCGCAGGCCCGCATCCTCGACCCGACCCCCACTTACGCCTCTCCGGCGTTGCAGGGCGGCGCCTATGTGCAAGTCTCGCGGCTGTCGGCGCCGTTGGTCAATGAGTTGGTCATCGGCTTGCCGTCCAAGGATGTGTTCAACGCCGCTAAACCCACCGGCGACGCGGCGCTGGCCGACTTTGTCACCAACCCGACCTTCCCGGCGATCCTCGACTCGCTCTTCCGCGCGCCGGTGAACGCCACCCTGGGGACCAGCTTCGCCAACCTCGCGCCCTCCAACTTCCCGCGCAACGACCTGGTGGCGACCTTCCTCACCGGGATCCGCACGCTCAATCAGCAAGCGGTGGTAACGCCGTCGGAAATGATGCGACTTAACACCGCCATCAATCCGATCCCGCGCGACCGTCAGCTGTCTTTGGGCGTGGCGGCCGACGACCTGGCCGGCTATCCCAACGGGCGTCGCCCGGGCGACGACACGGTGGACATCACTCTGCGCGTGGCCATGGGCCGGCTGTGCCACCCGGTGCCGATCAACGGCGTGCCGACCGCGCTTGGCCTGTGCAATCCCTCGGATGCGCCGACCGGTCTGGTGGCCTACACCGATGGTGCGCCCAGTTCCGCGGCCGAACTTCAGGAAACCTTCCCCTACCTGAACCCGCCGCTCACCAACTCGCCGCGCACCGGCGTTCCGCACCAGTAGGAAGGACATAGCTCCATGAGACGTTTCCTACTCACGGGCTGCGCACTCGCGGTCGCCGCCACAGGCCTCTCGGCCTGCGGCGGCGGCGGCGGCGGCTCCACTCCTCCCATAGTCGTAACCCCGCCGCCCCCGACGCCGCCCCCCGCGACGTCTAGGCTTGAGGATATGTTTGGCGTAGTCTTCGGGACCCTGTTCCGTATCGCCGCCAACACCGACCCAACGGATCCTGCACCCGGTGCCGTCATTGCGACAAGCCTCACGGCAGATCCCGTACCTGTTCCTTAGGTCGCGGTTTTTGTTGAATGTTCTTCGGGGCGTCGTTGGCGGTCTATGCCGCCAGCGGCGCCCCGTTGCCGTGGCTTGCTCGGTCGCGCTTGCAGCCTGCGCCAGCGCCGCTGGTGCTCAAGTGATCGAGATCGGCGATAACGGCCAAGCGGTCACCCATGCCCAGCCGGCGGTGTTCACCGACCAGGGCGCGCGGCTGATCGTCCCCGCCGCTGCGGTCCGCGCGGTCGCCGTCCCGGCGCAGGAGGTCAGTCGGCTGCTCGGCGAGGCGGCCCTTCGCCATTCCGTCAGCCTGGACCTCCTCAATCAAGTCGCCTGGCGGGAGTCGCGCTATCGCCAGACCGCGGTGTCGCACAGGGACGCCGTCGGCGTCATGCAACTCACCGCGGGAACCGCCCGCGACCTGGGCGTCGACCGCTACGACGTGGCCCAGAACATCCAGGGCGGCGCGGCCTATCTGCGACTGATGCTAAACCGTTACAAAGGCGATGTAAGGCTGGCGCTAGCCGCCTATAACGCCGGCCCCGGCGCCGTGGATCGCTACCGCGGCGTGCCCCCCTTCCAAGAGACAACCGCCTACGTCTCTGCAATCCTCGGACGGCTCTCGCCGCCGACGCTGGCCTCCGGGCCGAGCCTGACCATCGGCAGATAGGAGCCAGCCATTCGCGCCGCATTCCAACCTTACAGACTGCTCGCCGCCGCGGCCCTGGCGCTGAGCGCGGGCCAGGCCCACGCTCAGGTCGGCGATCCCGCCGGGTCGGGCGCCATCGTCGGTGCGCTGAACTGGCTGCAGGGCACACTGCTGGGCACCGTGGCCACCGTCGCCTCGGTGATCGCCGTGGCCGTGGTCGGTTTCATGCTGCTCACCGGCCGGCTCAACTGGCGCTATGGCGCCACCGTGATCCTCGGCATCTTCATCATCTTTGGGGCCGGGGCCATCGTGGCCGGCATCCGCCAATCCGCGACAGGGTTCTAGGACCATGGCCGCTCAGCTCGACCGCGACCTGGTGTTCGGCGCGCTGACCCGGCCGCAGATGTTCGCCGGCGTGACCTACAGCTTCTTCGTGCTCAACGCCGTCGTCACCGCCGAGCTCTTTTTGATCACCAAGTCGTTCTGGGCGCTGCTTGCGGCGCTGGCCATCCACATGACCGGCTATGTCGCCTGTCTGAAGGAGCCCCGGATCTTCGACCTCTGGCTCACCAAGGTGAGCCGCTGCCCCCGCGTGAAAAACTGGTCGGTGTGGCGCTGCAATTCCTATCGCCCATGAAGACCGCCGATCCGCGCCCCGCGGCCCGCCGCGCCGCCCCCATACGGGAAGCCTCCGCCGGCGCCAGGCTGCCCTATGCCAGGCACGTGGACGACATCACCATCGAGACCCGCGACGGGATGCGGCTGCAGGTCATCCACCTGGCCGGCCTGCCGTTCGAGACCGCCGACACCGAGGAGGTCAACTACCGCAAGGCCCTGCGCGATGGGGCGCTGCGGGCCCTGGCCAGCTCGCGGTTTGCCCTCTACCACCACATCGTCCGGCGCGAGGTGTCGCCCCAGGTCGAGGGCGACTACGCCGACGACTTCAGCCGCGAACTGGACGAGGCCTGGAAGGCCCGCCTGGCTAGCAAGCGGCTCTACGTCAACGACCTGTTCCTGACCCTGGTGCGCCGGCCCCTGCAGGGCCGCGTCGGCCTCATTGAGGGGGCCATCCGCGCGGTCACCGGCGCCAGCGGCGGCCAAGCCCAGACCCGCGCCGCCGAGGCTCTCGAACAGCGCGAACTGGACGCCGCGCGCGAGAGCCTGCTGGCCGCCCTGTCGCCCTACGGCGCGCGCACGCTCAGCGTCTACGACACCGCCGCCGGTCCCTGCTCGGAGCCGCTGGAGTTCCTGTCGTCGCTGTTCAATGGCGAGGTTCGCCCCGTCCTCCTGCCGCGCTCCGACCTTGGCGAACACATTCCCTATCGCCGAATCAGCTTCGGCGCCGAGACATTGGAGCTGGCCCGAACCGGCGCCGTGGAGCGCACCTTCGGGGCGATGATCTCCATCAAGGAATATCCGCCGCAGACCGCGCCCGGCATGCTCGACGACCTGCTGCGGCTGCCTTACCAGCTGGTGATCAGCCAGAGCTTCGGCTTTGTGGACCGCCAGGCCAGCCTCGACCGGATGAACCTGGCGCTACGCCGGATGCGCTCGGCCGATGACGAGGCGGTTAGCCTGCGCCTGGGCCTGGCCGCCGCCAAGGACGACGTGGCCGCCGGCCGCGCCGCCTTCGGCGAGCACCACCTGACCGTGATGCTGCGGGCGTCGACCCTGATCGGGCTGAACGAAGCGGTGGCCGAGGTGCAGTCGGCCTTTACCGAGATGGGCGTCATCGCGGTGCGCGAGGACGTCAACCTGGAGCCGGCCTTCTGGGCCCAGTTCCCCGGCAACGCCAAGGACATCGCCCGACGCGCCCTGATCTCCACCGCCAACTTCGCGGGCTTCGCTTCGGGCCACAACTTCCCGATTGGCCAAGCCACCGGCAACCACTGGGGGCCGGCGGTCACGGTCCTGGAGACGACCTCGGCCGGCCCATACCACTTCAATTTTCACAAGGGCGACCTGGGCAACTTCACGATCATCGGGCCGTCAGGCTCGGGCAAGACCGTGGTGCTGAGTTTCCTGCTGGCCCAAGCCCGCAAGTACGACCCGCGCATCGTGTTCTTCGACAAGGACCGCGGCGCCGAGATCTTCCTGCGCGCCATCGGCGGCCGCTACGACGCCATCCGGCCGGGCCAGCCCACCGGCTTCAATCCACTGCAGCTCGCCGACACGCCGGCCAACCGCGCCTTCCTCGCCGACTGGACCGTGCGCCTGGTCAGCCAGCCCGGCGAGACGCTCGGGACGGAGGACATCGCCCGCATCAAGGACGCGGTGGACGCCAACTTCGACCAACAGCCGGGTTACCGGCGGCTGCGCTATTTCGCCGAGCTGTTCCGCGGTGACCGGCGGCCCGACACCGCGGACTTGGCCGCGCGCCTGCGGCCCTGGTGGGGGGAGGGGGAGCGGGCCTGGCTGTTCGACAACGCCAACGACGCCCTCGACCTCGAAGCCCGCACCCTGGGCTTCGACATGACTCAGATCCTGGACGATCCTTCGCTCAGGACCCCGGCCATGATGTACCTGTTCCACCGGGTGGAGCAGCGGCTGGACGGTGACCCCACCCTGATCGTCATCGATGAGGGCTGGAAGGCGCTGGACGACGACGTCTTCGTGGCCCGGATCAAGGACTGGGAAAAGACCATCCGCAAGCGTAACGGGGTGGTGGGTTTCGCCACCCAGAGCGCCCAGGACGCCCTGGAAAGCCGCATCGCCTCGGCGATCATCGAACAGGCCGCCACCCAGATTTTCATGGCTAATCCCAAGGCCCAGGCCCGCGACTACTGCGAGGGCTTCGGCCTGACCGAACACGAGTTCAACCTGATTCGCACGCTGCCCGACACCTCCCGCTGCTTCCTCATCAAGCACGGGACCGACAGCGTCGTAGCTCGGCTGAACCTCTCCGGCGAGCCCGGACTGCTCACCGTACTTTCCGGCCGCGAGCGCACCGTGCGGCTCCTGGATGCGCTGCGCGAGGACCTGGGTGAAGACCCGGCGGTCTGGCTGCCGCGGCTCCTGGAGCGCGCCTGATGCCCGCCGCCTGCATCGCGCCAGTTGACGCCCAGCTCGTCGAGGGCCTGCTGTTCGCCGTGGACTGCAATGTCCGGGTGATGACCGAAGCCGGCTACGGCGCCCTGGCCCAGCCCAATTCGCCGGTGGCCCTGGCTCTGACCACGCTCCTGACCCTCTACATCGGCATCATGGGCTTTCGCCTGATGATCGGCCGCGCGCCACTGGGCATCGGCGACATCACCATGACGGTGCTGAAGATCGCCGTGGTGCTGACGCTCGCCACCAGCTGGCCGGCCTACCAGCAACTGGTCTTCGCCACCCTGTTCCTTGGGCCCGAGCAACTGGCGGGCTCGGTGATGGCCGGCGTCGCCCAGGGCGGCTCGGCTTTCGGCGTCGAACCCTTCGCCGGATTGCAGCTGGCCTATGACGAGATGCAGCGCTCGGCGGCGTTCCTCAGCGGGCGCGGGTTGGGCAATGTCTCGCCCTTCCAGGGCGGCACGGCGTTCGCGGCGTTCGCGTTGAACACCTCGTCCTTCATGATGCTGATGGGCAGCCTGGGCGCCGTGCTGGCGGCCAAGATCGTGCTCGGACTGCTGCTTGGCCTGGGGCCGATCTTCGTGGCCTTCTTGCTGTTCGATTCCACCCGCGGCCTGTTCGAAGGCTGGCTGCGGGCCGCCATCGCCTTCGCCCTGGCGCCGCTGCTTGCGGTGCTGGGCCTGGTGGTGCAGCTGATCCTGATCGAGCCGCACGTGGTGCGGCTGGCGGAACTGCGCGTGGAGGGCCTGGTGGACCTGGGACCGCCCAACGCCATCTTCCTCCTGACCATGATCTCCACCGGCGTGAGCATTGCCCTGGCCATTGCCGTGGCGGTGATCGCCATCGGCCTGAAGCTGCCGATCGGCGCCGCGCAACAGACCGCTGCCGCCGCTGCCGCCACGGCCGCCGCCGCCGGACGCCAGGCCCCGATGCTGATCGACGCCCGGCCCGCCGCCCAAGTGGAACAGCAGACCCGCGCGGCTACCATTGCTGCGGCGGCCGCCGCCATGGATCGCCGCGAAGGCCGCGCCCAGCTCATCGAGACCCCGGGGCCGCAACGCACCACTGTCACCGGCCAGGGACGTGACGGCGCCGACGCGCAAGGCGGCCGTCCCGCCCCGTTCGGTCAGACCTATCGCAGGACGGCCCAGCCGCGCGCCGCGCAGAGCAGCCTCCGGAGGGATGCATGAAACCGGAAAAACCGCTCGCCGCCGACCGGAAGGCCTACTACGACGAGGCCGCGTCCTGGTCGCGTGACGTGCACGGATCTTTGCGCGCCTCGCGCCAACTGGCCTGGATCATCGCCATCCTCGCGGCCGCCGTGGCGCTGCTGGAGGCCGTGGCGCTCGCCGCCCTGATGCCGCTGAAGACCGTGGTGCCGTTCACCATCACCGTCGACCGCCAGACCGGGTACGTGGAAACCGCCCAGGCCCTGCGTCCGGGCTTGCTGTCGCAGGACCAGGCCGTCACCCAGGCCTTCCTGGCTCAGTACGTCCTGGCCCGGGAGGGCTATGACGCCAACGACCTGCAAGCCAACTACCGCAAGGTCGCCCTGTGGTCGGCGGGGGACGCCAAGAGCCAGTATCTGCGCGCCATGGCCTCGGGCAATCCGCAGACGCCGATGAAGATTTATGGCGCGCGCAGCATTCTGCACCCGACAATCAAGTCGATCTCGCTCCTGTCGCGCAACAGCGCCCTGGTGCGCTTCGACGTGGAGCGGCGCGAGAGCGGCGCAACCATCGGCGAGCGGCAGTCCTACGCGGTGGTGGTCGGCTTCCGCTACACCGGCCAGCCGATGCGGATGGAGGACCGGTTCCTCAATCCGCTGGGCTTCCAGGCCACCTCCTACCGTCGCGACGGCGAACTGATCGGCGCCACCGCCGCCCAGCAGGGAATCCGCTGATGCGTGGTCTCATCCTGGCGCTCGCCCTGGCGTGCGCGCCGTTGGCCGCAAGCGCCGCGGAAACGCCGATGCCCGGCGTTGTCGATCCGCGCATCCAGACCGTCGCCTACGATCCCGACCAAGTGGTGATCCTGCGCGGCGTGCTGGGCTACCAGTTGATGCTAGAGTTCGGCCCGAACGAGCGGCTGGAGAACGTCTCCATCGGCGACAGCCTGGGGTGGCAGGTGACGCCGAACCGCAAGGCGAACCTGCTGTTCCTCAAGCCCCTGGACCGCAAGGCCGTGACCAACATGACGGTGGTCACCAACCAGCGCCGCTACGCTTTCGACCTGCGCGTGGCGCCCCGGGGCGCACGGATTTCAAGCCTGCCCTACATCGTCCGCTTCACCTATCCGGAGGTGGCGGTGGCCTACGCTCTGCTCCCGCAGCCCGACCCCCCGCCAACCGCCGCCAACCGTGCCTATGCCATGACGGGGGCCGCGGAAACCCGGCCCACCGAGGTGTTCGACGACGGCGCCATGACCTATTTTGCTTTTGGCCCGCAGGCCTCTATCCCGGCGATCTTCGCCGTCGGCGCCGACGGCGCTGAGAGCGTGGTCAACTATGGCGTGCGCCAAGGGTATACTGTGGTCGAGCAGTTGGCGCCGCGCTTCATGCTGCGCAACGGCAAACAGGTGACCACGGTGACCAACCAGGCCTATGGCGGCCCGACGGCGGTCCGGGCGGCTTCCAGATGATCACCTCCATGAACGACACCGATCCGCGGGCGATCCCCGCCACCGACGAGTTGATCCTGACCACGGAGGAGGACGGCCCGGTGGTTGGCCGCGAGGCCCAGGGCCTGCCCCTGGCGATAATCATGGGCGCCTTCGCGGTCCTGGCCGTGGCGCTGTTCCTGTGGCTCAACGCGCGCCGGTCCGAGGCGGCCGAGGTTACGCTGGTGACGCCGGTGGAGCAGGCCGTGGCTGCGCCCGCCGCCCTGCCGCCGCCCATCGAACTGCCGCTCATTCAGGTGAGCAACACCGAGCCCGTGCCGGCCCCGCTGCCGGCGGCCCAGGCCTATGTTCCGCCCCAGCCGGCGGTGGCTCAGACGACCACCACCACCACCACGATATCCACGCCCCGCGGCGACCCTGCCGCGCGCCTGCGTGCGCCGGCCCTGGTGGTCGATCTGGGCGCGGGCGGGGGAATGCAGTTGGCCCAAGCCGACCCCCTGCCGTCCGGATCTCCGGCCGCGGCCGCCGCGGCGGCGGCCGGAGTCG
>NZ_JBKJTG010000019.1:0-5931 GCF_046590535.1 Phenylobacterium sp. | reverse complement strand
ACGGTGCGGCCCTGCGCCCGGACCAGCAGCACCAGCACCTCCATCACCCGCGGCTCGACCCGCTGGTCGGAGCCGTCGCCGCTCACCCGCCCCGAAGACGGACTGACCAGCAGGGCGCCCAGGCTGAAGTCTGGCTCCTGAGCCAGATCCAGCTTCCCGGGCGTGTCGGAGACGGTGGTCATCGGGGAATGGTCGGAAACTTCTCGGAACAAGGTCGGTGGAAGGTCTGGAAATCGTCCTGCGCCGGAGCCGCCAAGGCGCTCCGATGCAGGGGTCGACGCGGCGCTGCCCCGTCGAGCCAACCCAAGGGAGAAGACATCATGAAAGCCATCATCGCAATCGCCGCCGCCGTAATGAGCGCCACCGCCGGCGCGGCCCAGGCTCAGATCAGTTCCGACCCGATCAGCGTCACGATCAGCTACGCCGACCTGGACATCTCCAAGCCGAGCGGCCGGGCGGTGCTCGAGCGCCGCGTTGCCAACGCGATCGACCGGGTGTGCCCGGAGCGTCCGCTACCGCAGGAACTCCGCCAGACGCAGGTCGACCGCGCCTGCCATCGGGTGGCCGCGACCCGCGCGCAGCAGCAACTCGCCGCCCTCTACGACGGCCGCCAATTCGCCGAACGGGCCCTTAAGGTCGCCGGCGCTAACTGAGCCAAGAAACACCAGGAGGCGGCGGAGCGATCGTCTGCGCCGCCTCGTGGCACTGTTGAAGGGGCGGGCGCCGATGTCCGCAATGCGCACTGGTCCCCGCGTCGATATTTCATCACTGCATGAATTCGTGACTTGCGCCCGGCGGCGGAAGGGGCAATCTGCACGCGCCCAATCTGGGCGTTTCCTCCCTAATGACTTGGCCGCGCCCCTCACCGGGCGCGGTCTTTTTTTCGTGCGTGGGGTCGAGGAATGGCGGCGCCCGCAGCAATTAGAAAAATCTTCCACGATGTGAGCTTTCGGCCCATCGACAACGCATGATCTTGCCGGGTAAATGCCCGCCGGTGGCGGCACCGGCCCTGTGCGGGCCGCTATCGGCGTGCCCGGCGTTCGGGAAGTTCGAGTGAGGACGAGATGGGGCTCCCCCAGCGGCAAGGCCTGTACGACCCGGCGAACGAGCATGACTCGTGCGGCGTCGGCTTCGTGGCCAACATCAAGGGCCGCAAGTCCCACGAGGTGATCACCGCGGGCCTGCAGATCCTGGTCAACCTCGACCATCGCGGCGCGGTGGGCGCTGACCCCCTGGTGGGCGACGGCGCGGGCGTGCTGATCCAAATCCCCGACGGCCTCTACCGCGCCTGGGCGCAGGAGGCGGGCGTCGAGCTGCCGGACGCCGGCCACTATGCGGTGGCCATGTGCTTCCTGCCCTGCGACGAGGCGGCCCGGGCCGCGGCGATCGAGCAGTTCGAACACTTCCTGAAGGTCGAGAAGCAGCCCCTGATCGGCTGGCGCGACGTGCCGGTGGACACCACCGGCCTGGGCGCGGCCGTGCTGGCCCAGATGCCCGTGATCCGCCAGGCCTTCATCGGGCGCGGCCCGAACATCCGCGACCAGGACGGTCACGAGCGCAAGCTGCTGGCGGTGCGCAAGCAGGTCCAGAACCCGCTGGCCGAGCTGGCGGTGCGCCGCAACCTGCCGGGCCTGACCCAGCTCTACCTGCCGTCGCTGTCCACCCGCACGGTGGTCTACAAGGGGCTGTTGCTGGCCCATCAGGTGGGCGCCTTCTACCGCGACCTCACCGACGAGCGCGCGGAGTCGGCCCTGGCCCTGGTCCACCAGCGGTTCTCCACCAACACCTTCCCGTCCTGGAAGCTCGCCCACCCCTACCGGTTCATCGCCCACAACGGCGAGATCAACACGGTGCGCGGCAACGTGAACTGGATGAACGCCCGCCGGCGCTCCATGGAGAGCGACCTGCTGGGCCCCGACCTCAACAAGATGTGGCCGCTGATCCCGCACGGCCAGTCCGACACCGCCTGCCTCGACAACGCCCTGGAGCTGCTGGTGGCCGGCGGCTACCCCCTGGCGCACGCGGTGATGATGCTGATCCCCGAAGCCTGGGCCGGCAATCCGCTGATGGGCCCCAAGCGCAAGGCCTTCTACGAATATCACGCCGCCCTGATGGAGCCCTGGGATGGGCCCGCCGCCGTGGCCTTCACCGACGGCCGGCAGATCGGCGCCACACTGGACCGCAACGGCCTGCGTCCCGCGCGGATCATGATCACCGACCAGGACCACGTGGTGATGGCGTCGGAGGCCGGCGTCCTGGACGTCCCGGAAGAGCGCATCGTGCGCAAGTGGCGCCTGCAGCCTGGCAAGATGCTGCTGATCGACATGGAGCAGGGCCGGATCATCGAGGATGAGGAGATCAAGCGGTCCCTCGCCGAGGCCGAACCCTATGCCGATTGGCTGGCCGAGACCCAGTTCAAGCTGGAAGAGGTGGCCCTGGCCGCTCCCTCCGACGCCGTGCCGCCCAACGACCCCGACGCCCTCCTCGATCGCCAGCAGGCGTTTGGCTACACGCAGGAGGACCTGAGCTTCTTCCTGGAGCCCATGGCCACCACCGGTGAAGACCCGGTGGGCTCCATGGGCGCCGACACCCCCATCGCCGTGCTCTCCCGCCGGCCCAAGCTGCTCTACGAGTACTTCAAGCAGAACTTCGCCCAGGTGACCAATCCACCCATCGACCCGATCCGCGAGGAGCTGGTGATGAGCCTGGTGTCGATGATTGGGCCCCGGCCGAACCTGCTGGGCCGGCACGCGGGAACCCACAAGCGCCTGGAGGTCGCCCAGCCGATCCTCACCGACGAGGACCTGGCCAAGATCCGCGCCATCCACGACCTGCTGGACGGGGCCTTCCGCACCGCCACCCTGGACGCCACCTGGGCGGCCGAAGACGGCGCCGCGGGCCTGCAGCCGGCGCTGGAGCGCCTGTGCCGCGAGGCCACTGACAGCGTGCTGGCCGACATGAACATCCTGATCCTCTCGGACAGGGCGGTGTCGCCGGACCGCATCCCGATCCCCGCGGCCTTGGCCACCGCGGCCGTGCACCACCACCTGATCCGCCAGGGCCTGCGCATGCAGACCGGCCTGGTCATCGAGACCGGCGAGGCGCGCGAAGTGCATCACTTCTGCGTCCTGGCCGGCTATGGGGCTGAGGCGGTGAACCCCTACCTGGCGTTCCAGACCCTGGAGCACCTGCGGGTCCAGAACGGACTGGCGCTCTCGGCCTACGAGGTCCGCAAGAACTACATCAAGGCGGTGGGCAAGGGCGTCCTTAAGGTGATGTCCAAGATGGGCATCTCCACCTATCAGTCCTATTGCGGCGCGCAGATCTTCGACGCGGTGGGCCTCTCCTCCGCCCTCATCGAAAAGTACTTCACCGGCACCGCCTCGACCATCGAAGGCATCGGCCTGGCCGAGGTCGCCGAGGAGGCCGTGCGCCGGCATCTCGACGCTTATGGCGACAACCCGATCTACGCCACCATGCTCGACGTGGGCGGGACCTATGCCTGGCGCCTGCGCGGCGAGACACATGCCTGGACCCCGGAAAGCGTGTCGCGGCTGCAGCATGCGGTGCGCGGCAATCTGCCGGACGAGTACCGGGCCTTCGCCGCGGAGATCAACGAGCAGAGCGAGCGGCTGCTGACCATCCGCGGCCTGATGCGGCTGAAGCCAGCGGAAACGCCGATCCCAATCGAGGACGTCGAGCCAGCCGCCGAGATCGTCAAGCGCTTCGCCACCGGGGCCATGAGCTTCGGCTCGATCAGCCGCGAGGCTCACACCACGCTGGCCATGGCCATGAACCGCATTGGCGGCCGCTCCAACACCGGCGAGGGCGGCGAGGAGTCCGACCGGTACAAGCCCCTGCCGAACGGCGATTCTATGCGCTCGGCCATCAAGCAGGTGGCGTCCGGCCGCTTCGGGGTCACCACGGAGTACCTGGTCAACGCCGACGACATCCAGATCAAGATGGCCCAGGGCGCCAAGCCCGGGGAGGGTGGCCAGCTACCCGGCTACAAGGTCGACAAGAACATCGCCCGGGTGCGTCACTCAACGCCGGGGGTGGGCCTGATCTCGCCCCCACCGCACCACGACATCTACTCCATTGAGGATCTGGCCCAGCTCATCCACGACCTGAAGAACGTCAATCCGGCGGCCCGCATCTCGGTAAAGCTGGTTTCCGAAGTGGGCGTGGGCACGGTGGCGGCCGGCGTCGCCAAGGCCCGCGCCGACCACGTGACCATCTCGGGCTTCGAGGGCGGCACCGGCGCCTCGCCGTTGACCTCGCTGACCCACGCCGGCTCACCCTGGGAGATCGGCTTGGCCGAGACCCAGCAGACCCTGTTGCTCAACGGCCTGCGCACCCGCATCGCCGTCCAGGCGGACGGTGGCCTGCGCACCGGCCGCGACGTTGCCATCGCAGCCTTGCTGGGCGCTGACGAATTCGGCTTCGCCACCGCGCCGCTCATCGCGGCCGGCTGCATCATGATGCGCAAGTGCCATCTCAACACCTGCCCGGTGGGGGTAGCGACCCAGGACCCGGTGCTGCGCGCCCGCTTCACCGGCCAGCCCGAGCACGTGATCAACTACTTCTTCTTCGTGGCCGAGGAACTGCGCGAGTTGATGGCGCAGATGGGCTTTTCCACGGTCAACGAGATGATCGGCCGGGTGGACCGCCTCGACTCCGGCCCGGCGCTGGACCACTGGAAGGCCCACGGCGTCGATCTCTCGCGAATCCTCTACGCCGCGCCGTCCCAGGACCCCAAGGGCCTGTGGAACCAGGACCGCCAGGATCACGGCCTCGGCAAGGCCCTGGACCACACGCTTCTCCACGACGCGAAGGCAGCCCTCGACACTGGCGCGCCGGTCCGCGGCGAATACGCCGTGCGCAACATCAACCGCACGGTGGGCGCCATGCTCTCCGGCGAGGTGGCCCGCCGCTACGGCCACGCAGGGCTTGCCGACGACACCATCTCGCTGACTTTCAAGGGCACGGCGGGCCAGAGTTTCGGAGCTTTCCTGGCGCGCGGGGTCACCGTCGACCTGATCGGCGACGCCAATGACTACGTGGGCAAGGGCCTCTCCGGCGGAAAGGTCATCGTGCGCCAGCCGCCGGAGTCCCGCCGCGAGCCCACCAAGAACATCATCGTCGGCAACACCGTTCTCTATGGCGCCATCGCCGGAGAGGCCTATTTCGAGGGCGTGGCAGGCGAACGCTTCGCGGTGCGCAACTCCGGCGCCTTGGCGGTGGTCGAGGGCCTGGGCGATCACGGCTGCGAATACATGACCGGTGGCGTGGTGGTGGTGCTGGGCGACACCGGCCGCAACTTCGCCGCGGGGATGTCGGGCGGGATCGCCTACGTCTACGACCCGCGCGGCCGGTTCGCGGAGCTTTGCAACACCGCCATGGTGGAGCTGGAGCCCCTGGCCCCGCTGACGCCGGCCACCAAGGCTGAGGAGGCGTTCCGCCCCAGCCAGCGGTCGATCTCGGTGGAGGCCAACGGCATGGGCGACATGCTGCGCTTCGACGCCGAGCGGCTGCGCATCCTCATCGAACGCCACCAGCTACATACCGGCAGCGCCCGGGCCGGCGAGATCCTCGACAACTGGGACCAAGCCCTGGCCTCGTTCGTCAAGGTGACGCCGGTGGACTACCGTCGCGCGCTCACCGACCTTGCCACCGAGCGCGCGACGGCCGCCGCCGTCGCCGCCGAATAGCCTCTAGTCCGGAGACACATCCGATGGGCAAGCCCACCGGCTTCCTCGAGATCGAGCGCCAGGAGCGTGGCTACGAGCCGGCGCCCGCGCGCCTGAAGACCTGGCGCGAGTTCGTCCACCCTCTGCCCGTGGCCGAGGTGAGCCGGCAGGCGACGCGCTGCATGGATTGCGGCATTCCGTTCTGCCACCAGGGCTGCCCGGTCAACAACCAGATCCCGGA
>NZ_JBKJTG010000245.1:0-23388 GCF_046590535.1 Phenylobacterium sp. | reverse complement strand
TTCGGCCAGGGTGCAGCCGTCGGCGCCGACGTTGCCGCCGGCGACCCGCAGGCGCTGGCCGCGACCGCCGTAGGCGTAGCTGTCCTCGTCGTAGCGGCTGCCGTAGCGCTCGGCTCTGCGGTCGTAGCCGTAGGGCTGGGCGTAGGCGCCGTCGTTGTAGCCGTACTGCGGCGCATAGCCGTTGTAGCCGTCGTAGGAACTGCGGGGCGCGTTGTACGGGACCTGGCCGCCGTTGGCGCAGGCCGCGCTGCGGTTGCCGACCACCGCGCCGCCGATGGCGCCCAGGGCGCCGCCCAGAAGGGCGCCGTCCTGGCGGTTCTTGCGGGCCCCGGCGTTGGCGCCCACCGAGGCGCCGATGGCGCCGCCCAGCAGGGCGCCGACCACGCCGCGGTTGCTGGAATCGCGGCGGCAGGGGTCGTAGTAGCCGCCGCCGTTGGCGCCGGCATAGGCCCCGTAGGGTTGCGCCGAGGCGGTGGCCGCGGCGCTCAGCGCCATGACGCCGGCGGCGGCGGCGAGACTGGCCTTGGCGAAGGTGGAACGGGTGGTCATCTGGGTCCCTCGGGAGAATGGCGCCGCACGCCCGTGGCGGCTTCACCCGGACCATCGGCCGGCGAAGCTGAACGGCGATTGATCGGGCCGTTCATCTTCGTTGAGGAGCGGTAAAGCCGAGCGCCGACGCAAGCTTGCCTGTAAGAGACCCCGGATGCGCCGCCATCGTTCTCAATCGCGTCCCCAGCCGCGTCCCGGCCCGCCCGTGGAGGTGGTCATCGAGGCCATCGGCGGGGAGGGCGACGGCGTCGCGCCCGGCCCGATCTTCGCCCCCTACACCCTGCCGGGCGAGCGGGTGCGGGTGACCGGCGCCGGCGAGCGCCGCGAGTTGGACGCGGTGCTGGAGCCCAGCCCCGACCGGATCGCGCCGGTGTGCCCGCACTTCGGGGTCTGCGGCGGCTGCGCCCTGCAGCACTGGGCGCACGGCCCCTACCTGGCCTGGAAGGTGGAGCGGCTGGCCGCCAACCTGGCCCGCCAGCAGATCGAGACCGAGATCCTGCCGCCCTTCGCGGTTGGCCCCGGGACCCGCCGCCGGATCGCCCTGCACGCGCGGCGCGGCAGCCGCGACGCGGCCCGGCTGGGCTACAAGATGCGCAAGTCCTGGGACCTGGTGGACATCGCCGTCTGCCCGATCTCGGATCCGGTCCTGCAAGCCGCGATCCCGGCGCTGAAGCGGCTGGCGGCGCCGCTGTTCGAGCACCCCAAGTCCGCGCCCACCCTGCACGTGACGCTCACCGCCACAGGGCTCGACATCGACATCACCGGCGTGGAAGCCAAGAGCGGCGGCCTGTCCGCCGACGCGCGCATGCAGGTGGCCGAGCGGGCGGCGGCGGCCGGCTTCGCCCGGGTCACCGTGGCCGGAGAGGTCGCCTACCTCGCCAACCTGCCCGGCGTGCGGCTGGGCGCGGCCAGCGTCGCCCTGCCGGCCGGCGCCTTCCTGCAGGCGACGCGGGAGGCCGAGGTGGCGATGACGGCCTTCGTGAAGGCGCAGGCCCAGGGCGCCACCCGCATCGCCGACCTCTATTGCGGGGTGGGGACCTTCACCTTCCACCTGGCGGAGCTCGCCCCTGTGCATGCGGCGGACGCCTCTGCGGAGGCCATCCAGGCCCTGGTCTCGGCCCTGGCCACCGCGCCGGGGCTGAAGGGCGTCACCGCCGAAGCCCGCGACCTGGCGCGCCGGCCGATGCTGGCCCAGGAGCTGAAGAAGACCGACGTGGTGGTGTTTGACCCGCCCCGGGCCGGCGCCGCCGAGCAGAGCGCGGAACTGGCGCGCTCTAGCGTGTCCCGCGTGATCGGCGTCTCCTGCAACCCGGCGACCTTCACCCGCGACGCCCGTACCCTGATCGACGCGGGCTTCGCGTTGGACCGCGTGCTGCCGGTGGACCAGTTCCTCTGGTCGCCGCATGTAGAATTGGTGGGCGTGTTTTCCCGCTGAGGGCGCCCCATATGAGCGGCATGGTTGCTCTTTCCGTCCTCGATCTTTCGCCGATCCTGCAGGGGGGCGACGCGGGCCAGTCCTTGCGCAACAGCCGCGACCTGGCGCAGCACGCCGAGCGGCTGGGCTACCGCCGGTTCTGGCTGGCCGAGCACCACAACATGCCGGGCGTGGCTAGCGCCGCGACCTCCGTCGCCATCGGCTTCGTGGCCGAAGGCACCTCCACGATCCGGGTGGGGGCGGGCGGGGTGATGCTGCCCAACCACGCGCCGCTGGTGATCGCCGAACAGTTCGGCACCCTGGAGGCGCTCTACCCGGGGCGCATCGACCTGGGCGTGGGCCGCGCGCCAGGGACCGACCAGGTCACCGCCCGGGCGTTGCGGCGCAACCTGACCGGCGACGTGGACCAGTTCCCGCAGGACGTGGTGGAGCTGATGGCCTACCTCCAGCCCGCCCAGCCGAACCAGATGATCCGTGCTGTGCCCGGCGCCGGGTCGCAGGTGCCGGTGTGGATCCTGGGGTCCAGCCTGTTCGGGGCGCAGCTGGCCGCGGCGCTGGGCCTGCCGTTCGCCTTCGCCTCGCACTTCGCCCCGGCGATGATGGAGCAGGCCCTGCAGATCTATCGCCAGCGGTTCGAGCCATCTGAGACGCTGGCGACGCCGCACGTGATGCTGGGCCTGAACGTGGTGGGCGCGGAGACCGACGCCCAGGCCCGCCACCTGTTCACCTCCCTGCAGCAGGCCTTCCTCAACCTGAGGACCGGCCGGCCGGGACCGCTGCCGCCGCCGGTGGACGACATCGAGCGCCGGCTGGAGGAGGCGGGCCTCGGCGGTGGCTCGGACGCCCTGCGGATGGCGGTTGTGGGCGGCCCCGAGACGGTGCGCGCGCGCCTGCAAAGCTTCACTGAGCGCTATCAGCCCGACGAGATCATGGTCACCGCCCAGATCTTCGACCACGCGCTGCGGGTCCGCTCCTTCGAGATCGCCGCGGCGGCGCGGGACGAACTGGCCCAGGCGGCCTAAGTCCCAAAGAGATCAATCTGGCCGCCGATCTTGGGCGGCACGCGGAACTGGCCGTGGTCCAGGCCGTCGAATCGAAACTCCAGGCCGTAGCGCTTCCTGGCGGCCCGGAAGCGCGCGGCCATCAGGTCAGCGATCGGCCCCTCGCCCTTCATGCGCTTGCCCCACTGGGCGTCATAGTCCTTGCCGCCGCGCATCTGGCGGACCAGCGACATCACCCGGCTGGCGCGGTCGGGGTGGTCGCTCTCCAGCCACTCGCGGAACAGGTCCTTGATCTCCCGGGGCAGGCGCAGGGCCACGTAGCCCGCGCCCCGGGCGCCGGCGCCGGCGGCGCGCTCCAACACTGCCTCCATCTCATGGTCGTTGAGGCCGGGGATGACCGGGGCGAACATGACGATCACCGGCACGCCTGCGTCGGACAGCCGCCGCACAGCCTCGATTCGCTTTTCCGGAGTGGCGGCGCGGGGCTCCATGGAGCGGGCGAGCTTGCGGTCGAGGGTGGTGATTGACACTGCCACCCGCACCAGGTTGCGGGCGGCCAGCGGCGCCAGCAGGTCCAGGTCGCGGGCGATCAGCGCCGACTTGGTGATTACCGAGAACGGGTGGTTGAAGCGCCCCAGCACCTCGATCACCTGGCGGGTGACCCGCAGGCGGCCCTCCTGCGGCTGGTAGGGGTCGGTGTTGCCGCCGATATGGATGGTCTCGGGCACGTAGCGCGGCCGCGACAGCTCTGCCTCCAGAAGGCGCGCGGCCTCGGGCTTGAAGAACAGTTTGGTTTCGAAATCGAGGCCCGGGGACAAGCCCATATAGGCATGGGCGGGGCGGGCGTAGCAGTAGATGCAGCCGTGCTCGCAGCCTCGGTAGGGATTGATCGACGCCGAGAAGCCGATGTCGGGGCTGTCGTTGCGGGTGATGATCACCTTGGCCTTCTCGGGAGAGACAGTTGTCGCAGGCGACTCGGGCAGTTTGTCGTCGGCCGTCCAGCCGTCGTCGAAGGCTTCGCGGACCTGGGATTCGAACCGCCCGGTGGCGTTGGAGCGCGCCCCGCGGCCACGAATCTGGTGGGTGAAGGTAGTCACGGCCGAAGCGTAACGCCGTGTGTAGAACAAAACAAGAACCACGTTGACGGGACGGGCGCATCGACGGCTTGTCGGGCCATGCTCTCGGTGATCATCGATGCGGGCCAGGCGCCGCGCGGCCTTGCCCTGCTTCTCGCGCAGCTGACCGCCGGCGCGGTGGACGGGCTGGTGCGGGAAGTGTTCATCGCCGGCCCCGTGGACGCCGCCATGCTGGACGCCCTGTGCGACGAGACCGGGGCGGAGCCGGCGGTCTCAATTGCGGCCGCGGTTGGGCAGGCGAAGTCGCCGATGCTGCTGGTGCTGCCGGCGGACCTGAGGCTGCGGGACGGCTGGATCCGCCAGATCGGCGACCATCTGGCGCGCGGCGGGACCGGCGGCGTCGTGGCGGGGCTGGACGGCGGGCTGCTGCGGCGGGGGCCGCGCGGCGTGCTAGTCGAGCGAGGCCGTGCGGCCGGCGTCGGCGACGCTGACCTGCAGCGGCTGCGCCGCGCCCTGGGTCTTCGGCCGCAGCGTCTGGGCTAGGTCGAGGCGGGCGTCCACGAACCGGGCGCCGGTGGCCACCGCGTCGAGGGTGGCCGAGTCCTGACCCCACATCCTGCGGTAGGTCCAGTAGGCGGCCATCACCTTCTCCACGTAGTTGCGGGTCTCCACCGAAGGCAGGCTTTCGACGATCATCAGCGGGTCGTCCTCGCCGACCATCTGCACGGTCTTCAGCAGCGTACCCGGGCCGCCGTTATAGGCCGCCACCGTGCGCAGGATGTCGTAGCCGACGCCGCGCTCCATCAGCCAGGTGACGTAGTCCTGCCCCACCCGCAGATTGAAGGCGGGGTCCAGCAGCGGGCTCATGTCCGCCTTCAGCTTGTCGTCGCCGGCGGCGCGGGCGGCGGCCTCGGGCATCAGCTGCATCAGGCCTACGGCGCCCACCGGCGAGCGCGCCAGGGGGTCGAAGCGGCTCTCCTGGCGGACAATGGCGTAGACCAGCGCCTTGTCGATGGTGAAGCCCCACTTGGGCTCCAGAACCGGGGTTGGATAGTCGCCGGGGGTGGCGTAGCGGCGCGCCTGGGTCTGCGCGGCGGATTGCGGGAGGGCGGCGATCAGCGCGGTCCATTGGGCTTTCTCAGCCGGCTTGGAGAGCGCCAGGCCGGCGCGCAGTTCCTGGCGGGCCTCGTCCAGCCGGCCGATCTGGGCCAGGGCGGCCGCGCGGTGGGCGCGCGGGTTGGCCAGGTTGAAGACGGCGAGGTCGGCGTCGGGCGCCTGGTAGGAAGCCAGCACCAGCTGGCCGGTCTGGGCCTGCGCCTGGGCGGCC
Organism: Phenylobacterium sp.; assembly: GCF_046590535.1. Lineage (GTDB taxonomy): Bacteria > Pseudomonadota > Alphaproteobacteria > Caulobacterales > Caulobacteraceae > Phenylobacterium. The sequence goes on along the minus strand of NZ_JBKJTG010000245.1, from coordinate 18,000 downwards.
TGCAGCCGGGCCTGACGGTCGGCGATCATGCCGTAGAAGGTCTCCTGGCTCTGGGCGGCCTGGGCCAGGAACCCCCGCGCGGCGGTGGGGTCGCCCAGGGCGGTGGCCGAACGCGCCGCCCAGAAGGCGCCGGCGGCGCGCAGCCAGGGGTCCTCGTCCTGGTCGCGGGCCAGGCGACCGAAGGCCTGTTCGGCGGCGGCGTAGTCCTTCAGCCGGTAGGCCGCCATGCCGCCGATCCAGCGTTCACCCACGGCGGTGGCCAGTTCGAAGGCGCGTTTGGTGTCACCAGAGTAGAAGGCTTCGCGCGCTGGGCGGCTGCGATCGGGACCGGACCTCGGGTCGTTGTCGGCGGGGACAAGGCCAGTGGTTTCCGGTTGCGGGAGACCAGCGGCCTCGGCAGGCTTGCGCTTGGCGGCCAGGCTGAAGATCCGGTTGGCCAGGGGCAGGTCGCGGAACTTGGCCAGCCACGAGGCCAGTTCGTCGAAGCTCGCCTTGTGGGCGGTCGGGTGCATGAGCTGGCGGAAGGAGAGGTAGCCGAGGAGCGACTCGTCCTGGATTTCGGCGGCCTGCATCTGGGCGCCGATGAAGTCGCCGCCGTCCGCAGCGTCGAAGGCCTGGGCGTAGGCCTGCGCGTCGCTGCGGGAGAGCGGTTGCGGTGAGTCAGCCGCCGCTGTTGCGGCGATTGAGGCGGCGCACATCAGGGCCGAGACCCCGACGCACAGGCGCTTTTGGAGCGTCATGCCGTCTATTTCCGCGTGGCTCATCTACGCGAGCGAACCGCGGTCCTTTTCCCAAACGAAGCGGCGAAGCTAGGCGGGGCGGTCCGGACGATCAAGTCTTTCGGCCACGGTCAAAAGGTCGCTCCAGGCTCTTTTCTTGGCTACGGGCTGCCGCAGCAGGAACGCCGGATGCAGGGTCGGCATGGCCGGAAGCTCCATCTTACCATCGTTCGAGCGCCACTCGAACCAACGGCCCCTAAGCGATAGAATTCCTTCATCTTTCTTCAACATGGATTTGGCCGATGCGCCGCCCACCAGAAGCAGCATCTGCGGCTTCACCAGGGCGATGGCGCGCTCCACGAACGGAGCGCAGATCATCTGTTCGTGAAGGGTGGGCGTGCGGTTGCCCGGCGGGCGCCAGAACACCGTGTTGGTGATGAACACCCGACCCGTCAGGCCGGCGGCGTCCAGCATGCGGTCGAGGAGCTGGCCAGCCCGCCCGACGAAGGGCTCGCCGCGCTGGTCCTCCTCCGCCCCCGGACCCTCGCCCACCAGCATCAGCGGCGCCGCGCGATCGCCCCTGGAGAACACCGCGCGGGTGGCGCCCTCGTAGCGCAGGGGGCAGGCCTCGAAGCCGGCGATGGCCTCGGCCAGGGCGTCGAGGTCGCCGGCAGCGGCGGCCAGGGCCTGAGCCTGGGCCACGGCGGCGGCCACGTCGGGGACGGGGGCGCCCACCAGCCGGGGTGGGGCGGGGGTGGCAGGCTTGCGGCCCGGCGGGGGCTGCGGCGGCGCGATCCGGCCCGCCGCGATGCGATCGACGGGGGCGTCGAGCAGCATGGCGTCGACGCCCGCGTCCGCCCAGAAGGCGAGCAGGCTCTCGGCGAGCTGGGCGTTGGAGGGCTCGGACATCAGCGGCACTCTTGGCCGGGGCGGTAGGCATTGTCAGCCCCCGATCGACGGGCGCGATGACCAGGGCCGTGCGCACCGCCCCTGGGTCCCAGCTCTCCACCCCGCTGGCGCGCCCGTTCAGGCAGGCCATGTGGTCCGCCGCAACGGCGGCGGGGTAGGCCTCAGTACTTCACCGACACCTTGAGGCCCCAGACGCCCAGGCGGGGCCGCACCTGGATGGGCGCGCGGGCGGCATGCGTGGTGGGGGGCGTCCAGCTCAGCCGGTAGCGCACCAGGTAGCCGTCGTGGTCCGACAGACTGGCGGCCTGACCGCCGGCGAACAGGGTCTCCACGCGGATCGGGCGGACGTCCACGGGCGCGCTGGGGGCGAAGGCCTGCAGGTCCTGGGAGCGCAGCCAGGGCGGGGTCTCGCCGGGCGGCGCCGCGCCGTCGCAGGCGTTGGCCGGGTCGTGGCAGAACTCGCTGACCACCTTGTAGGGCCGCGACTCCGCCCGGTGGCCGTAGCGGTCCGGGGCGTTCCTGACGTTGAAATCGCCGCCCACCAGGAGGGGCGCGCCGGGCGTGCGATGGGCGCTGATGAAGCCGATCAACTCCTCGGTCTGCAGGTTGTGGGCCGCCAGGGAGCGGGCGAGGGGGACCCTGGCCGCGCGCCGGGCGTTGAGGTGGGTGTTGACCACGTCGACCCCGCCCGGGACATCGGGCAGGTCCAGCCGGGCCAGCATCACCCCCTTGTTGGCCAGGCAGTCGAGGCCGGCGCAGTAACGGTAGCCGGCCGTGCGAACCTGGGCGATAGGGGCGTCACTGAGCAGGTGCAGGCCGGCGCCGGTGAACTTGCCCCAGCCCTCGCCGGAGAACAGGTAGCGCACCGCGCGGAAGCGGCGGCCGTCCGGCGGCGGCGGGTCCGGTGCGCGATCCGCGCGGGTGGGTCCCTGCGCCCAGTAGCGGTAGCCGCTGGCCCGCACCAGGTCGCCGACCTCGCCGCGGAACCCCTCCTGGATCAGCACAACGTCGGGCTGACGGCCCTCGCGGCGCATGGCGGCGAGCTCCGCGCCGATCCCCCTCAGCGCCTCGGCGCGGCCGAGCGCCAAGGGCCAGGGCAGGCCGCGCACATTGTAGGTGAGGACGCTGAGCTCGGTGGTGTTTAGCCCGGCCGGGGCATCCGGCGCCGGCGTAGCCGCAAGCGCAGGCGCCATGGCGATCGCCGCCAAATAAATCATTCGCCGCTCCCAGACCTGCGGACCAGAGCCGGCGGCCATGACTTGCGGCGCGCTGTTCGGCTTTGTCCGCGTCGTTAAGATGCAGCCGGATGTCTATTGATCTATTTGCCGGCGGGGTCCGTTTCACTTGAGTCCGTGACGGCTCCATGAAGGCGGCGGCAACCCTTTCTTGAGGGGCTGGGGCGGCTCGACTCGCCCCGAAAAAGTTCGGCCTGCGCGCGGCGCCGAACCGGGCTGCCCGGCGTTACCCGTCTCAGGCAAATTTCGCATTCTTAAGTCCGGGACCCCAACGCAATGGCCACGACCAATGGCGGTACGCCGCGCACCTCGAAACCCACCGTGGGCCGGGGTGGGGAGACCCATCAGACGGCGTCGGCGCCGGACGCCCGGCTGACCACCAACCACGGGGTCCCGATCAGCGACAACCAGAACTCCCTGAAGGGCGGCCCGCGGGGCCCGACCCTGCTGGAGGACTTCATCCTGCGGGAGAAAATCCAGCATTTCGACCATGAGCGGATTCCCGAGCGCATCGTCCACGCCCGCGGCTCGGCGGCGCACGGCTTCTTCGAGCTGACCCAGTCCCTCTCGGCCTACACCCGCGCCAAGGTGCTCACCGAGGTCGGCAAGCGCACCGAGGTGTTCACGCGGTTCTCCACCGTCGCGGGAGGCGCGGGCTCTGTCGACACGCCGCGCGACGTGCGCGGTTTCGCGGTGAAGCTCTACACCGTGGAGGGCAACTGGGACCTGGTGGGCAATAATATCCCGGTGTTCTTCATCCAGGACGCCATCAAGTTCCCCGACCTGATTCACGCGGTGAAGATGGAGGCAGACCGCGGCTATCCGCAGGCGGCCAGCGCCCACGACACCTTCTGGGACTTCATCGGCCTGATGCCGGAGAGCACCCACATGATCATGTGGGCCATGTCCGACCGCACGATCCCGAGGTCGCTGCGGATGATGGAAGGCTTTGGCGTCAACACCTTCCGCCTGCTGAACGACGAGGACGAAGCCACCTTCGTGAAGTTCCACTGGCGGCCCAAGCTGGGGACCCAGTCCACCTGCTGGGACGAGGCGGTGAAGCTGGCCGGGGCGGACCCGGACTACCACCGCCGCGACCTGTTCGAGGCCATCGACGGCGGCGACTTCCCCGAGTGGGAGTTCGGCGTGCAACTGCTCACCCAGGCGCAGGCCGACGCCTTGCCCTTCGACATCCTGGACGCCACCAAGCTGATCCCCGAGGAGCTGCACCCGATCCGGGTGGTCGGGCGCATGGTGCTGGACCGCAACCCCGACAACTTCTTCGCCGAGACCGAGCAGGCGGCTTTCCTGCCTACCAACATGCCGCCGGGGATCGACGTCTCCGAGGACCCGCTGCTGCAGGGCCGGCTGTTCTCCTACCAGGACACCCAGCTGTCGCGTCTGGGGACGGTGAACTTCCACCAGATCCCCATCAACCAGGCCAAGGGCTGCCCCTTCCAGAACCTGCAGCGCGACGGGCATATGCAGACGAAGGTGTTCCAAGGTCGCGCGAACTATGAGCCCAACAGCCTGGCCGACGCGGGCGAGGCGGGTGGCCCCCGGGAAGACCCGAAGAGCGGGTTCCGCTCCTTCGCCCAGCCGCTGGAGGCGACCAAGGTGCGGCTGCGGGCCGAGACCTTCGCCGACCACTACAGCCACGCGCGGCTGTTCTTCCGCTCGCAGACCGCCATCGAGCAGGCGCACATGGCCAGCGCCCTGGTGTTCGAACTGTCGAAGGTGACCCTGGACCACGTCCGCAGCCGTATCCTGGCCAATCTGCAGAACGTGGACGTAGACCTCGCCAAGCGGGTAGCCGCGGGGCTGAACGAGGCGCTGCCGGCCAAGTCGCTGGCGGCGGTGGAGCCCATCGAGATGGCCCCGTCCGAGGCGCTGCGGATCGTCGGCAAGTATCCGCCTACCCTGAAGGGCAGGGCGGTGGGCGTGCTGGTCACTGACGGCGCCGATGGGGCGGTGGTGGAGGCGGTGCGCGCCGCGGCGCTGGCCGAAGGTGCGACGGTGAAGATCGTGGCGCCGAAGATTGGCGGCGTGACCCTGAAGGGCGGCAAGAAGCTGAAGGCCGATGGCCAGCTAGCCGGCACGCCCTCGGTGGTGTTCGACGCCGTGGCCCTGGTGCTGTCCGACGCCGGCTGCGCGGACCTGCTGAAGGAGGGCGCGGCGGTGGATTTCGTCAGCCACGCCTTCGGCCACCTCAAGGCGATCGGGTTCACGCCCGAGGCACAGCCGCTGCTGGACAAGGCGGGCGTGGAGCCTGACGCGGGAATCGTGGACGTGTCCGGCGGCGCCGAGGCGTTCATCAAGCCCGCGCGCACCCGTCAGTGGGACCGTGAGCCGAAAGTGCGCACCCTGGCCTAGCTGTCCGGCCCGAACGCAGCGGTGAGTTCGACGACCACGCTCTCGCGGCGCCAGTCGTAGCGGGCCTCGCCGCCAAGCTGGCGGGCTTCGCAAGCGGCGCCCGGCGCGGCGGGTTTCCCGCGCGTCGCCGGGTTCGGGCTTGACCGCCGCTACGTGACCTTCGGATAAGTCGCCTGAAGGATGAAGGGATACCGGACATGAGCGAGGCCGCCGCCCACGAAGAGCGCGAAGCCATGGAGTACGACGTGGTGATCGTCGGCGCCGGGCCCTCAGGCTTGGCCGCCGCCATCCGCCTCAAGCAACTGGCCGCTGAGGCCGGCACCGAGGTGAGCGTCGCGGTGCTGGAGAAGGGCTCCGAGGTGGGCGCCCACATCCTGTCCGGCGCGGTGATCGACCCCAAGGCGCTGAACGAGCTGTTCCCCGACTGGAAGGCCATGGGCGCGCCCCTGGAGACCCCGGTCACGGAGGACAGATTCGTCGTGCTGGGGCCGCAGGGCGACCTGGACATCCCCATGTGGCCGATGCCGAAGTTCATGCACAACGAGGGCAACTACATCGCCAGCCTCGCCAACATCTGCCGCTGGCTGGGCCAGCAGGCCGAGGCGCTGGGCGTCGAGGTCTATCCGGGCATGGCGGCGTCGGAGGCGGTGTTCGACGAGGAGGGGCGGCTGAAGGGCGTGGTGGCCGGTGTGTTTGGCATCGACCGCAACGGTGAAAAGGGAAGCGACTACCAGCCCGGCATCGAGCTAAACGGCAAGTATGTGTTCATCGGCGAAGGCGTGCGCGGCTCCCTGGCCAAGCAGCTGAAGGCGAAGTTCGACCTCTGCGCCGGCTGCGACCCGGAGAAGTACGGCATCGGGCTGAAGGAGGTCTGGCAGGTGCCGGACGAGGCCTTCACGCCTGGCTTGGCGCAACACACCGTGGGCTGGCCGCTGGACGACAAGACCGGCGGCGGCAGCTTCATGTACCACTTCGGCGACAACTACGTGGCGATCGGGTTCGTGGTGCACCTGAACTACAAGAACCCCTGGCTGTCGCCGTTCGACGAATTCCAGCGCTTCAAGCACCACCCGGAGATCGCCAAGCACCTGGAGGGAGGCAAGCGCATCGCCTATGGGGCTCGCGCCATCAGCGAGGGCGGACTGCAGTCGGTGCCGAAGCTCCATTTCCCCGGCGGCGTGCTGCTGGGCGACTCAGCCGGCTTCGTGAACGTGCCGCGCATCAAGGGCAGCCACAACGCCATGAAGAGCGGGATGATGGCGGCCGAAGCCGCCTACGCCGCCATCCAGGCTGGCCGGTCGCGCGACGACCTCGTGGAATACGAGCAGGCCTACCAGGCCTCCTGGGTGCGCAAGGAACTGCACCTGGTGCGCAACGCCAAGCCGATCCTGACAAAGTTTGGGACGCTGCTGGGCGGGGCGATCGGCATGTTCGACATGATGGTCACCAATGCGCTGGGCGGCTTCTCCTTCTTCGGGACCATGCATCACACCAAGTCGGACGCGGAATCCACCGGCCTGGCCAAGGACCACAAGCCGATCGTCTATCCCAAGCCCGACGGGGTGCTGTCCTTCGACAAGCCTTCCAGCGTCTTTCTGTCGAGCACCAACCACGACGAGAACCAGCCTGCGCACCTGCGGCTGAAGGACCCGTCGATCCCGATCTCGGTGAATCTGCCCCGGTTCGGGGAGCCGGCCCGGCTCTACTGCCCGGTCGGGGTCTATGAGGTGCTTTACGACGAGAAGGGGGAGAACCCGCGGTTCCAGATCAACTTCCAGAACTGTGTCCACTGCAAGACCTGCGATATCAAGGACCCCTCGCAGAACATCGTCTGGACCACACCGCAGGGGGGCGGCGGACCGAACTACCCCAACATGTGAGGGTGGCCGCCCTTGCGGCGGCTCGCCCCAGCCCCCAAAGTCGAGCGATGCGACTTTCCCTGATCTACGCCTGCGCTCCGCTGGTCCTTCTGGTGGCCTGCGCCGGCGGCTCACCTGACGTGGGCGCCGCGCCCGGCACGGCGGTGTCGTCCTACGGCATGTTCCTGGCCGGCGATGCGGCCCTGGCCGACGGCCGAAGCGGCGAGGCGTCGAAATTCTTCGAGATGGCCCGAGCCGCCGGCGGCGATGAGACGCTGGTCTCCGAACGCGCGTTCACCGCAGCCCTGATGGCCGGAGACATCACCAAGGCCGCGGCTCTGGCGCCCACCGGCGACCAGGCTTCGGAGGCCTCGAAACGCCTGGGCCGGCTGGTGGGCGGGGTCGAGGCCCTGGCCACCGGCAAGGGCAAACCGGCCCGCGAGTTGCTGGCGGTGGAGACTATCGGGTTCCCGCACCGCTCCGCCGCGGCGCTGCTGTCACCCTGGGCCGCCGCCGAGGCCGGCGACCTGGACGCCTCACTGGTCCGCCCGCAGGTGCGCGGCGACGCTTTCGTCGAGTACTTCGGCCAGCTCGGCCAAGCCTACCTCTATGAGCGCGCCCGCCGCTACGACGAGGCCGAGACCGACTTCAAGGCGATCACCTCCACCGATGCATCCAGCGAGCTCGCCTTGCTGGCCTATGGCGGCTTTCTGGAGCGGCGCGGCCGCAAGGCTGAGGCGGTGACGCTCTATGACGCGGCCCTGGTCGGCGAGACCGGCAGCATCGCCCTGCGCGGCGCCCGGGCCCGCGCCGCCGCGGGCAGGGCCGCGCCACCGGCCCCCTCGATCCGCGAAGGCGCGGCGCTGGCGCTGATGGCGCCGGCCGCCGGCATGGTCACCGCCAAGCAGACCCAGATCGGCGTGGCCTACCTGCGCCTGGCGCTCAGGCTCGATCCGCAGCGCAACGACGCCTGGCTGATGATCGGCGACTTCCTGCAGGCCTCCGGCGACAGCGAGGCGGCCCGAGCCGCCTATGGCCGGCCAAAGCCGGGCTCGGCGGAGTATCCCACCTCCCAGGCCAAGCTCGCCTGGACCTACCAGAGCGCCGGCGACAAGGTGACCGCCATCAAGCTGGCCCGCGCGGCGGCCGCCACCGGCGACGCGGACGCCCGCCTGACGCTGTCAGATCTCCTGCGCAGCAACGACCAGTACCCGGAAGCCGCCGAGGTGCTGAACGGGCTGATTCGCGACGAGAAGGACCCCGACTGGCGGCTCTTCTACGCCCGCGGCGTGGTGCTCGACCGGCTGGGCCGCTGGCCGGAGGCTGAGGCCGACCTGCTGGCGGCGGTCAAGGCCCGACCCAATGAGCCGGAGCTGCTGAACTACCTGGGCTACACCTGGATCGACCGCGGCGAGCGGCTGCCGGAAGCCATGGCCATGGTCGAGAAGGCGGTGGCCGCCAACCCGCGCTCCGGCGCCATGGTCGACAGCCTGGGCTGGGCCTACTACCGGATGGGCGACTACAAGAAGGCCATCGAGCGCCTGGAGCAGGCGGTCGAGCTCGAGGCCGGCGATCCCGATATCAACCATCACCTGGGCGACGCCTACTGGCGGGTGGGTCGGCGCGACGAGGCGGTGTTCCAGTGGCGGCGCGTGCTGACCCTGAAGCCGGACGCCAAGACCAAGGCGGCGGTCGAGACCAAGCTGGCCACGGGCCTTGGACCTGACGGGCCGGCGAAGAAGATCGCTGGGCAATAGTCCGTGGCCACAGCCTTCGCCCCGGCCAAGGTCAACCTCTACCTGCACGTGGGCGCGCCTGACGCTTGCGGCTACCACCCGATCTGCAGCCTGATGGCTTTCGCGGACCTGGGCGACCGGCTGAGCGCGCAAGCCGCCGACGCCATGGACCTGAAGGTGCACGGGCCGTTCGCCGGCGCCTTGGCGGGGGAGGGCGACAACCTGGTGCTGCGGGCGGTCCGCGCCCTGCTGGCGCAGGCCCGCGCGCCGGTGGAGCCCGTGGCGATCTCCCTCGAAAAGCGGCTGCCGGTGGCCTCGGGCCTGGGCGGCGGGTCCAGCGACGCCGGGGCGGCGCTGCGCCTGCTGAGGCAGCACATCGCGCCAGACCTGGACGATGCGGGCCTGGAGGCGTTGGCCGCCGGTCTGGGCTCGGACGGGGCGGCGTGCCTGTGGGGCCGGCCGGTGATCGCGCAAGGACGGGGCGAGCGGCTGTCGCCGGCGCCGGGGTTTCCGCTGCTGGACGTGGTGCTGGTCCATGCCGGAGCGCCGGTCTCCACCGCCGAGGTCTACCGGCGCTACGACGCGCTAGGGGTGTTCGGCGACGTGACGCCGCCGGCGCCGCCCGGCCCCTTCGACAGCGCCGCCGAACTGGCCGGCTGGCTGGGATCCCTGCGCAATGACCTGGAGGCCCCGGCCATCGACGTGGCGCCGCAGGTGGGTGCGGTGCTGGAGACCCTGCGCGACGAGCCGGAGACCCTGCTGGCCCGGGTCTCGGGGTCCGGCGGCGCCTGTTTCGCGCTCTGCGCCAGCGACATCGAGGCCGAGAGTCTGGCGGAGCGCATCGAGGCCCTGGCGCCCGCCTGGTGGGTCCGCCGCTGCCGCCTGGGCGGGCCTTGGGACGAGGCGACGTAAGTTCCGGGCGTCTGCACACAACTTCTACCGAGGGCGACCTGTAGGCCGTCACCGCTCGCGTCCAACAGAAACATGCAACTTTTCCGTGCATATTTCCCCAGCTCGTGTCAGTGAAGTGCGTCGCCTCGGCGCGCGACGCGACGGGCCATTGCCGTGAATCCTCCTAGCAAGGCCCCCTGAAAAGGACCATTCCCATGTGCGTTGATACCGACGAGGAGACTCGCACCAAGGTCACGAATTTCTCCAGCTATGGTTACGGCTACAACTTCGGCGACGCGATGAACAATCCGGGCGGCACCTTCGTCACTGTCTCCGAGGTCGTTGTGGAGGCCTCGGCTCCGAAGCCGGTAGAGATCGTCACGCGAGGGCCAATCGCCCTTGATGTCGTCTTCGTTCGACATATGCCGTTTGCGGTTCTCGGTGCAGTCGGCTGGCTGGACAACATCAATGTGCCCGCGGAGCCGACACCCTGTGTAAGCGCCGCACCGGCGGGAACCACGATCGACGCCGTTAACCGTCATGCCCGGTACGTGGGCGACTCCCTGGCGGTCCTGCATGCGAACACGGGAAACGAGTATTCGGCCTTAATCTACCGGCTCGCCGACGGTTCCCTACATCAGACGACGCCCTTTACGACCAACGAGCCGGGGCGTGTCGGCGCCACCACCCTGCAAACGCCGGCCGGTTCGACGGTCGTCGCCCGGGTCCATACCCATTCCTATTCGGCTACGGGGCAGCAGGCATGGCTTTCAGCCGCCGACCGGCAAATGGTACGCGACCTTATCGCCGACGCGACCCTCCGTGGTCTCAATGAGGTGGATCCGAACATGCTTAGCTATATCGCCACGCGGCATCCCAGCGGGGACAACCAGACCTGGGTCTATGACAAGAACAACCTCGACCAGGAAGGGCCCAGCTGCAACGTGCAGGGGACCCCGCCGGTCTAGGGACCCGGAATCTACGCCCGGCGCTTAGGCGCTCGGCGTAAGCTTCGAGTTGGGGGAATGCCGTGTTCAGGGACTCGACCGCCATTCGGCAGAGCGGTCCGAACCTTCTTCGAGCGGCGAATAACCGGGACGCAGAGCTTGTCGCGGATGACATGCGGGAGTCTGACCGAATCGACTTCACAGCCTGCACATCCGTCCCCGCAGAGCTTGCCCTCCTTTGGGGATTCAGGGCGACTTCGAACAGGTTTGCATGGGAGCACCTTGGAGAGTGCGTTGCTGTCGCGGGCATAAAGCAGGTTGATGCCGGGCCGGCCATCATCTGGATGGCCGGGACAAGCGCGTTCGACCGTGTCCTCGCATCGGGCGGCACACGGCTCTGCAGGATTTGGCTGCATGTGATCGCGGAGGGTCACAATCGCCTATTCTGCACCATACCGGAGAGCAACCATCGCACACGACGCTGGCTTGAATGGCTCGGCTTCGTCTCGTTGGCCCGCAAGGTCAACTTCCGCGGACTGGGGCACACCTGTGTGGAGATGCATCTGACGAGGTCGGTTTAACCACGACGAGTTGAAGGCGCGCAACCCCCGGCTGTGTTACTCTTGGGTCCGTGCGATGGAGGCGATAGATGCGCATACTGCTTGCTGTGACGGTCGCGTTTGTTTGCGTGGGTGCGCCGAGCACGGCTTCGACGCTCCGCGGCAGCGCCGATGTAAGTCTGATCCCGTGGGGAGAGTTCAGTCGCAGCATCGGCGCGCGGAGCGAGCAGCCGGCTAGGGTGGAGATTCTCCGCGTCGTCAAGCGCAGGGATGGCAGTGATGTCTCACCAGCCACTTTCTGGGTGTTGGAGAAGACGATGGGCGGTGGGGATCGGCCCAAGCATCGGGAGTGGGCGGATAGTCGCACCTGCCCAACTCTCGTGCCGAGCCTAGCGCAACTCGAAACCCTTCAACTCCCAAGGATCAAGGTGCTGCCGGCGGCGCGCTCGAACGCGCGGATACCGCCATTGCGGATACCGGCTGTCGATAGTCCATCCTATTCCATTTCGGCTCTGGCCCGTGAATCTAACGGCGACCTTGGCCGTCTCGAGATAGACGGCCCCGCAACGGGCGCCGCGGCTCTGTGGGTCGAGGCGACCCTGCGGGCGACCCGGCGGTGTTGGCGAACGAACCCGCCCATCTAGAGCAGCTAATTCCGAGTTGACGGGTGGCGGCGCAACGAAAAACGGGAGCCCCGGAGGGCTCCCGCTGTCCGTCCCGAAAAGGGCTTCTCCGCTAGCTGTGATAGGCCCGCTCACCGTGCTCGGTGATGTCCAGGCCTTCTTCCTCGGTGTCCGCGTCCACCCGCAGGCCGACCGTGAACTTGATCACGAAGAAGACGATGGAGCTGGCGATGGCCGACCAGGCGACGGTGACCAGCACCGCCTTCACCTGGGCCATCACCTGCGTGGCCATGACGTAGGTGGCTGTGTCGCAGGTGGAGATGTCGCCGTCCGCCATGCAGGTGGTGTAGTCGACCACGCCGGCGCCGCCCCAGGCCGGATTGACCAGGAATCCGGTGGCGATGGCGCCGACGATGCCGCCGACCGCGTGGATCCCGAAGGCGTCCAGGCTGTCGTCGTACTTGAGCGCGTTCTTCACCGCCGAGCAGAACAGCACGCAAACCGGGCTGACGATCAGGCCCAGGACCAGCGCGCCCATCGGACCGGCGAAACCGGCGGCGGGCGTCACCGCCACCAGGCCCGCGACCAGGCCGGACGCCAGGCCCAGCATGGAGGCCTTCTTGCGGGTGATCCACTCGGTGATGGTCCAGGAGAAGCCCGCCGCCGCCGTGGCGATGAAGGTGTTCATCATGGCCAGGGCCGCATAGCCGTTGGCTTCCAGGTTGGAGCCGGCGTTGAAGCCGAACCAGCCCACCCACAGGAGGCCAGCGCCCACCAGGGTCAGGGTCAGGGAGTGCGGCGGCATGGGTTCGCTGCGGTAGCCCTTGCGGGCGCCCAGGATCAGCGCGCCCACCAGGGCCGCGACGCCCGCGTTGATGTGCACCACGGTGCCGCCAGCAAAGTCGATGGCGCCCATGGCCCAGATCAGGCCGGCCTGGATCGGATCGGTCGGCGCGGCTGCCACCGCGTCGGGACCCGCCCACCACCAGACCATGTGCGCGAGCGGATAGTAAGAGAGCAGCGGCCACAGGACCGCGAAGATCAGCACCGCGGCGAACTTCATGCGCTCGGCCACGCCGCCCAGCACGAGGGCGGCGGTGATGCAGGCGAAGGTCATCTGGAAGGCGATGAAGGCCAGTTCCGGAATGACCACCCCGGTGGAGAAGGTGGCCACGTTGGAGGCCGGCGTGACCCCCGAGAGGAACAGCCGGCTGAATCCGCCGATGAAGGTGTCGAGACCGCCTCCGTCGGTGAAGGCCAGGCTGTAGCCCCACAGGACCCAGGCCATCATTCCCACGACCGTGACCGTGGAGACCTGCATGAGCATGGAGAGCATGTTCTTCTGCCGCACCAGGCCGCCGTAGAACAGCGCCAGGCCCGGGATGATCATCAGGAGCACCAGCACCGTGGAGATCAGCATCCAGGTGGTGTCGCCCTTGTCGGGAGCAGGCGCCGGGGCGGCCGCGGCTGGCGCCGCAGCCTCCGGAGCCGCGGCCGCGGGCGCTGCGGCGGCGATCCCGCCGGGCGCGGCCAGAGCCGCCTCGGCCGGGGCCGCAGCCGCCGGCGCTTCCTGAGCGTAGGCAGGCGCGGCCAGCGGCGCTCCCACCATGGCGGCGGCGAGCAGCAGCCCCGCCAGCCGGTTCTTGGCAAAGAATTTCATCAGTTTTCCCCTTGTCCCGATGCTGTCGCTAGAGCGCCGCAGCGCCGGTTTCGCCCGTGCGGATGCGCACGGCGTCGGCCACGTCGATGACGAAGATCTTTCCGTCACCGATCTTGCCGGTGGCGGCCGCGGCCTTGATGGCCTCCACGGCCTTGGCCGCGGCGGCGTCATCCACCACGGCCTCGAGTTTCACCTTGGGCAGGAAGTTCACCTGGTACTCCGCCCCCCGGTAGATCTCGGTCTGCCCCTTCTGCCGGCCGTAGCCTTTGACTTCCGAGACCGTCAGCCCCTCGACGCCGGCGGGGGCGAGCGCTTCGCGCACGTCGTCCAGCTTGAAGGGTTTGACGATCGCCATGATCAGTTTCATCCGCTCGCTCCCGCGTAAGCCCCAGGTTCGGGGCCCGCCCCTCTGTTGATCGAAGACCGCCGCGCAACGTCCCCAGGCGCTGCGATCGACCAGACGCTACCGGGCGAGGGCCGCCGGATGACGCGCTGCAACAGAGGTGGGCCCAAGAACCAGGCGCCCGCTGCTTTACTGGGCGGTCGCCGCGCTAGGCGCCTGAAAATTGGGCGGAATGTCGCCCCACAGGCTGCAAGCGTCACCGTGGCATGGCCGGAAAGCGCTGAATTTCCGGCGGTTTGGCGCCGGCTGTTCACGAACCCGTGATCAGGGCAACTGACCAGCTTTGCCGCGCGCTGTACGGCGAACCTCCGTCATGCCGAGGCGTTCTTGGGGGGCGGCGTGAGGCTGACAGACAGCAACGAAAAGGGATTCACATGCGCCAGATTCACCTCGTAACCGCCGCCGCCACTGCCGCTCTGCTGCTGGGCTGCGCGCAAGGCGCTGCAGCCCAAACGCCCGCCGCCGCCACCACCGCCAAGACCCAAGCCGCCGCCGCCCAGGCGACCGGGAAGGCCACCACTGACGGCCCGGCCAACACCTCGGTGCAGGGAACGGCCGCGGCCATGAAGCAGGGCGCCGCTCCTGTCACGGCTCAGGCCGGCGCGACTGTTACGCCTTCGATGACCGTCGGCATGGCCAAGCCCGTGGTCGCCGCGGGCGACCTGGTGGAAACCGCCAAGGCGTCAGGCCAGTTCACCACCTTTCTCAAGGGGATCGACGCCACGAACCTGACGGCGGTGCTGAAGAACAACAAGAACCTGACCGTGTTCGTGCCCACCGATGCGGCCTTCGCGGCCCTGCCGGCCGGCGCGCTGGACAGGCTGATGGCCGATAAGGCGGGCCTGCAGAAGCTGCTGACCCACCACGTGATCAACGCCTCGGTGGATTCCAGCAAGATCACCGGCAAAAAGGGCCCGGTCACCTCGGTCGCCAACGACGCCATCGAACTGGACGGCAGCGAGGACGGCCGACTGATGGCCGACGGCGCGACCATCATTCAAGCCGACGTGCGCGCCACCAATGGCATCCTGCACGTGGTCGACAAGGTGATGATGCCGGCCGCCACGGGAGCCACCGCCGCAGCGGCGCCCGCCTCCGCGACGGCCGCTGTTCCGGCCGCGGCGACGACAGTTCCGGCGCCGACCGCGGGAACCAAACCCAAGGCTCAGCAGTAAAGCTTAGACAACAACGGGGTGGGGCGTTCGCGACTTCACAGAGAACCCAAGGAGCAAGACCGATGACCCTCAAGACCCTCGCCGCCGCAGCGGCCATCTCCGCCCTGATGTCGGGCGCCGCGCTCGCCCAGCAGCCCATGCCGCATAAGAACATGCCGGGCCACACCATGCCCGGCGCGGACCACAAGATGCCAATGCCGGGCCACACCATGCCCAGTGCGGACCACAAGATGCCGATGCCCGGCCACACCATGCCCAGTGCGGACCACAAGATGCCCATGCCGGGCCACACCATGCCGATGCCTAGCACCACGACGGACACCACCACCGGCGCGGTGACCACAGACACCACCACGTCCACGGACGGCACGACGACGGCCACTTCGGCCACCAGCTACGCCTCGGGCGCCAGCGTCACCACCTCGCTGACCACCAACGGCCCGGTTCCGGACACGGCTGAAAACCGCGCCAAGTACGGCATGCCGATGTCGAACGCCGGCAAGCGTACGGCCGCGCGTGGCAACTAGTTCGAACCTGCGCCGGGTCTCCGGCGCAGCTTGAAGCGAATGTCGGCGGGCCCTATGGTCCGCCGACTTTTTGTGCGCCTGCGAACAAGCCCTTTCCGATGACCGACAAGCCGCTCTCGTTTCAGGGCCTGATCCTGAAGCTGCATGATTATTGGAGCCGTCAGGGCTGCGTGATCCTGCAGCCGCATGACGTGGAAGTGGGGGCGGGCACCCTGCATCCGGCGACGGTGCTGCGCGCGCTCGGCCCCAAGCCGTGGCGGGCCGCCTATGTGCAGCCCTCGCGCCGACCGGCCGACGGGCGCTATGGGGAGAACCCCAACCGGCTGCAGCACTATTACCAGTACCAGGTGATCCTGAAGCCCAACCCCGACGACCTGCAGGACCTTTATCTGGGATCGCTCAGCGCCATCGGGCTCGACACCCGCCTGCACGACATCCGCTTTGTCGAGGATGACTGGGAGAACCCCACCGTGGGCGCCTGGGGCCTCGGCTGGGAGGTCTGGTGCGACGGCATGGAAGTCACCCAGTACACCTACTTCCAGCAGGTGGGCGGTCTCGACGTGTGGCCGGTGGCCGGCGAACTGACCTATGGGCTGGAACGCTTGGCCATGTACCTGCAGGGCGTCGACCACTTCACCGACCTGGCCTTCAACGACCCCGACGGGCCGGAGCCGCGCACCTATGGCGAGGTGTTCCTGGAGAACGAGCGCCAGCAGTCGGAAGCCAACTTCCACCTCTATGACGTGGCCACCCTGAAGCGGCAGTTCGAGGACATGGAGACCCAGGTTCCGCGCCTGCTGGAGGGCCGCGGGCCGCAGGGCCAGCGCACCGTGCTGCCGGCCTACGACCACGTGCTGAAGGCCAGCCACCTGTTCAACCTGATGGACGCGCGCGGGGCGATCGCGGTGGCCGAGCGGCAGAGCTACATCGGCCGCATCCGCGATCTGACAAAGATGTGCGCCGAGGC
Organism: Phenylobacterium sp.; assembly: GCF_046590535.1. Lineage (GTDB taxonomy): Bacteria > Pseudomonadota > Alphaproteobacteria > Caulobacterales > Caulobacteraceae > Phenylobacterium. The sequence goes on along the minus strand of NZ_JBKJTG010000245.1, from coordinate 1,416 downwards.
CTGGGTCGCCAACGAAGGCGGGAACGGCTGACCCATGTCGCAGCTACTGCTCGAACTGTTCTCCGAGGAAATTCCCGCGCGCATGCAGGCGCAGGCAGCCCGCGACCTGGAGCGTATGGTGCGCGAGCGGCTGGCCGCCGCGGGCCTGCTGCCCGAGGCGCTGAAGACGTTCGCCGGGCCCCGCCGCCTGACCTTGGTGGCCGAGGGGCTGCCCGCCGCGCAGAGCGAGCGGCACGAGGAGCGCAAGGGTCCGCGGGTCGGCTCCCCGGACCAGGCCATCGCGGGCTTCCTGCGCTCTACAGGCCTGACCCGCGACCAGCTCACCGAGAAGGATGGGGTCTACTTCGCCCATCTCCACAAGGCTGGGCGCCCGACGGCGGAGATCGTGGCGGAGATGGTCGACGCCATCGTGCGCGGCTTCCCCTGGCCCAAGTCGATGACCTGGGGGCGCGGGACCCTGCGCTGGGTGCGGCCGCTGAAGCGGATCGTCTGCATCTTCGACGGCGCGGTGGTCCCCTTCTGGATCGACGAGATCCAGAGCGGCGAGGTGAGCGAGGGCCACCGGTTCATGGGTGACGCCCAGCCGTTCAAGGTGAAGGACTTCGACACCTATCAGGCGGGCCTGGCGGCCCACTTCGTGGTGCTGGACGCCGAGGCGCGCAAAGAAAAGATCATGGTCGCGGCCACGACCCTGTGCTTCGCGCGGAACCTGGAGCTGGTGGAGGACGCCGGCCTGCTGGACGAGGTGACCGGCCTGGCCGAATGGCCGACCCCGGTGCTGGGCGACATGGACCCGGAATTCCTGGACCTGCCGCCGGAGGTGATCCGCACCTCCATGCGCACCCACCAGAAGTATTTCGCGGTGCGCGACCCGGCCACCGGCAAGCTCGCCCCGCACTTCATCACCGTGGCCAATATTGAGGCGCCGGATGGCGGCAAGGCCATCGCGCAGGGCAACGCCAGGGTTCTGTCGGCGAGGCTGAGCGACGCCCGGTTCTTCTGGACCGAAGACCTGAAGACCAAGCTGGAAGACCGGCTGGAGAAGCTGGAAGGGGTCACCTTCCACGCCAAGCTGGGCACGATGCGCGAGCGGGTCGCCCGGATCGAGGCCCTGGCCGGGGAGATCGCCCCCTTGGTCCGCGACGACGCCGAGACCAAGGCCCATGCGGTGCTGGCCGCGCGCCTGTGCAAGGCCGACCTGACCACCGGCATGGTGGCCGAGTTCCCCGAGCTGCAGGGCGTCATGGGCGGCTACTACGCCGAGGCCGAGGGGCTGGACCCGGAGGTCTGCGACGCCATCCGCCACCACTACCGCCCGCAGGGGCCGGGCGACGCCATCCCGACACAGGCGGTGGCCGCGACGGTGGCGCTGGCCGACAAGCTGGACACGTTGGTTGGCTTCTTCGCCATCGACGA
>NZ_JBKJTG010000201.1:0-2701 GCF_046590535.1 Phenylobacterium sp. | reverse complement strand
TCTGCCTTTCCATGGACCTGGCAGTGCCTCAGGCTCAGCGCCAGACTGCCCAGGAACTGATCGCCACAATCAACCCGCGCGTCTGGCTCGGCCACTTCGAACTGTGGGAAGAGGGCGAGATCATCTTCCGGCACGGGATGGCGCTGATGACCAATGAACAGCCAAGCCTGGCCCAGGCCGCGGCGATGATCGACGTGGCCGTGGAGGGCGCCGATCGCTTCTTCCCGGCCTTCGACTTCATGATCCGGGGGCTGAAGTCGCCGCAGGAGGCGATCGCCGCCTGCATGTTCGAGACGGTCGGCGAGGCCTGACCGCACGGATAAGGGTTGGGCGGGGGCGGCGCGGCCCGCTACGGTCGCGTCCATGATCACACCGATCCTGATGCTGGGCGCCGGGCGCATGGGCGGGGCCATCCTGGCGGGCTGGCGGCGCGCGCAGGCGTTCGACGCCGCCGACCTGATGATCCGCGAACCGCATGCGACCGGCCCGGCTCTCGAGGCCGTGCAGGCAGGAGCACAGCTCAATCCTCCGGAAGCCGAACTGGCCCGCGCCAAAACCGTGGTGCTCTCAGTCAAGCCGCAGCTTTGGCGCGAGGTGGCCGCGGAGACCGCCGCCTGGCTGGCCGCCGACGCAGTGATCATCTCGGTGGCGGCCGGCGCCAAGTCCGCCGACATCTCCAAGGCGTTCGGCGGGCGTTGCGTGGCCCGGGTGATACCCACCACCGCGGCGGCCATCTGCCAGGGGACCGCCAGTCTCTATGCCGACGATCCGGCGGCGCTGGCCCGGGCGCACGCCCTGTTCGAGCCCCTGGGGACAGTGGTCGACCTCACCGAAGAAACCCAGATGCATGCGGCGACCGCGGTCTCCGGCTCGGCGCCGGCCTATCTCTACGCCTTCATCGAGGCGCTTGAGGCCGCCGGCGTGTCCGCGGGCCTGCCGGCCAGGGAATCCGCCCGGCTGGCGCGGGCCACCGTGACCGGCGCGGCGGCCCTGTTGCAGGAGACCGGCGCCGATCTCACCGACCTGCGCCGCCAGGTGACCTCGCCCGGCGGCACGACGGAGGCTGCGCTCAACGTGCTGCTCAGCGACACCGGCCTGCCCCCCCTTCTGCGTGAGGCGGTATCGCGCGCCATGCGCCGGTCGAAGGAGCTCGGCGGCTAGCCCGGAAGGCGCATGACGGCGCGCAGGCCCCCCAGGGGCGAGCGCTCCAGGGTGATGTCGCCGCCGTGGCCGCGGGCCACGTCGCGGGCGATGGCCAGGCCCAGGCCGACGCCCTTGGCGTTCTGGTTGCGGGCCTCGTCCAGCCGACCGAAGGCCTTGAACGCCTCCTCGTAGCGCTCGGCGGGAATGCCGGGGCCGTCGTCGTCGACGACGATCTCCACGCCTCCCTGCGGCCTTGGCCGGGCAGCCACCTCGATGTGCTCCCCGTGCACGGCGGCGTTCATGATCAGGTTGGCGAGCGCCCGCTTCAGGGCGTTAGGCCGCACGGTGGCGGTGAGCGCTTCCTCCACGGTGACCGCCACCCGGGCGCCGGCCCGGCGCGCGCCCTCGCTGACCTCGTCGATCAGGTCGCGAAGTTGAACCGCCTCCACCGCCTCGCCGCCCTCGCCGCGCGCGAAGGCCAGATACTCGTCGATCATGTGCTCCATATCGGCCAGGTCGCGCTTCATGGCGGCGTTGGTCTTCGACGGCTCGGCCAGGGCGAGCGCCAGCTTCAGGCGGGTGAGCGGCGTGCGCAGGTCGTGGCTCACCGAGGCCAGCAGGGTGGTGCGCTGGTCAATGTGGCGCTGGATGCGCGAGCGCATGTCTAGGAAGGCGCTGGCCGCGCGGCGCACCTCCTTGGCGCCGTGGGGCTTGAAGGCCGGTACGTCCGCGCCGCGCCCGAAGGCCTCGGCCGCGTTGGCCAGCCGCTCGATGGCGCGCACCTGGTTGCGGATAAACAGGATGGCGATGGCGGTGAGCAGCACGGTGGCCACGGTCATCCACAGGACGAAGATGTGCCCCTGGGTGGCGAAGGCCCGGTCGCGAGGCGCGAGGATGCGCATCACCCCGCCTTTCACCGCCACCCGGATGTCCACGTAGGCCGGGTATCTGGTGGTGTCGAACCACAGGGGTTCGTCCAGCCGCTCCGACAGCGCCCGGTCCAGGGCCCGGTCGATGGGGGCGAAGAACGGCTCGAAGATCACCGGCGGCTCGCGGCGGTTCGGCGGCAGGGCGCGGCCCGGCTGCAGGGCGATGGAGAGGCCCATGCTGTCCTCTGCGCGGGTCGACAGGCGGGCGAAGGCGGCGGGGGTGGGATCCTCCTGGTAACTCTCCACCGCCCAGGCGATGTCGCCGGCCAGGCCCTCGGAGAGGCGGCTGGTGACGGTCTGCCAGTGGGCGTCGAAGAACACATAGGTGACCGCGATTTGCATCAGGGCCACCGGCAGGACGATGATCAGCAGGCTGCGGCCGAACAGCGACGTCGGCAGCTGGCGCTTCACCCAGCGCCCGAGCACTCGCAGGGGCAGCAGCCGCATCAGTCCGGGACCAGTCTGTAGCCGACACCGCGCACCGTCTGCAGGTAACGCGGCGCCTTGGGGTCGTCCTCGATCTTGCGCCGCAGCCTCGTCACCTGCACGTCAACGGCCCTGCCCGAGGGATCGACGGTGTCGCGAGCCAGCTCCAGGCGGTCGACGGGTTCGTGCGGGCTGCGGGAAAG
>NZ_JBKJTG010000126.1:0-17378 GCF_046590535.1 Phenylobacterium sp. | reverse complement strand
GGTCCGGGTGTTCGCCGGCCGCGACTCGACCGGCGTGCGTGGCATTCGCCTGGCCGAAGGTGACACCGTCATCTCCATGGCCATCCTGCGCGCGGTCCCCGCCACGCCGGCCGAGCGCACGGCCTATCTGAAACACGCCAAGCTGATGCTCACCGCCACCGAAGGTGAGGACGGCGAGGAGGCTCCGGCGGCCGAGGACGACGAGGCCGAGGGCGACGACGTGATCAGCCTGACGCCGGAACGGATCGCCGAGCTAGGCGCGGCCGAGGAGATCATCCTCACCGTCTCCACCGAGGGCTTCGGCAAGCGGACCTCGGCCTATGAGTTCCGCCGCACCGGCCGCGGCGGCCAGGGCCTGCTGGCCCAGGACCTCACCAAGCGGGGTGGCCGGCTGGCCGCCTCGTTCCCGGTGGACGAGGCCGACCAGATCCTGCTGGTCACCGACCAGGGCCAGTTGATCCGCACGCCGGTGGGCCAGGTCCGCCTGGCGGGCCGCAACACCCAGGGCGTCACCATCTTCCGCAAGGCCGCCGACGAGCATGTGGTCTCAGTGGAACGGCTGGCCGACACCGGCGAGGACGAGGATGCGGTCGATCTCGACCTCATCGAAGAGCCCGGCGACGATGCTGCCGGGGACGGCGATGCGCCCGAGGCGGAGACCTAGGTCCTCCAGGGAGGCGCGGCTGCTGACGCTGCATCTGATCTGCGGCCGGAGGAACTGGCCCAGGCTGGGGTAAGATTGCGCTTGCCAGAACGCCGCTCCACGGCGAAAGGCGAAGGCGGAACAGTTGGGGGACCAGGGCCGTATGATGCGCATCGGGCTTTATCCGGGCACCTTCGACCCGATCCACAACGGCCACACCGATATCATCGGCCGGGCGGTGAAGCTGGTGGACAAGCTGGTCCTGGGCGTCGCCATCAACACCGGCAAGAGCCCGATGTTCTCCCTCGAGGAGCGGGTGGAGATCATCAAGGACGATGTCCGCGGCCTGACCCACGGCGCCGAGATCGTCGTCCAGCCCTTTGAGGGGCTGACCATGCAGTTCGCCCGCGAGATCGGCGCCTCGGTGATCGTGCGCGGCCTGCGCGCCGTGGCCGACTTCGAGTTCGAGTTCCAGATGACCGCCATGAACCAGCAGCTCGACCGCGAGATCGAGACCGTGTTCCTGATGGCCGACCCGCGCCACCAGGCCATCGCCTCCAAGCTGGTCAAGGAGATCGCGCTGCTGGGCGGGGAAGTCTCCAAGTTCGTCAGCCCGCAGGTGCGCGACCGGCTGATGGCCAAGGTCGGCCGCGCCTAATCCAAGCGGGCTGGCCCCGCGCCGCCCGGCCCATTACGAGTGCATCCATGAACCTGAAACCCACCCTGATCGCCGTGGCCCTGGCGGCCCTCGCCGCGAGCGCCGCCGCCCAGCCGAAGGCCAAGGCGCCGGCCAAGCCTGTGCCTCCGGCCGCCCCCAAGGCCTCTGACTTCCGCACCCCCAACCCCAACGATGTCCTGGTGGTCGACACCAACAAGGGCCGGATCATCGTGGAGATGATCCCCGAGGTGGCGCCCGCCCACGTGGAGCGGGTTCGCGAGCTGGCCAAGGCGCGGTTCTACGACGGCCACACCTTTTTCCGGGTGATCGAGAACTTCATGGACCAGACCGGCGACCCGGAGAACAAGGGCACGGGCGGCTCCACCAAGCCGGATATCGCCGGCGAGTTCACCTTCCGCCGTGGGCAGGAGACGCCGTTCACCCTGGCCGCCGACCAGACCATCTCGGAAACCGGCTTCATCAAGTCTCTGCCGGTGATGACCCAGTCGATGATGCTGGCCGCCATGACCAAGGACGGCAAGATTTCCGGCTGGGGCCTCTACTGCCCCGGCGTGATGGGCATGGCCCGGGGCGAGGACGTCAATTCCGCCAACAGCCAGTTTTTCTTCATGCGCGCCGGCTATCCCGCCCTGGAAAAGCGCTACACCGCCTGGGGCCGGGTGATCTCGGGCCAGGATGCGGTGCTGGCCATCAAGGTGGGCGAGCCGGTGGCCGATCCGCAGGACAAGATGGAACGCCTGCGCCTGCTGGCCGATATGCCTGAGGCGGAACGACCCAAGGTGCGGGTCATCGATCCGGCCAGCCCGTGGTTCAAGGCGGAGATCGCCCGCATGCGAGCCGCCAAAGGGGCCGACTTCTCGGCCTGTGACGTCAATATTCCTGTCGAGGTGAAGTGATGGATCCCGAAAACACCCTGGTCATGACCCTGGACACCGGTCCGGTGACCATCAAGCTGCGCCCTGACCTTGCGCCCGCCCACGTGGCTCGGATCAAGGAACTGACCCGCGAAGGTTTCTATGACGGCGTGGTCTTTCACCGGGTCATCCCGGGCTTCATGGCCCAGGGCGGCGACCCCACCGGCACCGGCTCGGGCGGCTCGTCGAAGCCCAACCTGCAGGCGGAGTTCAGCCGCGAGCCGCACGTGCGCGGCGTCTGTTCCATGGCCCGCACCGCCAGCCCCAACACCGCCAACAGCCAGTTCTTCGTCTGTTTCGACGACGCCAGCTTCCTCGACGGCCAGTACACGGTCTGGGGTGAGGTCACCGACGGCATCGACGCCGTGGATGCGCTGCCCAAGGGCGAGCCGCCGCGGGAGCCCGGCAAGATCGTCTCCATGAAGGTGGCGGCAGACGCCTAGGGAACGCCCGCCATGGCGCGCCTGAAGGTCTTCGTCACCTCGGACGGCCTCACTGACTTTGTGGTGGCGGCGAGCTCCAAGGCCAAGGCGCTGACCGCCTGGGACGTGCGCCAGGACCTGTTCAAGACCGGCCAGGCGCGGGAGACCGACGATCCCGCCCTGGTGAAGGCCGCGTCCGCCAAACCCGGAGAGGTGCTGCGCCGCCCGGCGGGGACCCACGATGCGCTGGCCAAGGTGAAGGGTCGAAAGGCGGCGCCCGCCGGACCCTCCAAGGCGGCCCTGCAGAAGGTCGCCGACCTGGAGGCCAGGCTTGAGGCCATTGACGCCGCCCACGACGCCGCCCAGGCGAAGATCGAGCGCGAGCGCGCCGACCTGGATGCGCGGGAAGAAGCCCTGAACGCCGGCCATGAGGCGAAGCGCGGCAAGCTGGACACGGCGCTCAGCGCGGCGCGACAGGCGCCAGGGTGACGATCAGCGGATAGTGGTCGGAGGCCAGCCGCGGGCCCCGCGCCACCTTTACCGTCGCCCAGCCGGCGCCCGCATACACATGGTCGATGGGCAGCACCGGCACGACGCCCAGCCACGGCGCCCGCCGGGATTGGACCGCTGGCCAGGAGAACAGGGCCCGGTCGCGGCGGATCAGGCCGAACTCGCGGTCCCAACGCCGGCGCGAGAACGACCAGGGCGTGGAATTGAAGTCGCCGGCGACGATGGCCCGGTCCCGGGGCAGACCATCCAGCAGCCGAGCGACGCGGGCTTCCTGCGCCTGCTGCAGGCTGACCTCGGTGGGCCAGGTGTAGTGGACGCCGATCACCGCGAAATCGCCTGCGGGTCCGTCGAAGCGGGCCATGGCCAGGGGCGCCGGCCCGTCCAGGGCGGGCAGGGGCCGGCGGTTGGCCGGCATGCGGCTGAGGATCATCACCTCGCGGCCTTCGCCGGTGACCTGCCAAAGGCCCCGGGCGGCGATCGCCGCGCGCAGGGGCGGGGTGGTCTCCTGCAGCACAATGATGTCGGCGTCCTGGGCGGCCAGCCAGTCGAGGGTACGGCTGTGGTCCTGGCTGCCGTACCAGACGTTGAACTGGATCAGCTTGAGCTGGCCCGGCGCGTCGGCGGCGGCGCGGGGACCGGCGTCGCGCAGGAACTCCGGCGCCATCAGCGCTCCCGCCGCCAGGACGGCCGCCGCGCCCGGGATCACCGCCAGCCACCGCGCCCAGCCGCGGAGAACCAGGCCCGTGATCACCGCCACGAGGCCGCCGGCGAACGCGATTGGCGCGAAGTGGGTTAGGATGTCCCATTCCAGGCTTGAACGGCCCAGGTGGCCAGCGCCCGCCACGCCCGCGCAGAGGACCGCGCCCAGCACGATCGGCGGCAGGAACAACACCGTCAGGGCGACTCGGGCTGAAGCCATCGCGACCGCCTCTAGCACGGCCCCGAGCTTGACGCGCGAGGCTGCGCATGGCCTTCACGCGGCCCTCATGCAGCTCGCCGATTTCGACTTCCACCTGCCGGACGACCGCATCGCGCTGAGGCCCGCGAGCCCCAGGGATTCGGCGCGCCTTCTGCTGGTGGCGCCGGGCGGGGAGCTGTCCGACCTGGCTGTCAGCGACCTGCCAGGACTGCTGCGGGCCGGGGACGTGCTGGTGCTCAACGACACCCGGGTGATCCCGGCGAGGCTCTCAGGCGTGCGAACCCGCGGCGAGAACCGGGTCGCCTGCGAGGCCACCCTGCACCGGCGGCTCTCGCCCCACGTCTGGACCGCCTTCATGCGGCCGGGCAAGCGGCTGGCGGCGGGGGACCGGGTGGCCTTCGGGTCCACGGACGACCGGGCCTGCCTGACCGGCGCCCTGGACGCCACCGTGCGCGGCAAGGGGGAGGGCGGCGAGGTGACGCTGGCCTTCGACCTGGCCGGGCCGGACCTGGACGCCGCCATCGCCGAGCGGGGCGCCATGCCGCTGCCCCCCTACATCGCCGCCAAGCGGGCGCAGGACGCCCAGGACCAGGCGGACTACCAGACCGTCTATGCCCGGGAGGACGGCTCGGTGGCGGCGCCCACGGCGGGGCTACACTTCACGCCGGGGTTGCTGGCGCGGCTGCAGGCAGCGGGGATCGGCACGGCCTTCGTCACCCTGCACGTGGGCGCCGGCACCTTCCTGCCCATGAAGACCGAGGTGATCGCCGAACACCGCATGCATGCGGAGTGGGGCGAGGTGGACGCCGCCACGGCCGGCCAGCTCAACGCCGTGCGGGCCGCCGGGGGGCGGATCGTCTGCGTCGGCACCACTTCCCTGCGGCTGCTGGAGTCAGCCACGGGCGAGGACGGGATCGTCCGTCCGTTCACGGACGAAACGGCAATCTTCATCACCCCGGGCTACCGGTTCCGCGCCGCCGATGGCCTGATCACCAACTTCCACCTGCCGAAGTCGACCCTGTTCATGCTGGTCTGCGCCTTCGCCGGCCTGCCGGTGATGCGGGCGGCCTACGACCACGCCATCGCCACGGGCTACCGGTTCTATTCCTACGGCGACGCCAGCCTCATCTGGAGGGCCGCCTGATGGCTGCATTCCCGTTCACGATCAGCGCCACCGACGGAGCGGCGCGCACGGGGGTGCTGTCGACGCCCCGGGGCGACATCCGCACGCCGGCCTTCATGCCCGTGGGGACAGCGGGGACGGTGAAGGCGCTGACGGTGGAGCAGGTGGCGCAGGCAGGCTCCGACATCCTCCTGGGCAACACCTATCACCTGATGCTGCGGCCCACGGCGGAGCGGGTGGCCCGGCTTGGCGGCCTGCACAGGTTCATGCGTTGGGAGAAGCCGATCCTCACCGACAGTGGCGGCTTCCAGGTGATGTCGCTGTCGAAGATCTCCAAGGTGAAGGAGGAGGCGGTGACCTTCCAGAGCCACCTGGACGGCTCGCGCCATGTGCTCACGCCGGAGCGGTCCATCGAGATCCAGGCCGACCTCTTGGGCTCCGACATCGTCATGCAGCTGGATGAATGCGTCTCCTGGCCGGCCGAGGAGGCCCGCGCCGCCGAGGCCATGCGCCTGTCGGCCCGCTGGGCGGATCGCTGCAAGGCCGCTTTCGGCGCCCGGGACACCCAGGCCCTGTTCGGCATCCAGCAGGGCTCCACCTTCGAGGCCCTGCGCCGGGAATCCTCAGAACGGCTGACGGAGAGCGGCTTCGACGGCTACGCCATCGGCGGCCTGGCTGTGGGCGAGGGCCACCAGGCCATGTGCGAGGTGCTGGACTATGCGCCGGGCCTGCTGCCACCCGAGCGGCCGCGCTACCTGATGGGGGTGGGCAAGCCCATCGACATCGTCGAGGCGGTGGCCCGGGGCGTGGACATGTTCGATTGCGTCCTGCCCACCCGCTCGGGCCGCCACGGCCAGGCCTGGACCTGGGACGGGCCGGTGAACCTGAAGAACGCCCGCTTTGCCGACGACGACACGCCCCTGGACGCGGAGAGCGCCTGCCAGGCCTCGTCGGCCTATTCCAAGGCCTATCTGCACCATCTGGTGAAGTCCGAGGAGATTCTCGGCCAGGTGCTGCTCTCCTGGCACAACATCGCCTTCTTCCAGGCCCTGATGGGCGGGTGTAGGGCGGCTATCGCGTCGGGTAGGTTGGACGCCTTGCGGGCGGACGTTCAGGCTCGGTCGGCGCGCGCGTCGGAAACTTCGGCTTAGGGTCCGCGGTGGGGACTTCCGAGCCGGCCAGTTCGTGCGAGGGGGTGGCCGGCGGCTTACAGCCCTTGGCCTCGCCCAGACCCTTCAGATAGGCCCGGCGCACCCCGCCCGCGGTGATCGCGTCCTGCACCAGGCTGTCGCGGCGCTCCGCCCCGGTCAGCCGCCGCACCCAGCTGCGGAACGGGATGGCGTCCGACGCGAACCCCGCCACCATGCCCAGGGCGGCCGAGCGGCCCTGGGCTGCGATGTCGCCCTCGCCCCGGTGCAGGTCGTAATCGGGGCCCAGCGCCTCCTCCAGCGGCAGGATCGCGGCGATCAGGCCCGCACAGCCCGGCAAGCGTGGCCGCGCATAGGGATCGGCCAGGGATTCCAGCAGGATCGGCGGCACCTTGGTGCGCAGCACGTTGAGGTCGCGCAACGGCGCCTTCACCGCGCCTTCCAGGCTTTCGCGGTTGGCCTCCGCGGCGGTCTGCACCTGCGGCGCGCCATCCTCGCGGGTGGTGGTGCAGGCGCAGACGAGGGCGCTCACGGCCAGAAGGGGAAGGACGATACGCATCGGCCGCGATCCTAACCCAGCTTGCGGCGGTGATAAGGCGGCGCGCGGCCTTGCGCAGCTGAGCCCCGGCGCCTAAGGTCCGCGCCGCTTCACCCGAGGTCCGCTGGACCGTCGCGTCGAGGGGGCCGGTAGCTCAGTGGTAGAGCATTCGACTTTTAATCGAATGGTCGTGAGTTCGATACTCACCCGGCCTACCAACGCGACGTTGCGCACCTTCGCCTTCCCCGGGTACGGGGAAGGGCCGCCTAAGGCGAAGCCCGGCGACAATGCGGGGAGGTGGACAGCAAGCTTCGTCCACATACTCACCCCATCGACCCGGACCTTCGGTCGTCGGGCGACTTCCCCGTACCGAGGAACGCACTGGAAGGTGCGTCAGAGACGGTGGAAGATCGCCCCCATCATGCGCAGACACCCCTCACTCTTACCGCTTGTGGTGGCGCTTGCGGTGGCCGCCGGCGGCCCTGGCCAGGCGACGACACTCAAGAGCACTGACAAATGGTGGGTGCACGATTGGGGCTGGTTCACCGCAGAGCCATCCTTCGCGCCTGGCCGGCTGAAGATCACGGTCGAGGTGGCGGAGATCCGGCGAACGAGCGGCGGCGGTCGAACGCCCACGTCGCACTACTGGGTGTTGGAGAAGACCGAGAGGCGGACGGACCGACCTGATCGGCGGCAATGGGTGGACGGACGGACCTGTGCGGCGCTGACCCGGGCGATGGTTGACCTGGCCAGGCTGCCCGCGGTGTCGATCCAGGTGGAGCCGCCGCCGATAGAAACGGACAGCCACGGCAATGTGTTGCTTCCCGTGCCTCCGCTGGATGGCGTGGTGGTGGTGATCGACGCCCCGACAGCTGACTATGGCCGACTGAGGATCGAGGGGACTTCTGCCGTCGGCGCCTGGGTCGAAGGGACGTTGGAGAAAGTGGCGCCCTGCTGGCGTGATGAGGCGCCGACGCTCGACCGATAGCGGGCCCTACCAATGCTTAGTTCAAGCGCCTAGATTACCTCCGCTGCGGCGGGCTACGAACGGCCCATCGGCGCGCCATGTCGGCCCCGATCCGGACGGTGGGTCCAGGCGTCTTCGCAAGAGCGCCTTCCCGCCGCAGCGCTTCTCACTGCTGCTGTTGTTGTTGCTGCTGGCGCTGCTGGTTCTCGTAGGACAGCGCGCCGGCGGGGGTGCGCCGGGCGCCGGCGGCGCGGGCGGACTTGGTCTGGGAGATGCGCATGAATTCCGGGTCGCTCATGGCCGCGCGGGCCCGGCGCACCAGGACGCCGACGGCCAGCTGGCTCTCGGTCTCGCCCTTGTAGACGCCGCGGGACGGCGGGACGTCGGAGTAGTCTCGGCCCACGGCGCAGCAGATGTGCCGCTCGCCGGCCTCGATGTTGTTGGTGGGGTCGAAGGCCACCCAGCGCAGGCTGGGCAGGAATACCTCCACCCAGGCGTGGGTGGCGTCGGGGTCGGAGCGGTCGCCGGCCTTGCGGTCGGTGAACAGGTAGCCGGAGACGTAGCGCGCCGGGATGCCCCAGGACCGGCAGATGGCGATCATCACGTGGGCGAAGTCCTGGCAGACCCCCTTGCGGGTCTTCAGGACGTCGTCGATGGGGCTGTCGGCGCGGGTGACGCCGGCCTCGTAGGCGAAGCCCTGGTAGACCACCTTGGCCAGTTCGCGCACGGCGGTGAGCGGGTCGCGGGCGCGGGTTCCGGCCAGGGCCTTCTCAGCCACGAAGGCAACCAGGGCCTCGGTCTCTCGGGCGAAGCCGTGGGGGTGCAGGAAGTCGAAGTTCTCGCCCCGCACGAAATCGGAGCGCAGGCGGTCCCACTCGCCGTTGTCCAGGGTGTCGGCCAGCACCGCCGGGGCCTCGGTTTCCACCGCCGAGCGGGCGGTGATAGTCAGGCGCTGGTGGGGCTGGGGCACGTCGAAGTGGTAGACGGCGTTGCCGAAGGTGTCGGGGTAGGAGAACATCTGCGAGGCCGGCTCCACCTCCAGGTCGAAGCTGATCAGCCGCTGGCGCAGGCCCTTCTGCGGCTGCATCCAGACCTCCATGACGCTTTCGCGCACGGGGTCGTCGTACTGGTACTGGGTCACGTGGCGGACTTCGAGAAGCACTGAGCTTGGTCCTTAGGTCGGCAGGCGCTGTTCGAGGGGATAGGCGACGAAGGCCTCGTAGAGGGCGCGGTGGATGGTGGCGCATTCGTCCAGCACGGAAGCCACGAAGGCGCTGGCGCCCTGGGCGTGCACCTCGTCCATGTCGGCGTACTCCAGGCGCGCCTTGAGGCGCCCGGCCAAGCGGTCAGGCCCGGCGTGGCCGGCCGCCTCCACATGCCGCGACAGGTGGGCAAGGTGCTCCTCGATGCGCGCGGTGCAAAAGCGGATGGAGCGTGGAAAATCCTCGTCCAGCAGCAGGAACTCCAGGATGAAGCGTGGCTGCATGTCGGCGGTATAGACCCGAAGGTACGGCTCCAGGGCGCAGGTCATCCGCAAGAGGCTGGTGAGGGCGAAGTGGTCGCTGATCGCCTTCTTGCGCCCGTCGCCGAAGCAGACCTCCAGCAGCGAGCCGATGAGCTGGGCGCGTTCCAGGTAGACCCCCAGCAGCAGGAACCGCCAGCCCTCGCCGTGGCTCATGGTGGAGTCCGCCGCGCCCTTGAACAGGTGCAGGTCGGCGATGGTCTCGTGCAGGAAGGCCTGCGAGCCGTCGGCGAAGGCCCGCCCAGCGTCCGGGTCGCTCATCCGCAGGTGAATCAGGTTGAGCCGCTCCCAGGTCTCGGTGGTGATCTGGTCGCGCACCTGGCGGGCGTTCTCCCGGGCCAGCGCCAGGGAGGAGGTCACCGAGCCGGCGTCCTCGCGGTCCAGCACCAGGGCCAGGGCGGCCTCGTAGGGGTTCTTGGCCTTCCTGGCGTCGGCGTCGCCCACGGCGGTGAGGGCGATGCGGGCCACCTGGGTGGCGGCCTCCGACCGGTCGAGGGTGGCGGTGAGCATCACGTCGGAGAGCCGGCACAGGTGCTCGGCGCGCTCCACGTAGCGGCCGATCCAGTAGAGGCTGTCGGCGACCCGGGCGAGCATCATGCGCGAGCCTCCTCGCCGTCCAGGACCCAGGTGTCCTTGGAGCCGCCGCCCTGGCTGGAGTTGACCACCAGGGAGCCCTTGCGCAGGGCTACGCGCGTGAGGGCGCCGGGGGTCACAACGATCTTCTCGCCGCACAGGATGAACGGCCGCAGGTCCACGTGGCGGGACTCAATGGCCTGGCCGATCAGGCAGGGGGCGGTGGAAAGCTGAATGGTCGGCTGGGCGATGTAGTTCTCGGGGTCGGCGCTTAGCGCCTGGGCGAACTCGTCGCGCTCGGCCTGGGTGGAGTGGGGCCCCACCAGCATGCCGTAGCCGCCAGACGCGCCCACCGCCTTGACCACCAGCTTGTCCAGATTGGCCAGCACGTGGCTGAGTTGCGCCGGCTCGCGGCACAGGTAGGTCTCGATGTTGGGCAGGATGGCGTCCTCGCCCAGGTAGTAGCGGATGATCTCCGGAACGTAGGCATAGACCGCCTTGTCGTCCGCGACCCCTGTACCCGGCGCGTTGCAGATCACCACGTTGCCGGCCCGGTAGGCGTTGAACAGGCCCGCGGCGCCCAGCCCCGAATCCCGGCGGAAGGTGAGGGGATCGATGAAGTCGTCATCCACGCGGCGGTAGATCACGTCGATCCGGCGCAGGCCTTGCGTGGTTCGCATGTAGACCATGTTGTCATGGACCACGAGGTCGCGGCCCTCGACCAGCGGCGCGCCCATCAGGCGGGCCAGGTAGGCGTGCTCGAAGTAGGCGGAGTTGTAGACGCCAGGCGTCAGCACCACGACCTGGGGGTTCGGCCGCCAGTCCGCCGCCATGCTCTTCAGGGTTGAGAGCAGCATGTCGGGATAGCGGTCGACGGAACGCACGCCCGCCCCGCGGAAGGTGCCCGGGAACACCCGCTTGGACGCCTCGCGGTTGGCCAGCATGTAGGAGACCCCGGAGGGGACCCGCAGGTTGTCCTCCAGCACCGCGAAGGCGCCGTCGGGCTGGCGGATCAGGTCGGAGCCGCAGACGTTGGCGTAGGCCTGGTGCGGCACATAGAGGTTCTGCATCACCCGGCGGTAGGACGGCGCACGCAGGATCAGCTCGCGCGGCACCACCCCGTCCATCAGAATCCGCTGCTCGGAATATATGTCGGCCAGGAACATGTTCAGCGCGCGCAGGCGTTGCGTCAGGCCGGTCTCGATCTTCGCCCACTCCGGACCCGGGATGATCCGGGGCAGCAGGTCGGTGGGGATGATCCGTTCCGTGGAGCTCTCCGCCCCGTAGACCGTGAAGGTGATGCCCTGCAGCAGGAAGAACCGCTCCAGGGTCCGCTGCCGCTCGGCCAGTTCGTCGGGGCCCAGGGTGGCCAGGCGAGCCTGCAGGGCGGCGTAGTGCGTCCGCACCTCGTCCTTGGGCGTGCGCATCTCGTCATACGGCGACGGCGTGGCCTCAAGATCGACGACGGCCCGCTCGGACCGCTTCATGCTCACCACGCCCGACTCCACGCCTGTCCGTCCTGCGCCATCCCTACTGGTGTAGGACCCTAGGCGTTTCGCAGGAAGATGCCGTGGAAAAGTCGCGCGCGTCCATGCTGTCCGCGACCCCTGCCCAGGGAATGGGCAGGCGCCTGCGACGGAGCGATCCCGTGACAGGTCCGCCCATGGCGGCTACATCGGCCAGGAGGGGCGCGCGCAGGGATTCTCTAGGCTTGGCTCGAGTGGTCTACGCCGTCGCCGCCGCAGCAGCGGCCTTGTGCGCCCAGGGTGCGGCCGGCGCCGCCAGGGCCGACGAACCGCGCGCCGCGATCCAGGGCGAACTCGAAGCCAGCCTGCGCACCGCCATCGTCCGCGCCGTGGGCGAGACCGACCGCCCCATCCAGAACCGCTTCGAGGCCCGGAGGCGCGCCCGCGCCGCCGCCGAGGACGCCATCGCGGTGCTGCGCTCGGAGGGCTACTACGCTTATCAGGTCGAGCCCGAGGTGGGCGACGACGAGGACGCACCTGCCCCGGTGGTGCAGGTCACCCCCGGCCCCCGGTTCGCGCTCACCGCCCCGCGCATCGCCTGGGAAGGCCCGCGCCCCGACGAAATCACCGAGGCCGCCGCCGACCAGGCCCTGGACCTGCATCCCAGAGCGCCGGCCCGCGCCGCCGACATCGTCAGCGCCGAGGGCCGTGCGGTGGCGGCGGTGCAGAAGCGCGGCTACGCCGACGTGACGGCCCAGCCCCGCGAGGTGGTGGTCGACCACGCCGACTTCAGCGTCCAGCCCACCTACCGCATCGCCGCCGGGCCGCTGGTGCGCCTGGACGGCCTGGACCTGACCAACAGCGGGCGCACGGACCGCGCCTGGCTGCGGGCCCTGGCGCCCTGGACCTCCGGCGAGCCCTACGATCCGGAGGACGTGGCGGAACTGGAACGGCGGCTGCTCGACACCGGCGTCTATGAGTCCGTCACCGTGGCGCTGGCCCCCACCGCCCAGACCACGGCGGAGGGCCTGCGGCCGATCGTGGTCAGCCTGGCCGAGCGCAAGCGGCGCACGCTTGAGCTGGGCGCCAGCTATTCCACCAGCGAAGGGGCGGGCCTCGACGCCCGCTGGACCCGCTACAATGTGCTGGGCCGGGCCGACACCCTGGCCCTGATCGGCCGCGCCTCCCGGATCGACAGCCGGCTGCAGGTCGATCTCACCCTGCCGCACTGGCTGCGGCCCCAGCAGACCCTGCGCACCGCCGCGGCGGTCTATCGCCTGCGTACCGACGCCTATGACGAGACCGGCGCCGGCGTGCGCGCCGACGTCACTCGCCGCTACGGCAAGACCTCCTATGTCACCGTGGGCGCCTCGGCCGACCTCAGCCGCACCTACGAAATCTCCTTGGGCGTCCTGGCGCCCATCAGCCGCGACGTGGCGACCCTGGCCCTGCTCAGCGATCTGGCGCTGGACCGCTCGGACGATCCGCTGAACCCGAAGCGCGGATGGAAATTCAGCGCCCGGGCCGAGCCGACCCTGCTGGTGGGCGACGAGAACCTGCCCTACCTGAAGGCCCAGACCCAGGGCTCAGCCTACCTGCCGCTGGGGCCGCAGGCGCGCACGGTGCTGGCCGGACGGGTGCGCCTGGGCAGCATCGTCAACGGTGCGATCCGCGACATCCCGGCCTCGCGGCGGTTCTATGCCGGGGGCGGCGGCTCGGTGCGGGGCTTCGGCTACCAGGATGTGGGCCCTGAGCTTGCCGACGGCACGCCGCAGGGCGGACTGTCGTTGCTGGAGAGCTCGTTCGAGGTGCGCCACGACCTGAGCCAGCGCTGGGGCCTGGCGGGCTTCGTGGACGCCGGCGCGGTGGGCACGGACCACTTCCCCGGTGTCACCGAGCTGGCCATCGGGGTAGGGGCGGGCGTGCGTTACAACTTGGGCTTCGCGCCGATCCGGGTGGACGTGGCGGTTCCGGTTAGCAAGCGGCGCGACAGCGCGCCCTTCCAACTCTACGTCAGCATCGGGCAGGCGTTTTGACCGACGCCCCGGATACTACCACAGAAGCCGCCATCAAGCGCGGAATTCCCCGGGCGCTGGTGGCGATCCTGGTGGGCGTCGCCGTGGTGCTGGCGGGCCTGCTGGGGGCCGGCCGCTACGGGGTGCTTTTGCCCCAGGCGCGACTGCTGATCGAGGCGCGCACCGACGGTCTGAAGATCGGCCGCCTGGGCCGGCTGAAGATCGAGGGTCTGTCCGGCGACGTGCTGCGCGACTTCACCATCCGCCGGCTGACCGTGCGCGATGAACAGGGGGTCTGGCTGGAGGCCAACAACGTCCACATGCGCTGGCGCTCCGGTGACCTGTTGCGGCGCCGGTTCCATGCGGAGCGTATCGAGGCGCAGAACCTTCGCCTGCTGCGCCGCCCCACCCTGACGCCGAAGGGCAAGGACCAGGGCCTGCCAGTCTCGTTCCACATCACCGAGGCGCGCACCCGGGTGGAAATGGCCCCGGCGTTCAGCTACCGCGCCGGGGTCTATGACCTGGCCCTGGCGCTGGATGTGGAGCGGCGCGGCGGCCAGCAGGGGCGGGTACGGGCGGCCAGCGTGCTGCATGCCGGCGACTATCTGAACGTCGACTTCGACCTCTCGCGCACCCGGCCCCTGAAGCTGGTCGCCGACGCCCTGGAGGCCCGCGGCGGGGCGCTGGCCGGGGCGCTGGGCCTGCCCGTCGACCAGCCCTTCGTCCTGAAGATCGTCGCGGGGGGGCAGATGTCGAAGGGCCGCTTCACCGCGATCGCGCGCACCGGCGCGGCGACGCCGCTGTCGGCGCAAGGGACCTGGACCCCGGACGGCGGACGGGCGGACGGGCGGCTCTCGCTGGCCGCCTCGGCGCTGACCGCCCGGCACGCCCGGCGCTTTGGTCCTGAAGCTGTGTTCTCGCTTTCGGGGCGCAAGGCGCAGGCCTCGCTGTTCGACCTGGACGGCCGGATCGCGTCGGAGAACCTGACCGTCAGCGCGCGGGGGCAGGGCAACCTGTGGGAGCGGCGGCTGGGACCGGCGGGCCTCAGCCTGGACGTCCGGACCGGCGCCCTGTCGCGCATCGTCGGCGGCCCGAGCCTGGGGGCGGCGCGGGTCAACGGGGCCCTGACCGGCAAGCTCGTCGACTGGCGCTTCGCCGGCCGCGGCGTGGTGTCCGACGCCAGCCTGGGCGGCTACGGGCTCAGCCAGGCCGGCGGCCCGCTGCAGGTGGCCGGCAAGGCGGGGGCCATCGCGGTGAAGGCCGACCTCACGGGCGCCGGCGGCCGCGGTGACGGCTGGGTGGCGGCCATGCTGGGCGCCGCTCCCCGCGCGAAGCTGGACGGGGAACGGCTGGCCGACGGGCGGCTGCTGCTGCGGGACCTGGCGGTAACCGGGCGGGGCCTGAAGGTGCAGGCCAGCGGCGCGCGGGGCGTTCTGGGGGGGCTGAGCTTCAAGGGCCGGGCGGACCTCTCCAACCTGGCCGAGGCGCGCAGGGGCGCGGCGGGGGCGGCGCAGGTGACTTGGTCGGCCAGCCAGGGCCGCGCCGGCCAGCCATGGAGTATCACCCTGGACGCCCGCGGCGAGCGCTTCGCCACCGGCTATGCGGAGTTGGACCGGCTGCTGGGCGCGCGGCCGCAACTGAAGGCCCAAGGCGCCTTGCAGGGCGGGCGAGTGGCCGTGGCGCGGGCCGAACTGAATGGCGCGGCGCTGAACGCCACCACCAGCGGCGCCCTGGCCGCCGACCGCAGCCTGGCCTTCACGGTCGACTGGAGCGCCAGCGGGCCGTTCCGCGCCGGCCCGGTGGAGATCGCCGGCAAAGCCCGCGGCGCCGGCTCGGTCACCGGGTCGCTCAGCGCGCCGCAACTGGACCTGACGGCCGATGTGGACGCCATCGACCTGCCGCGGCTGCCGCTGACCAACGCCAAGCTGAGCCTGAGCTTCCTGCGCCGCGCGGAAGGCTCCAGCGGGGTGATCGCGGTGCGCGCCGACAGCGCCCACGGCCCGGCGGTGGGGCGTTCGGCGTTCCGCTTCCCGGGCGGCGGCGTGGACCTGACCGACCTGACGGTGGACGCCGGCGGAATGCAGGCCCAGGGCGCGCTGTCGCTGCGCAGCCGCTCGCCCTCTTCCGCGGACTTGCAGATCGTGATGACGCCAGGCGCCTTCCTGGCGGCCGGACGGCTGGCCGGGACCGTGCGGATCGTCGACGCCGCCGGTGGCGCGCGAGCGACCCTGAACCTCACCGGCGAGAACACCCGGCTACCCGGTACGGGCTTCGCCGCCCGCGCCCTGCGCATCACCGCCGACGGACCCTTGGCACGGCTGCCCTACGCCGCCCAGGCGCAGGGGGCGTCGCCCCGCGGCCCCTGGGCGTTCGATGGCCGCGGCGTGCTGGCCCAGGCGCAGCCTGGCTACGCGCTCAGCTTCGACGGGACGGGCCGGCTGGGGGACCGCAACCTGCGCACCGTGGAGACCGCCACCGCCAGGTTCGGCGGGCCGGAGCGCTCGGCGCGGCTGCGTCTGGCGGCCTCGGACGGCGGGCGCATCGACCTCAACGGACGGCTGGGCGGCGACCTAGCCGAAGTCCGCGCTCAGGTGGCGGGCCTGGGTCTGGGCCTGCTGGACCCAGACCTCGCCGGGCGGTTCGACGCGACGTTCGCCCTACAGGGACGCGGCCAGCGGCTGGACGGCACGATGAACGCCCGTTTGGCCGGCGCCCGGGGCCGCGGGGCGCCGGCCGCCTCCGGAATCGACGGGGTGGTGCAGGCCAGGCTCGCCGACAGCCAGATCCTGCTGGACGCCCAGGCCACCAACGCCCAGGGCCTGAGGGCCAACGCCAACCTGGTTCTGCCGGCGGAGAGCTCGGCCAGCCCGTTCCGGGTGGCGATCGCCCGCCAGCGGCCCCTGCGTGGCAAGTTCTTCGCCGAAGGGGAGGTGAGCCCGCTCTGGGACCTGCTGGTGGGCGGTGAGCGCAGCCTGTCAGGACGCGTGCGCACCGAAGGGATCCTCGCCGGGACCCTGGCGGACCCCAGCGCCTCGGGCCAGATCGCCGTGGACGCGGGCCGCTTCGACGACGGCGCCTCGGGTCTGTCCCTGCGCAACGTCAGCCTGCGTGCCGGCTTCGTGCAAAGCGCGGTGAACGTCACCGAAGCCAGCGGCGTGGACGGCCGGGGCGGCTCGGTCACCGGCGCGGGCCGCATCAGCCTGCTCCGCGACGGGGTCTCCAGCTTCCGCCTGGACCTGAAGGGCTTCCGGCTGATCGACAACGACCAGGCCACCGCCTCGGCCACCGGCCAGGCCACCATCGACCGGGGCGCCAACGGCAAGGTTCGGCTCGCCGGCGCGCTGACCATCGACCGGGCCGACGTGGCCGCCGACCTGCCGCAGCCTTCCGGGGTGGTGGCCATGGACGTGATCGAGAAGAACCGGCCCGAGGCGCTGGCCGTGTCCCTGCCGGAGGCCAACCGGCGCGGCCAGGGCTGGGCGCTGGATGTGACCCTCACGGCGCCGCGCCGGGTGTTCCTGCGCGGCCGGGGCCTGGACGTGGAGCTGTCCCTGGACGCCCGGGTGCAGGGCACCACCTCGCGGCCCGAACTGAGTGGAACCGCCCGGGTGGTGCGCGGCGACTACGACTTTGCAGGCAAGCGCTTCGAGTTCGACACCCAGAGCGTGGTCTTCCTCTCCACCCGGCCGCAAAACATCCGGCTGCAACTGACCGCCACCCGCGACGATCCCTCGCTGACGGCGGCGGTGCGCATCCGCGGCACCGCGGCCCGCCCCGACGTGACCCTGACCTCGGTGCCGGCGCTGCCCAACGACGAGGTGCTGTCGCAGGTGCTGTTCGGGCGCTCGGCGTCCCAGCTACCGGCCCTGGAGGCCGCGCAACTGGCCTCGGCCCTGGCGGCGCTGTCCGGGGGCGGCGGGCTGGATGTGATCGGTAACC
>NZ_JBKJTG010000042.1:0-3616 GCF_046590535.1 Phenylobacterium sp. | reverse complement strand
CAGGCCTGGCGCGCGGCCCGGGCGCCGGCGATCTCCTGGCCCCCCGCCCCGCCCTTGCCGGTGTCGTGCAGCAGCATGGCCAGGAACAGGGCCTCGCGGTCGGCGATCAGCGGCATGATCGCGGTGGACAGCGGATGGTCCTCGGCAAAGCGTCCGGCGGCGATGTCGGCGATCACGCCCACGGCCCGCAGGGTGTGCTCGTCCACCGTGTACGAGTGGTACATGTTGAACTGCATCTGGGCGACGATCCGGCCGAACTCCGGCATGAACCGACCCAGCACGCCGGCCTCGGTCATCAGGGTCAGGGTGCGCTGCGGATCGCGGCCCCGGGCCAGGGTCTCCACGAACACCTTGGCGGCATGGCGGTCGCGGCGCACCGCCGAGGTGATCAGCGGCGCGCCCCGGGTCGCCGCGGTGAAGGCGTCGGGGTGCAGGTCGAGGTTGCGCTGGTCGGCGATCTGGAAGAGCCGCAGCAGGTTCACCGGGTCGCGCTCGAAGGTCTCCGGCCCGTCCACGTCCAGGCGGCCGCCCACCTCGTGGAAGCCCGGTTCGTCCAGGGGCTTGCGCTTGGGCCGCCTGGCCGGCAGCAGGCGCGAGATGCCCCGGGGCTGGGACTTCATCCGCTCGGCCTCCAGCTTGGCGGCGAACACCCGGGTCAGCGAGCCCACCTCCTTGGCGAACAGGAAGTAGCGCCGCATGAACCGTTCCACGGCGGGCGCGTCGCCGCGGTCGCCATAGCCCATTCGGCGCGCGATCTCCGGCTGCAGGTCGAAGGTCAGGCGTTCCTCCGGCCGACCGGTGGCGAAGTGCAGGTGGCTGCGCACCGCCCACAGGAAGTCGAAGGCGCGGATGAAGGTGCGGATTTCGCGGCCGTCGAACATCTCCAGCTGCATGACCTTCTCGATGGGCACGCCGGGATGCAGGTACTGGGCGATCCAGAAGAGGGTGTTGAGGTCGCGCAGGCCGCCCTTGCCCTCCTTGACGTTGGGCTCGACCATGTAGCGGCTGGCCCCGGCCCGGGCGTGGCGCTCGTCGCGCTCCTTCAGCTTGGCGGCGACGAACTCCGCGGCGGTGCCCTTGACCACGTCGGACTTGAAACGCCGGAACAGGTCATGCGCCAGGGTCTCGTCGCCGATCAGCCGGCGGGCCTCCAGGATGGAGGTGCGGATGGTGAAGTCCTCCCGCGACAGGCGCACGCACTCCTCCACCGTGCGCGAGGCGTGGCCGACCTTGAAGCCCAGGTCCCACAGGGCATAGAGCATGAACTCGATGACGCTCTCGGCGTGGGCGGTCTGCTTGTAGGGGCGCACGAACAGCAGATCGATGTCGGAGAAGGGCGCCAGCGTGCCGCGGCCGTAGCCGCCCACCGCCATCAGCGCCAGCCGCTCGCCCTCGGTGGGATTGCGCGCCCGGAACACGTGCACGGTGGTGAAGTCCCAGAGCGCGGTGATCACCTCGTCGGTGACGCCCGAGAGCAGTCGCGCGGTCTCGATGCCGCCGGCCCCGTTCTCCAGCCGCTCCTTGGCGATCATCCGCCCGCGGAACAGGGCCGCCTTGAGGATGTCCAGCGCCGCCTTGCGCTGGGCCGGCTCGTCGCCCGACGCCTCCAGCGCCGCTGCCGAGAGCTGCGCGCGCAGCCGCACGCCATCGACGACATACTCCAGGCGGGTGGGTCGCAGGCGCGGCGGCATGGGGGAGGATATAGGGCGTTTCGGGTCCGCGCGCAGACACTCAAAAGTCAGCGCACGCGATCAGCTCAGCAATCCCTTCAGCCGGTAGAGGGCGTCCATGGCTTCGCGGGGGCTCATGCCGTCCAGGTCGAGGAAACGGACGGCCTCGTCGATGGGGCTGGGGCCGGCGCGTTCGGCGGCGGGCGCGGTGGCGGCGAACAGCGGCAGGTCGTCGAGGCGGGTGGGTGCGCCGGCTTCGCGTTCCAGCCGTTGCAGCACGTCGCGGGCGCGGGCCACCACGGCGGAGGGGACCCCGGCCAGCTTGGCCACCTGCACCCCATAGGAACGGTCGGCGGGGCCGGGGCCGGCCTCATGCAGGAAGATCAGGTCGCCGTTCCACTCCTTGGCCCGCAGCGACAGGTTGCCGACGAAGGCCAGCCGGCCCTCGAGCACCGCCAGCTCATGGTAGTGGGTGGCGAACAGCGCCCGGCAGCGGTTGGTCTCGTGCAGGGCCTCGGCGCAGGCCCAGGCGATGGCCAGGCCGTCGTAGGTGGCGGTGCCGCGGCCGATCTCGTCCAGGATCACGAAGGAGCGCGGTGTCGCCTGGGTGAGGATGGCGGCGGTCTCCACCATCTCGGCCATGAAGGTGGAGCGCCCCCGGGCCAGGTCGTCGCCGGCGCCAACCCGGCTGAACAGCCGGTCCACCACCCCTAGCCGCAGGCTCTTCGCCGGGACGAACAGCCCGGCCTGGGCCAGCACCGCCAGGAGCGCGTTCTGGCGCAGGAAGGTGGACTTGCCGGCCATGTTCGGCCCGGTGACGATGGAGAGCCTGGCCCCGCCGGCGCCGGCGCCATCCAGGCGGCAGTCGTTGGGGGTGAAGGCGTCCCCCGCCCGGCGCACGGCGGCCTCCACCACCGGATGGCGGGCGGCCTGGGCCTCGAAGGCGGTGGAGCGGTCGACCACCGGGCGCGCGCAGCCGGCGTCCTCGGCCCATTCGGCGACGCCGGCCGCCACGTCGAGGACCGCCGCGGCCTGGGCGGCGGCCTGGAGTTCGCCGGCGACGGCCCGGGCGGCGTCGCGCCAGGCCTCGAAGGTCTCCAGCTCGATGGCCAGAGCGCGCTCGGCGGCCTGGGCGATCCTGGCGTCCAGCTCGGCCAGCTCCACGGTGGTGAAGCGGACCTGGTTGGCCAGGGTCTGGCGGTGGATGAAGGTGGCGTTCAGCGGCGCGGCCATCAGCGGCTCGCCGGCCTTGGCGCTGGTCTCCACGAAATAGCCCAGGACGGCGTTGTGGCGGACCTTCAGGGCGACGCCGCTCTCGGCGCACAGGCGGGCTTCCAGCTGGGCCACCACCCGGCGGCTGTCGTCGCGCAGCGCCCGGGCCTGGTCGAGCTCGGGGCGGACGCCCTCGCCCACGAAGCCGCCGTCGCGGGCCAGGGCCGGCAGTTCGGCGCCCAGCCCCTGGACCAGCAGGTCGCGGAAGGCGGCGAGATCGGCATGCAGAGCGGGGTTGAGGGCAGTGAGCGCGGCGGCCACCTCCTGCGGTGGGGTGATCAACGGATCGCGGGTGGCGGCGAACAGCCCGGTCACCGCCTCGCCCACCGCCAGGCCGTCGCGCAGGCAACCCAGGTCTCGCGGCCCGCCGCGGCCCAGGGCCAGGCGCGACAGGGCGCGGGCCATGTCGCCCAGGCCCTTCAGGGCGTCGCGCAGCCGCTGCCGCTGGCCACGGTGCTCGCAGAACCAGGCCACCGCATCCAGCCGGGCATCGATGGCGGCGGGATCCAGCAGCGGCCGGGCCAGGCGTGCGGCCAGCAGCCGGGCGCCGGGCGCGGTCACCGTGCGGTCGATGGCCGCCAGCAGGGAGCCCTCGCGGCCGCCGGAGGTGGTCTTGTCGATCTCCAGGCTGACGCGGGTGGCCGGGTCGATGGCCATGACGTCGGCCTCGCCCG
>NZ_JBKJTG010000213.1:0-8711 GCF_046590535.1 Phenylobacterium sp. | reverse complement strand
CCCCGCGGTCGCGTCCAAGCGCTGAAAGTCGCCATTGGCGCCCAACGCCTTGCCCAGCCGGCGGCGATAGTCGGCGCGCGAGATTTCCTCCGCCCCGAACTGCGCCAGGTGCTCGGTCATGAACTGGGCGTCCAGCAGCACGAAACCGCCGGCGATCAGGCGCGCCACCAGATGCACTAAGGCCACCTTGGAGGCGTCGGTGCGGGTGGAAAACATGCTCTCGCCGAAGAAGGCCCCGGCCAGCGACACGCCGTAGAGTCCGCCCACCATCTCGCCCCCCAGCCAGCACTCGACGCTGTGGGCGTGCCCGATCTCGAACAGGTCGGCGTAGAGACTTTCGATGGGTCGGTTGATCCAGGTCTCGATGCGCCCGGGCCTGGACGCCGCGCAGGCGGTGACGACCTGCGAGAAGGCGGTGTCGATCCGCACGTCGAACGGATCGCCCCGGACCGTGCGCGCCAGCCGCTTTGAAAGGTGGAAGTCGGCCAGGGGAATCACCCCCCGCCGCTCCGGATCGATCAGGAAAACCGCGTCGTCGTCCCGCGCATCGGCCATGGGGAAGACCCCGCGGGCGTAGCAGTCGAGGAGTTCGGCGGGGCCGAAGGTGTTCATGGCGCGGCTCTCTGGAACCCTTCTCCCCATGCGGGAGAAGGACCGTGTGGGCGTCCGCATCACAATCTCAGGCCTCAGGCCGACAGGTCGGCCTGCGACTTCATCCAGCGTTCCAGCCAGTGGATGTCATAGGTCCCGGAAATGATGTCGGGCTGGTGGATCAGTTCCTGGAACAACGGGATCGAAGTCTCGATGCCCCCCACCACCATCTCGCCCAGGCAACGGTTCAGCCGCGCCAGGCACTCCTCGCGGTCGCGGCCGTGGACGATGAGCTTGCCCACCAGACTGTCGTAGTCGGGCGGGATCGTATAGCCGGCGTAGAGGGCGCTATCGAGCCGAACCCCCAGGCCGCCGGGGGCGTGGAAATCGGTGACCAGGCCCGGCGAGGGCGCGAAGGTCTTGGGGTTCTCGGCATTGATCCGGCACTCGATGGCGTGGCCCTCGAAGACGATGTCCTCCTGGCGGAAGGACAGCGGCAGGCCCGCGGCGATGCGGATCTGCTCGCGCACCAGGTCGATGCCGGTGATGGCCTCGGTCACCGGGTGCTCCACCTGCAGCCGGGTGTTCATCTCGATGAAGAAGAACTCGCCGTTCTCGTAGAGGAACTCGATGGTGCCGACGCCCAGGTAGCCGATGGCCTTGACCGCATCGACCACCACCTTGCCGATCTTGGCGCGGGCGGCGGCGTTGATGGCCGGCGAGGGGGCTTCCTCGAGCACCTTCTGGTGGCGACGTTGCAGGGAACAGTCGCGCTCGCCCAGGTGGACCACGTTGCCGAAGCTGTCGGCGATCACCTGCAACTCGATGTGCCGGGGCGTCTGCAGGTAGCGTTCCATGTAGACCGCGTCGTCGCCGAACGCCGCCTTGGCCTCGGTGCGCGCGGTGCCCACCGCCTCGGCGAGTTCATCCTCGTTGCGGGCCACCTTCATGCCGCGACCGCCGCCACCGGCCGACGCCTTGATCAGCACCGGGAAGCCGATCTGGCGCGCCGCCGCGAAGGCCTCTTCCTCGGTGACCAGCGCGCCGTCGGAGCCGGGCACCACGGGGATGCCCACCGCCTTCACCGCCTGCTTGGCGGTGATCTTGTCGCCCATCATCCTGATGTGTTCGGGCTTGGGGCCGATAAAGGTGAAGCCGTGGGCGCCGACAATCTCAGCGAAGCGTGCATTTTCTGAAAGAAATCCGTAGCCTGGATGGATTGCCTGAGCCCCGGTGATCTCCGCCGCAGCGATGATCGAGGGGATGTTCAGGTAGCTCTTGGCGGCAGGAGCCGGACCAATACAGACGCTCTCGTCGGCCAGGCGCACCCACATCGCGCCGCTGTCGGCCTCGGAGTGCACGGCCACGGTGGAGATGCCCATCTCCTTGCACGCGCGGTGCACACGAAGGGCGATCTCGCCGCGGTTGGCGATCAGGATTTTCTCGAACATGGCCGCTACTCGATGATTGCAAGCGGTTCGCCGAACTCGACCGGCTGGCCGTCGGCGGCCAGGATCTCCACGATCCTGCCGGCCTTCGGCGCGGGGATCGGGTTCATGGTCTTCATGGCCTCGATGATCATCAGGGTCTGGCCGGCGGCGACCGTGTCGCCGACCTTCACGAACACCTCGGATTCCGGATTGGCCTGCAGGTAGACGGTGCCGACCATCGGCGACTTCACGGTGTCGCCCCGCGACGCGGCGGGCGCCTCGGCGGCTGCCGGCGGGACCGCAGCAGCGGTTGCGGGCGCGGCTTGCGCCGCAGGCGCGTAGTGCATGGGCGCGGCGGTCAGGGTCTTGGCCACGCGGATCTTGAGGCCCGAGTGCTCCACCTCGATCTCCGACAGCCCGGTTTCGGTGAGGATGTCGGCCAGTCTGCGGACCAGACGCGCGTCGATCGGATCGGCGGGGGCCTTGGGACTGCTAGCCATCGGATAAAACCTTTATCTTGTCGCTTGTCAGACCGGCCGCGCGAGGCCCGCGGCGGCCTCTACGGCCAGTTCATAGCTCGCAGCGCCGAAGCCGGAGACCACGCCGGACGCCACGAGGGATACATAGGTCTTACGCCGGAACGTCTCGCGGGATGCCGGGTTCGACAGGTGGCACTCCACCACCGGCACCCCCACGGCCTTCAGGGCGTCGAGGATCGCCACCGAGGTGTGGCCGTAGCCCGCCGGATTGATCACCAGCGCGCACGCCTTCTCGCGAGCCTCCTGGATCCAGTCGATCAGCTCGCCCTCGTGGTTGGATTGCCGGAACACGACTGCGGCCCCCAGGGACGCGGCGCGCGCCTCACAGAGGCGGCGCACGTCTTCAAGGGTCTGGTGTCCGTAAATCTCAGGCTCTCGCGTCCCCAGGAGGTTGAGATTGGGGCCGCTCAGCACATAGATCGGTTTCGACATTCGGCTCCGCCGTCGATTCCGCCGTCTTGTAACGGTCGGCGGCGGGGGTCACAAGCTTAGCGACCGGAGGCCGGCCTGTAATGAACCTGACCGTCAACGGAGAGAGCCGCGCCTTCGAGGCCGTGAGCGACGTCGCCGGGCTGGTGGCGGCGCTGGGCCTGGACGGGCGAAAGGTGGCTGTGGAGTGCAACCTGGAGATCGTGCCGCGCTCGGCCTACGCCCGCACGACGTTGAGCGACGGCGACCGGATCGAGATCGTGCATTTTATCGGAGGCGGGTGACATGGACGGATCGCAAGAGGCCAAGGACACCTGGTCCGTGGCCGGCCGGACGTTCACCTCGCGGTTGATCGTCGGCACCGGCAAGTACAAGGACTATGCCCAGAACGCCGCGGCCGCCGAGGCCGCGGGCGCCGAGATCGTCACCGTGGCGCTGCGCCGGGTGAACCTGTCTGATCCGAGCCAGCCGATGCTGGTGGACCATGTGAAGCCCGACCGCTTCACCTTTCTGCCCAATACCGCGGGCTGTTTCACCGGCGAGGACGCCGTGCGCACCCTCAGGCTGGCCCGGGAGGCCGGCGGCTGGGACCTGGTCAAGCTGGAGGTGCTCTCCAACACCAAGCACCTGTTGCCGGACATGGAGGAAACGCTGCGAGCCCTGAAGCTGCTGATCGCCGACGGCTTCCAGGTGATGGTCTACTGCTCCGACGACCCGGTCTACGCTCAGAAGCTGGAGGACGCCGGCGCGGCGGCGATCATGCCGGCGGGCGCCCCGATCGGCTCGGGGCGGGGCATCCAGAATTTCCTCAACCTCGGCCTGATCATCGAGCAGTCGAAGGTCCCGGTGCTGGTGGACGCCGGGGTGGGCGCCGCCTCCGACGCGGTCCTGGCCATGGAGATGGGCTGTGACGCGGTGCTGATGAACACCGCCATCGCCGAAGCCCGCGACCCGATCCGCATGGCCCGGGCTATGAAGCACGCGGTCATCGCCGGCCGGGAAGCATTCCTGGCGGGGCGGATGCCCAAGCGGATGTACGCCGACCCGTCGTCGCCCCTGGCGGGGCTGATTTAGTGTGGCGATTCAGAAATTCGTCTGTGCCTGGGGCGAACTCTGTACGAATTTCTGAATCATGAGCCACACTAGCAAGTGGATGATTTCTAGCGTGCTTCTTGGATCTGAAGTTCGCACAGAGCTCGATCCAGGCATGGGACGAACTTCAAATCCAGCACACTAGCCGGGACGCTTCAGGTCGCCGGCCTTGGCGACGATGATCGCGGCCTTCAGCGCGGCGATGTCGGCGCCGGGGATCATGATGTCGCCGACGATGAAGGCCGGGGTGCCTTCGATGCTCAGGGCGGAGGCGAGCTGGCGCACGTCGGCGATGTGCTGGCTGACCGCCGGGCTCCGCGCCGCGGCGCGGGCGGCGGCCGGGTCGATGCCCACGGCGGCCAAGTGACGGTCCACGGAGGCGTCGTTCAGCGCCTGCTCGCCCATCCAGCGGCTGTAGAGCTCCAGGCCCTTGGCCTTGGCCGGCCCGCTCACCGCGATCCGCGCGGCGGTGTCGGAAACCTCGCCGAAGATCGGCAGCTCCTTGAACACGAAGCGGACGTCCGGGTTGTCCTGGATCAGCTTGACCACCTCCGGCGCGGTGGTCTTGCAGTAGCCGCAGCGGTAGTCGAAGAACTCCACCACGGTGACCTTGCCGCGGGGATTGGCCACGAAGTCGCGGGGATCGCGCTCCAGTTGCGCGCGGTGCTTCTGGATGGCGCCGGCGGAGGCTTTCAGCGCGGCCAGCTTCTCCTTCTCCCGCAGCTTGTCGGCCACTTCCTGCAGCACCTCGGGGTGTTCGAGCAGATAGCCGCGCACCTTCTGGCCGAAGGCGGCGTCCTCGGCCTTCTGGCAGCCCCCGAGGGCCAGGGCGAGGGTCAGGGCGAGCGCAGGCGTTGAGAGAGTCATGAGCCCCAGATAGGCGAAAGTTCGAGAATTGCGAAGGCTAGAGCGCTGTTCGCTCCGATGGCATCGGAGCGGCGCTCTAGAGATTTGCCTTGTCGCGCTTTTTGACGCCGAACCGGCAGCCGCTTCGGCGGAAAGCGCTCTAGCGAGTCTGGCTGCGGGCTATCGAACCTTCGCGCGCCAGGTCCTTCAGGTCGTCCCGGCTGGGCTTGGAGACAAGCACGATGTCGGTGGCGCGGCGCCATTCCGGGGTCGTCTTGTCCAGCTTCTCGCGGGCCCGCATGGCGAAGATCCGCGCCTGGGCGATATCGCCGGTGTTGAAGTTGTACTCGGCGGTGGCCAGCCGGGCGAGACCCTCCTCGCCGCGCTTGTCGTAGCCCTCCGCCAGCATGCGCCAGGCCACCGCGTTCTCGGGGTCCTGGGCCAGAGACTTCTTCAGCTCTCCAATGCCTTCCTCGATGCGCGCCTTGTCGTCCAGGGCGATCAGGGTCTGGCCGAGGTTGACCCGCAGCAGCGGCGCGTCGGGCTTCAGCTCCACCGAGCGGCGTTGCGGCGCCTCGGCCTCCTTGGCGCGGCCGAACTCGAAGAGGATCTGGCCCTTCAACTCCCATAGGTACGCATTGTCCGGCTGCTCGGCGATCAGCGCGTCCAACAGCTTCAGCGCCTTTTCCGGCTCGCGAAGCTGGTAGTAGGCGATCGTGCGGGCATAGCGGGCCGGGTAGGAGGCATCCTTCTCCGCATACTTCACGATGGCGATCTGCGGGTTGAGGAAGGCGTCCAGCTTGGCCTTCATCACCGCATGCTCGGCCATGGCCTCGGGCGTATCGACCTTGAGATAGTTGGGCAGGCCGGCGACGCGGATTTTCAGGGCCTCGATCCGGTCCGACGAGAGCGGGTGGCTGCGGAAATAGGCGTAGCGCCGCGATTGGTCGAACACCTCCTGGTAGCGGAAGTTGTCGAAGAACTCGGCCAGGCCCCGGCCGGAGATGCCTGCCTTGTCGAGCAGGGTGGCGCCGGCCTGGTCGGCGCGGCTCTCCTGCTCGCGGCTGTAGCCCATGGCGCCCAGGGCGCCAAAATAGCTGGCGCTGCCCACCAGGCCCGCTGCGGCGTCGACGGAGCCGGCCAGGGCGGCCAGCACACCCAGGCCCATGGTCAGGAGGAACGGCTTCATGCCTGCGCTGGTCATGTCGCCGGAGCGCGCGCTGTGCCCGGCCGCCAGGTGACCCACCTCGTGGCCCATCACCCCCTGCAGCTCGTTGGGCGTCTTGGATTCCAGGATCAGGCCTGTGTAGACCCCCATGGTCTGCGGGCCGGCGAAGGCCTGCAGATCCTTGCCGCCGATCAACAGGATCCTGACGTTCTTCGGGTTGATCCCGGCCGCCAACAGGATCGGGTCGGCGTCCTTGCGGAGCGTCTCCTCGATCTCGGTGTCGCGGATCAGCGAGACCCCCGACCCCTGCGCCGCGGCTGGCGCCGGCGCCATGGCCAGCGTGGCGGACACCGTGAGCGCCATGGCGATGCGGGAAACCGACCGGGCAGGGGAGACCATGCTCAACTCTCTCACAGCGCCCCTCAACGCCCGGCCGAATCTAGCGCGTCATCCGCGCCGCCACCAGCCTTTGCGCGGGGCTGTGGGTGGCGTGGAGATCTCCGACGGGTCGGGCAGGCGAGGCGCCGGCTCGGGTTGCGAGATCGGGTCCGGCTCCGGCGCGGCCTTGACGAGTTCGACCAGGGCCGGTGCTTCGGCGGCGGGCGCCGCGGCCTTGCGGCTGCGGCTGCGCGGCTTCTTGGCCGGGGCCTCGTCGGCGTTGGCGGCCAACGGGGTGGCGATCGGTTCGGGTTCCGGCTCCGGCTCAGGCGCGATCACAGGCGCGGGCGCTTCCATCGGCCCGGCCAGGGCTTCGGCGTCTGCCTCGGCGGCGCGACCGCGTCCCCGGGCCCGCCGGGCCCGCTTGGGCTTGTCCTCGACGGCGGGCAGCTCGACCCAGATCTCGTCGTCGCCGGAGGTGGTCACCGCCAACACGCTGGCCGCAGCCGGCTGGACGGCTTCCGCAGCGGCCGCCGCCGGACGGGCAGGCGCCCGCTCGTCGTTGGCCGGCGCGGGCATATTCATGTCCTCGGCGGGGTCAAACCAGACGAAGGCGTCATCCCCGTAGGGCACCCACGGACGGGTCCAGGAGAAGGCGTCCACCGGACGGGCGTCGTCGCGAATGCGCCGGCCGCCGCGGCGGCCTCGGCGGCGGCGTCGGCCCTGGCCGTCCTCTTCGGTCTCCGGCGCGCCCTCAGGCCGCGGCGCGGCCGGATCGCGAGCCTCGCGCGGTTCACGGGACTCGCGGGGCTCACGCGCCTCCCCGGCGCCTTCGCGGGGCTCGTCGCCCCGGCGACCGCGGCGCCTGCGTCGGCGGCCCCGCCGTCCGTCGCCGTCCTCGGTGCGTTCCTCGTCGTCGCGGCGCGGCGCGGGGCGTTCGCCCGCCTCCACGGTCTGCGCGTCGTCGTCGTCCGCCTCGATCTCTTCGTCCTCGTCCTCGTCCTCGTCTTCGACGGCGTCGTCGTCATAGTCGTCGTCCGCCACGGGGGCGTAGCCGGGGACCGGCGCGGCAGTCACCGCGGCGTGGTCGGCGCGGGTCTCCGACGCGGTGCGCTCGACGCCGCAGTCGGCGTGAGCCATGGCGTCGTCCACCTTGATGGTGACGAACAGGCCGAGCGCCTGGTGCAGGCGCGCCAGGTGGGCGCGCTTCTCGTTGAGGATGTAGAGACCCACGGCGCGGGGCACGGTCAGAGTGACCTCGCCGCCGCCCTTCAGGGCCTCGAGCTCCAGGGTGCGCAGCGCGGACAGCGCGCTGGACTCCACCGAGCGGACCCGGCCGGTGCCGGCGCAGTGTTCGCAGACGTGGGTGGTGCCCTCCAGCACGCCGGAGCGGCGACGCTGGCGGCTGATTTCCATCAGGCCGAAGCTGCTGATCTTGCCCATCTGCACCCGGGCGCGATCGTCCTTCAGGCAGTCCTTCAGCTTCTTTTCGACGGCGCGGTTGTTCTTCGACTCATCCATGTCGATGAAGTCGATGACGATCAGGCCGGCCAGGTCGCGCAGGCGAAGCTGGCGGGCGGCCTCCTCGGCCGCCTCCATGTTGGTCTTCATGGCCGTGGCTTCGATGTTCCGCTCGCGGGTTGAGCGGCCGGAGTTCACGTCGACGGCGACCAGCGCCTCGGTCTGGTTGATCACCAGGTAACCGCCCGAGCGCAACGGCACGACGGGGGAGTAGATCTGGCTGAGGTGGTCCTCGACCCGGTACTTGACGAACAGCGGCGTCGGCTCCTGGTGCAGTTGAACCTTTTTCGCCTGGCTGGGCATCAGCATGCGCATGAAGTCGCGCGCTTCCTTGAACCCGGCCTCGCCCTCGACGAACACCCCGTCGATATCCTTGTCGTAGAGGTCGCGGATGGCCCGCTTGACCAGGTCCTCCTCCTCGTAGATCAGCGCCGGCGCGATGGAGTGCAGCGTCGTCTCGCGGATGTTTTCCCATAGACGCAGCAAGTACTCGTAGTCCCGCTTCAACTCGGCCTTGGTGCGCTTGGCGCCGGCGGTGCGCACGATCAGGCCCATGCCCTGAGGCACGTCCAGGCTGGCGACCACGCCTTTCAGGCGCTTGCGGTCGGTGGCGGTGTCGATCTTGCGCGAAATGCCGCCACCCCGGGCGGTATTCGGCATCAACACGCCATAGCGTCCGGCCAGCGATAGATAGGTGGTCAGCGCCGCGCCTTTGTT
>NZ_JBKJTG010000096.1:0-12353 GCF_046590535.1 Phenylobacterium sp. | reverse complement strand
CATCAACGGAACGAACCAGTTCCCGAACCCACCGATCATGGCAGGCATGACCATGAAGAAGATCATGATCAGGGCGTGGCCTGTCACCACGACGTTATACCCGTGCTTGGAGGGCTCCACGAGACCGGTGGCGGCCAACCATGACCCTTCCCGGAACACCTGGATCCCCGGCTCGAACAGTTCCCAGCGGATCAGTCCGGAGAGCGCGCCACCCACCAGGCCCGCCATGATGGCGAACAGGATGTAGAGCGTGCCGATATCCTTGTGGTTCGTGGAGAAGAACCAGCGGGTGATGAAACCCGGCTTGTGGTCGTGATGGTCGTGGGCGGCGGCTTGAGCCATCTTACGCTTGTCCTGGATCAGTTCGCGGCCGGCGCCTTGGGCGCGGGCTGAGGTGTCGGTGCGGTGGGCTCCGGCGTGCTGGAGCCGGGCGCCGCGGGATTGATGCTGGAGGTGGCCGCGGCCGGTTGGGCGGCGGGGGCGGCGTCCGCACTGGCGGCGTTGGCCGTGGCGGCCGCCGTGCTGGGCGTCGCCGCTGGCGGCTTGGCGTCCTTCACGGCCAGCCAGGCGTCGAAGTCGGCCTGGCTCACCACACGGACCTCGATGGGCATGAAGGCGTGCTCCACGCCGCACAGCTCGCGGCAGTTGCCATAGTAGGTGCCGATCCGCTCGGCCCGGAACCAGGTCTCGTTGACCCGGCCTGGCACGGCGTCGGCGATGATCCCGAAGGATGGCACGGCGAAGGAGTGGATCACGTCGGCCCCGGTGACCAGCATCCGGACGGTCTTGTTCACCGGCACCACCATGGCCTCGGTGGCGGCCAGCTTGTACGGCACGCCCTTGGCCTTGGCCTGATCCTCCGGGAGGATATTGGAGATGAACTCGGCGACGCCTTGGTCGGGGTACTCGTAGCCCCAGTACCATTGGTAGCCGGTGGCCTTCACCGTCACGTCGGCCTTGGGCATGTCATGATAGGCGAACAGGAGCTTGAACGAGAAGATCGAGATGACCATCAGGATCAGCACGGGCACGACGGTCCAGACGATCTCGACGGGGGTGTTGTGGCTCCATCGGGCGGGCGCCGGGTTGGCGCGCTTGTTGTAGCGAACGACGCACCAGATCAGCAGGCCGGCCACGAACAGGGTGATCGCCGTGATGATCGGCAGCAGGATCACATTGTGGAAGAAGATCGTGTCATGCCGGAGTGGCGTCACCCCAGGCTGCAGATCGATGCCGCCAGGCGTCGGCTGGCCCACCAAGTCGGCGGCCAGCGCGCTCGCACCGAAGAACGCTGTCGTCGCACCCGCAGCGGCTCCGGCCGCCCAAGTCCGCATCCCCTGAAACCTCGACGTCATGTCCCCTCGGTCTGGTTGGCCGGCGGTTACCGTGGAGCGAAGCGATCGCCCCCGCCGAATGTTCAGAAGGCCGCGTCGGCGCGCGTGTCACGCATCGCCCGGTCCCTCAGCGCGCGTGCATACGCGCATCGCCGTGGCTTGCCAAGGCGCTTGCGACCGCTTGGGAGGCCGGGCGGCAAGCGCGGGCTTTCCGGCGGCGAAACCGGGGCTCAGACCCAGCCGTCGTAGAGGGAATAGAACTGGCCGCCGATCGCCAGATGGCCCTCGGCCGCATAGTGTAGGCCGTCGGCCTGCATCATGTCGTCATAGGTGTCGAAGGAGGCCGCGAACGGATCCTCCGCGTCGGTGACGTACTGGGCCCAGCGGACCGTCTCGAACCAGGGCGTGGAGTCATTGATCCGCGCGAAAGCCACCTTGCCATCTTCGTCGGCGATCCATTCGTCGCGGACGGCGGCGATCCAGGCCTGCAAGTTGTCGCCATAGGCCTGCGCGGCGTCCTCGTCGAAGGCGTCCTGCTCGCCCTGCACAAAGAACACCCCATCGACCTCCATGCCGCCCAGGGCGGCGCGCGCGTCGGCCACCCGCTGGGTGGTGAGGTCGAACATCTCGCCCTCTGACTGCGGCGACCAGTCGAGCCGGTTGGGGTCGGCGGCCAGGCCCGTCGAACCCTTGGCGGACTTGACGATGAACAAAGCCTCGTCGGGATGGTCCTGGCGGAAGGTGGCCGCGAAAGCGACCTCGGGTCCCCAGGCCCCGGGATTCTTCAAGGTGCCGGTGTTCACACCCGGAGTCATGACCTCGAAACCGCCGGTCTCGTTGTTCCAGATGAAAGTCCGGGGGTCCCCGCGCCAGTAATTGGCGGGAAGGGTCGAGGCGTCCATGCCGAACCCTAGGGCGTTAGACTGACCCGCAAACACCACCAACGACACAACAGGCTCAGCAATTCTGGAATGATTTCTGTGCGGATCAGCCGCGCCACCGGAACACCACTGTCCCAAAGTGGTTGCATCGGCCGCGGCGCGAGGCGGGCGAGACGGGGTGACGCCTCGGGATCGAGCCCCTATCTTGTGGGGTATGAACGCACACGCCCCCACCCCCTCGATCCTCGACGCCGCCGGCGTCGACCCGCACCGAGCGCGACAGATTCTGGGCGAGGCGCTGGCCGGGGCGGACGACGGCGAACTGTTCGTGGAGCGTTCCGAGAGCGAATCCTTCCTGTTCGACGACGGCCGGCTGAAGTCGGCGGCCTATGACGCCACCGAGGGCTTCGGCCTGCGGGTGGTGGCGGGCGAGACCGCGGGCTACGCCCACGCCAGTGAAATCTCCGAAGCCGCCATCGGGCGGGCGGCGCAGTCGGCGGCCCTGGCCAAGCGCGGCTATGCAGGCGTGGCGGCCGAAGGGCCCCGGTCCACGAACGTCCGGCTCTATGGCGAGGACGATCCTCTGGCCTCGCCGGGCTTCTCCGACAAGGTGGCCCTGCTCCAGGAGATAGACGCCTGGGCCCGCGCCCGCGACCCCCGGGTGGTGCAGGTGATGGCCTCCCTGGCCGGCGAGCGGCGCACGATCGAGATTCTCCGAGCCGACGGCCGGCTGATCCGCGACGTGCGGCCCCTGGCGCGGATCAATGTGCAGATCACGGTCGAGCGCGATGGCCGCCGCGAGAACGGCTACACCGGCTCCGGCGGCCGGGCCGGCTTCGAGACCTGGATCACTGAGGAAAACTGGCGCGCCGCGGTGGACGAGGCGCTGCGCCAGGCCCTGGTCAACCTGGAAGCCGTCCCCTGCCCCGCCGGCGAGATGGACGTGGTCCTGGGCCCCGGCTGGAACGGCGTTCTACTGCACGAAGCCGTCGGCCACGGCCTGGAAGGCGACTTCAACCGCAAGGGCACCTCGGCTTTCTCCGGCCGGATCGGTGAGCGGGTGGCCGCGCCTGGGGTCACGGTGTTTGACGACGGGTCGATCCTGGGCCGCCGCGGCTCGCTGACCGTCGACGACGAGGGCACGCCCACGGAGCGCACCATCCTGATCGAGGACGGGGTCCTTGTGGGTTACATGCACGACCGGATGAGCGCGCGGCTGATGGGCCTAGCCGCCACCGGCAACGGACGCCGCCAGTCCTATGCCCACATGCCCATGCCCCGGATGACCAACACCGCCATGATGGGCGGCGATGTCCCGCAGGCGGAAATGATCGCGTCGACCAAGCGCGGGCTCTACTGCGCCAACTTTGGCGGCGGTCAGGTGGACATCACCAACGGCAAGTTCGTCTTCCAGTGCACCGAGGCCTATCTGATCGAGGACGGCAAGGTCACCGCCCCGGTGAAGGGAGCCACCCTGATCGGCGACGGGCCCTCGGCGCTCACCCGCGTGACCCTGATCGGCGACGACTTCGCCTTCGACCCGGGCATCGGGGTATGCGGCAAGTCCGGCCAGAGCCTTCCAGTAGGCGTCGGCCAACCGTCACTTAAGATCACCGGCCTGACGGTTGGCGGCACCAGCCTCTAGGGCGTTACGTCCGGCATCACGATGTGACGGCGATGTGCGGTAGTCGGCGGAAATATTTCGGCGATTTAATCCAGGTTACCGGCATTTAATTGGCGTCTCCCAACCGGCGCAGGCCAGTTGCGCCCGTCTGGGAGACAGTGCTGATGTTGTTGATCCACCTTCTTGCGCAGGCCGCCGCCGCCGCCACGCCTGAAGCCGTCGCGGCGCCGACCCAGGGGGTCATCAGCTATCCGCCCTCGTTCTTCGCGGCCCAGCAGCCGAACAGCGCGCTGGACATGGTTTCGAGGATTCCCGGCTTCAGCCTCGACACCGGCGCCGAGGTGCGAGGTTTCGAAGGCGCGGCCGGCAATGTGCTGATCGACGGCCAACGGGCCTCCAGCAAGACCGACAACCTGGAATCCCTGCTGAGCCGCCTTCCGGCCACCCGCGTGGAACGGATTGACCTGATCCGCGGGGGCGCGCCAGGCATCGACATGCAGGGCAAGTCAGTGCTGGTGAACGTCGTGCGCAAGGCCGGCGGCGGCCTGCAGGGCCTGATCGCCGGCTCGCAGAGCCATATTTATGACGGGCGCACCAGCGGCGCCTATCGGCTCGAGGCCAGCGGCGGCGAGGGTGGCCGCAAGTGGGAGCTGTCCAGCAACGGCGGTCGGGGCATTGACGACGGGGCCGGCGACGGCCCGGGCCTCCGCATCTTCGCCGACGGCCGGCCAATCGTGCGCTCCGACATCGACGCCGAGGGCGACGGCCTCAACGCCCAGCTCACCGGCATCTATGAGACGCCCATCTTCGGCGGCAAGGCGCGGGTCAACGGACGCCTGGCCCGCGACAAGTTCAAGTACGACGAAGGCAACGTGCTCCTTACCCCCGTGCCCGGCCTGGAGGAGACCGACGACGTCTACCGTTCCGAGAACACCGAGGTGGGCGGCAACTTCAGCCGCCCTCTGACCCGACACCTGAACCTGGAGGTCGTGGGCCTGCGCCAGACGCGCGACCGGACCATCTCCTCGACCTTCACGGAGGCCGCCGACGTCTCCAGCTTCAACCTGGCGCGGGAATCCAGCGAGAGCATCGGCCGGGCGGTTCTGAAGTACCGATGGAGCGACAAGCTGTCGTTCGAGGCCGGCGGCGAGACCGCCCTCAACCATCTGGAAAGCCAGACCCGCTTCACCGTCAACGCCGCAAACATCGCGCTGCCGGCCGCCAACGTGGCCGTGGAGGAGGTCCGCAGCGAGGTGTTCGCCAAGGGCGCCTGGCGGCCCAGCGCCGCCTGGACCGTCGACGGCGACCTTCGCTACGAGAGCTCGACGATCTCGTCCGAGGGCGACATCGTGCTGGAAAAGACTCTGCACTTCGTCAAGCCGCGGGTGGCGGTGACCTGGCAGGCCCGGCCCGCCACGCAGTTCCGTGTCCGCGCCCAACGCGAGGTGGGCCAGCTCAACTTCAACGACTTCGTGGCCAACGCCAACCTGAACACCGGTGCTGGCGTCAGCGCCGGCAACCCCGACCTCGACCCGCAGCAGGCCTGGGTGGCGGAAGCCGCTGTCGAGCAGCGATTCTGGGGCGGTGGCGTGATCGTGGTCACGGCGCGCCATTTCGCGCTCAACGACGTGATCGACCGCGGCCCGGTGTTCATCGCAGGCTCCGTGTTCGACCGGCCCACCAACATCGGCAAGGGGACCAAGCAGGAGCTGGGCGTCGATCTCACCCTGCCCTTCGACCGCATCGGCCTGAAGGGCGCGCGCCTCAAGGGCGACGCGGTCTGGCGCCGCTCGGAGGTGGAGGACCCGACCACCGGCGAGGACCGCGAGATCTCCGGCCTGCGCCCGGTGGACTGGAACGCCAGCTTCAGCCACGACCTGCCGCGACTGAACCTGACCTACGGCGTCGACGCCTACGGCGGCTGGCGCGAGCGCTACTATCGCTACAACGCCATCGAGACCACCAAGCTGAAGACCTATGTGAAGCCCTTCGCCGAGTGGCGGCCCGTGCCCGACATCAACATCCGCTTCGAGCTGCCCAACGTCACCTTGCGCGGCCTGCGCAATACCCGGCTGAGCTATGCCGGCACCCGTGCGGGCGGCGGCCAGCCCGACATCGAGGACCGCGACCTGCAGTTCGGCCGCATGTACTACGTCCGCGTGCGCAAGCGTTTCGGCGCCTGACGACGTAGGCGGCGCGCCATGAGAAAAAGACCGGGGAACGATCCCCGGCCTTCTTCGTCTGCGGCTGAAGCCTCGGCTCAGCTGTCGTTGCGCAGGGCGGCCGGGCTCACCGCCTGACGTTCGCCGTCCAGGGTTGGGGCGATGGGCTCCGGCTGCCCGTGGTTGGCCCGGTCATTGACCCCGTGCGCCCAGCCCTTGATGAAGAAGCTCAGCACCACGAAGCCGATACCGATGCCGATGCCCCACAGGCCCAGCAGGTTGAAGACATCCACCGACGACTTCAGCGAGGCCGCGGAATCCAGCACCTGGCCACCCACCGTCTCGGTGCCGGCGAGGCCCGCGATGATTCCGCCCACGTACTGGGCGATGGAGGAGGACAGGAACCAAACCGCCATCATGAAGGACACGATCGAGGCCACCGACAGCTTGGTGATTTCCGACAGGCCCACCGGTGACAGGAAGAGCTCGCCCGTAGTGTGCAGGAGGTAGAGCACGCCCAGCAGCACCAGCGGCACGCGGTAGTCGGCCCCGGCCATGCCGGCGCCCCACACCACAACCATGAAGCCCAGGCCCACCTGGATGATGCCCAACCCGAACTTCATCACCGGATCGAGGTCGCGGCCTTTCTGCGCCAGCCAAGCCCAGAGGGCGGCGAAGATCGGCGCGAAGATCAGGATGAAGCCCGCGTTGAACGACTGGGTCTGCGCCGCCTGGATGCCCATCAGGTCGACGTTGCGCGCGGCGAACAGGTTCAGCGAGGTTCCGGCCTGTTCGAAGAGGGTGAAGAACACCACCGCCCCGAAGATCAGCACCAGCGCCAGCATCATCCGCTCGCGCTCCACCTTGTTGCACCTAGCCACCAGGAACCAGACGATGAACAGGAGTGAGACCAGGGTTGCGGCGATCAGGCCGATGCCAACCAGGTCGTTGCGCTGCACCAGGAACCACACCGGGATCACGCCAAGCACGCCCAGGCCGTAGATCAGCCACTCGCGGCTGATCGGCCCGGCCACCTTGGCCCGCAGGAGTTCCGGGTTCGGCGGCTCGCCATGCCCCTCAAGGTACTTCTTGCCCCAGATGAACACGATCAGGCCCGCCAGCATGCCGACACCGGCCAAGCCGAATCCGGCCCACCAGCCCACCTGCTGGCCCAGCAGGCCGCAGAGCACCGAGGCCCAGAAGGCCCCCAGGTTGATGCCGTAGTAGTAGAGTGTGAAGCCGCTATCGCGCCTGGGATCGCCCTGCGGATAGAGCTGGCCCACGATGGTGGAGATGTTGGGCTTGAGGAAGCCGACGCCCATGATGATCAGCGAGACCGCCAGGAAGAAGGCGTTCTTGCCGAACTGATCGATCACATTGGTCATCTGGTAGGAGCCTTCCGGCAGCACGGCCGGCAGCGGGGCGCCCGCGGGCAGGCCCTTGACTTCCAGGCCGCCGGTGGCGGCGGGGGCGAACTCGTAGCCCTGGCCACCGACCATCAGGCGCACCTGGCGGTCGTCCATGCGGCCCTCCGCAGCGACGGGATAGCTCTGGCCCGCATAGGTCAGGGTCTGCTGCGCGGGGCTGCCTTCCACCGCCATCATCATGTGCCCCGCCACCAGCAGCATCGCCCCGAAGACCACCGCCTTGCGGGTGCCCAGATAGCGGTCGGCCAGGAGGCCACCGATCAACGGCAGGAGGTAGACCAGCGATGTGTAGGAGCCGTACTGGGCGCCCGCCGTAGCGTCGTCCAACAGCAGGTGCTGCGTCAGGTAGAAGATCAGGATGCCGCGCATCCCGTAGTAGGAGAATCGCTCCCACATCTCGGCGAAGAACAGGATGATCAGCCCGCGCGGGTGGTTGCGGGTGAGCTGGATCAGCACCGGGATGCCGGTGACCAGGGTCACCACGATGCCGAGGAGGAGGATGAGGTTCATGCGGAGCGGTTCCGGTTCCCTGGGACGCTTTGGACTTTGCGGGGCGGTTTCGCCTGGTCCGGCTGATTTGCGGGGAGAAAATCACGCGACCGCGGCAAGCACAAGCAACAGCCTTCCTCGGGCCCAAACCGGCGCTGGACAGCGATGGAGCCAGGGCGGAGGGTTTGGCGTTCAGGTCTTGCGAGGAGGACCATCGCGATGCTGACCCCAGGCCCCGACCATCCGATCACCATCGAGCCGGCCAAGCGCCGCTGGCGGGCGGCTTTTGCGGGCCATGTGATCGCCGACAGCGATGACGCCATGGTTCTGCGAGAGGGGAGCTACCCGCCGGTGATCTACTTTCCGCGGGACAAGGTGGCGATGGAGTACATGTCGCGGACCGACCGCAAGACCCACTGCCCCTACAAGGGCGACGCCGGCTACTATTCGGTGCTGATGGACGGCCAGTGGGCGGAGAACGCCCTCTGGACCTACGAGGAGCCGTTCCCGGCCATGGAGCAGCTCCGCGGGCGGCTGGCCTTCTACACCGACAAGATAGAGGTTTATGAGGTGGACGACGCCACGGTGAACGCGCACCACCCCGTGGGTGAGCGCGACGTGGACGCCATCGTCCAGCACACCGACACCGGCGACGGCCACAGCCAGCGCGACCACTGGAAGCCCAACGTGGAGACGCCGGACGGCGGCGTCCGCTAGAGCGCTATTCGCTCCGATAGACTCGCAGCGGCGCTCCAGATCCTTGTTCTGTCGCGCTTTCTGACGCCGAACCGGCGCCCACTTCGGCGGAAAGCGCTCTAGTAGGCGAAGTCCTCGAAGACCTTGCCGGCGTCACCCTTCCAGCGGGTTTCGTAAAGCTCGAGCAGACGCTCGGCCGGGGTGATCCCGCTGGCGGCGATCTCGTCAAGCTCGGCCAAGTAGCCGGTCTCGTCCACCAGGCCGCCGGAGAGCCGGTTGCGGCGTTTCAGGCCGGCGCGGGCGATC
Source organism: Phenylobacterium sp. (assembly GCF_046590535.1). Lineage (GTDB taxonomy): Bacteria > Pseudomonadota > Alphaproteobacteria > Caulobacterales > Caulobacteraceae > Phenylobacterium. The sequence goes on along the minus strand of NZ_JBKJTG010000096.1, from coordinate 3,434 downwards.
TCCAGCATGTCGAGCGCGATGTCCTGCACGGTGCGCCCGGCGATCTGGGCCTTCAGCCCCTGGCGGGACACGTCCGCGCGCAGGCGCTCGTGGTCCTCGATGTTCCAGTCCTTGCAGAGGTCCCAGGCGGCGGCCAGCGAGGCGGCGTCATAGAGCACGCCCATCCACAGGGCTGGCAGGGCGCAGAGTCGGCTCCACGGGCCGGAGTCCGCGCCGCGCATCTCCAGGTACTGCTTGAGCCGGACCTCGGGGAAGATGGTGGTGGTGTGGTCGGCGAAGTCCTTCAGCGTCGGGCGCTCGCCCGGCAGCTCGGCCAGCTTGCCGTCCATGAAGTCGCGGAACGAGCGGCCTGCCACGTCGATGTAGCGGCCCTCGCGCTTGACGAAGTACATCGGCACGTCGAGCGCATAGTTGGCGTAGGTAGCGAAACCGAAGCCGTCGGCGAACACGAAGTCCAGCATGCCCGTGCGGTCGTTGTCGGTGTCGGTCCAGACGTTGGCGCGGGCCGACAGGAAGCCGGTGGGCTTGCCCTCGATGAACGGCGAGTTGGCGAACAGCGCCGTGGCGATCGGCTGCAGGGCTAGGCTGACGCGGAACTTCGACACCATGTCGGCCTCGGAGCCGAAGTCGAGGTTGGCCTGCACGGTGCAGGTGCGGAACATCATGTCCAGACCCATGGAGCCGACCTTGGGCATGTATTCGCGCATGATCTTGTAGCGGCCCTTGGGCATCACCGGGACCTGGTCGCGCCGCCAGATCGGGGTGAAGCCCAGGCCCAGGAAGCCCAGGCCCAGCTCGTCTGCCACCACCTTCACTTCCTGCAGATGGGCGCCGGTCTCCTCGCAGATGTCGTGGATTGTCTCCAGCGGGGCGCCGGAAAGCTCGAACTGGCCGCCGGGCTCCAGGCTGACGTTGGCCGCGCCGCGCTCCAGGGCGATCACGTGGCCGCCCTCGATCACCGGCTTCCAGCCGAAGCGGGTCAGGCCGTCCAGCAACGCCTTGATGCCGCCGGGCTCATAGGGGACCGGCGCATGCGAGCCAAGGTGGAAGACAAACTTCTCGTGCTCGGCGCCCACGCGCCAAGCGCTGGCCGGCTTCGAGCCCTCCGCGAACCAGCGGACCAGGTCCTCGAACACCAGGGGTCGATCGTCGCAAGCGACCTCGGCCATCACGTCCTCCCCAGCCCGTCGACACACGAACACCCGCTGCGGGCGAGGTCCCGCGCGGCCGCGTTCTTTACGCTGCTAAAATAGGTGGGCGCAATTCCTTGAAGCTCAAGGGCGCCAGTCGCCCAACGCCGCCTGCCACAGGGTCATGGCGCTGATCGCCGCGGTGTCGGCCCGCAGGATCCGGGGGCCCAGGCTGACCGGTATGGCGAAGGAAAGCGTCCGCAGCCGGTCCCGCTCGGCCGGCGAGAAGCCTCCCTCCGGCCCGACCAGGATCGCCCAGGCGCCGCCTGGCGCCTCGCGCAGGGCATCGATGAGGGGGGCGGCGTCGCCCGCCTCGTCACAGAACAGCAGGTGGCGTCCGGTCTCCCAGCCGGCCAGCAGCTTCTCCAGCTTGAGCGGTTCAAAGACCTTGGGCACGTCCAACCGCCCGGTCTGCTCGGCGGCCTCCACAGCGATGGCCTGAAGCCGCTCCAGGCGGACGCGGTCGGCGTTGGTGTGCTGGGTGATCACCGGCCGCACCCGGGCCGCGCCCAGTTCGGCGGCCTTCTCGACGATGGTCTCCAGGCGGCCGCGCTTGACCAGGGCGACGATCAGGTCGAGGTCGGAGCCCGGCGCCTGCGGCCGGGTCTTGGCCTCCGGCGTCACGGTCACGTTGCGCTTGCCGAGGGTGGTGATGCGGGCCCGCCATTCCCCGTCGCGGCCGTTGAACAGGGCAAGCTCGTCGCCCACCGCCAGGCGCATCACCGCGGCCAGGTAGCGGCTCTGGCCCGGGTCGAGCGGCAGCGCCGCGCCAGGGTTAAGCTCTTGCGGAACGAACAGGCGGATCATCGCGCTCTTGTAGCGCTCACCAAAGGATCGGGACTAGGCTGATCGGCATGGCCAAACCCTATGACTACGACGAAGAGATCGTGACCCTCCAGAAAGCGCTGGTGCGCTTCCAGCAGCATGCCATCGCGGCGGGCGAGAAGGACCTGGTGATCTTCGAGGGCCGCGATGCGGCCGGCAAGGACGGGTCGATCAAGCGGATCATCCAGCACCTCTCCAACCGTGCGACCCGCGCCGTGGCCCTGCCGAAGCCCAGTGATCGGCAGCAGACCGAATGGTATTTCCAGCGCTACACCCACCACCTGCCGGCGGCGGGCGAGTTCGTGATCTTCAACCGCTCCTGGTACAACCGCGCCGGGGTCGAGCGGGTGATGGGCTTCTCCACGCCCGAGGAGCAGGAAACCTTCCTCGACGACGTCCCGGTGTTCGAGCGCATGCTGGCCGACGGCGGCATCCAGATCATCAAGCTGTGGCTGGACATCTCGCGCAAGGAACAGGGCGAGCGCCTCGACGCCCGGCGCACCGATCCGCTCAAGGCGCTCAAGGTCAGCCCGCTGGACGCCGTCGCCCAGGACAAGTGGGACGACTACAGCAAGGCCCGCGACGAGATGCTCACGCGAACCCACAGCGCCCAGACCCCGTGGGTGGTGGTCCACACCGACAAGAAGAAGCTGGCCCGCGTGCACATCATGCGCCATCTCCTGAAGGTCCTGGCGCCGGCCAAGATCGCCAAGACGGTGAGCCCGCCGGATCCCGACATCGTCTTCGAGTTCGACGTCGCCGCCCTCAGCGACGGACGGCTGGAACGCTGAGCCTGGGCAAACGGCCGGCTAGTCTTGTTCTTTTTTTGTTCGCCCGCTAGCTTTGCCGCAGCGAGTGGCCCGGGCGGGACTGGATGACAGACACCCTCACCGCGGGCGAGGCCCGCCGCATCTCCCTGGCCGCGCAAGGCCTCGGCGCGCGCCCGGACGGCGACATCGGCTGCCGCGAACTGCTGAAGATCATCGAGCGGCTGGGCGTGGTGCAGATCGATTCCGTCAATGTGGTCTCGCGCACCCACTACATCCCGGCCTTCTCGCGGCTGGGCGCCTATCCGCGCGCCCTCCTTGAGGAGGTGGCCTGGGGGAAAAAACCCGCCCTCTTCGAATATTGGGCGCATGAGGCCAGCCTGCTGCCGCTGGCCAGCCAGCCGCTGTTCCGCTGGCGGATGGATGACGCCCGCGAAGGAGTCGGCGTGTGGAAGGGGGTGGCGCGGTTCCTGCGCGAGCGGCGCGATCTGGTGGACCGGGCGCTGGAACAGGTGCGTGACCGCGGGCCGCTGGCTGCCTCGGATCTGGAACTGGGCGCGAAGGGCGCCGGCGGCTGGTGGGGCTGGAGCGAGGCCAAGCGGGCGGTGGAGTGCCTATTCTGGGCGGGCGAACTGACCACCGCCACCCGGCG
>NZ_JBKJTG010000203.1:0-11771 GCF_046590535.1 Phenylobacterium sp. | reverse complement strand
AGCTGCACAAGAAGTCGATCATCCTGGAGCTGCTGTGGTTCCTGCGCGGCGACACCAACGTGCGTTGGCTGCAGGAACGCGGCGTCAGCATCTGGGACGAATGGGCCGACCCCACCGGCGACCTCGGACCGGTCTACGGCAAGCAGTGGCGCTCCTGGGCCGCCCCCGACGGCCGGGTGATCGACCAGATCGCCGCCGTGGTGGAGGGCCTGAAGACCAACCCGAACAGCCGCCGCCACATCGTCTCGGCGTGGAACCCCGCTGATGTGGAGGACATGGCCCTGCCGCCCTGCCACTGCCTGTTCCAGTTCTTCGTGGCCGACGGGAAGCTCTCCTGCCAGCTCTACCAGCGTTCGGCCGACGTCTTCCTGGGCGTGCCGTTCAACATCGCCAGCTACGCCCTGCTCACCTTGATGGTAGCCAAGGTCACGGGCCTGGAGCCCGGCGAGTTCGTCCACACCCTGGGCGACGCCCACCTTTATCTGAACCACCTGGACCAGGCCCGTCTGCAGGTGACCCGCCAGCCCATGCCGCTGCCGGTGATGAAGCTCGCCGACAAGGCCGACCTGTTCAGCTACGGATATGAAGACTTCAAACTGGTCGACTATCATGCCCACCCGCACATCCCCGCCAAGGTGGCCAGGTGAGTTCAAACGGGAAGCCAAGCCTTTTCATCGGCTCGTCGGTCGAGGGTTTGGAAGTGGCCTACGCTCTCCAGGAGAGCTTGGAATACGATGCTGAGCCCACCGTCTGGCCGCAGGGTGTATTCACCCCCACCGCATCGACGCTGGCCGACCTCCTGGAGGTAGCTAGGAAGACGGACTTCGCAGCGTTCGTATTTACGCCGGACGACATCCGAGTGATGCGGCTGGAGCAGGGCGCCACGCCTCGGGACAATGTCGTCTTTGAACTGGGGCTGATGATCGGAGCACGTGGCTCTGACCGGTGCGTCTACGTGATGCCCGACGATGAAAAGCTTCAACTCCCCACCGACCTGCTCGGCCTGACGCCGCTCACATACGTATCCAAACGGCAGGACGCGAACCTGCTAGCCGCGTTGGGGCCAGCTGCAAACAGAATCCGTCGTATGCTTCAGGTGGTCGGCCCCGTGAGCGTGACGGAGGTCGCCAAGCCGTCAGCGCCCCCGGCCGATCCAGTCGATGAGATCGTGCAGTTCATCGGAAAGTGGAATTCTGGAGACCTGCTTGCCGCGCGAGAGGTGCTTCGTGGCGCCGTGCCGATGCACATGATGGAAGACGAAACCGGCGAGGCAACAGCCGCCATGCGTCGTGTGTTCGCCTTCTTGGAAAGCATGGCCGATGGCGTCATCGCCGGTCGGCTGAGTGAGCCCGAAGCTCGTATGGAGTTTGCGGTCCCGCTGAGAGCCGTTTGGGAGCGAGCCTTCACCTACTTGGCGCCGCTGAACGTGGCTGAAGAGTGGTGGCGCCCTCCGCCCAAGATCGAAGTGCTCGACAAGCGTTGGCAGGGCCGTGCCAGTTAGCGCCATCCTCACCGCCGGCCCGATCGCCCGCGCCCGCAACGGCGTCATCGGGCGCAGGGGCAAGCTCCCCTGGCGGCTGAAGTCCGACCTGGCGATCTTCCGGGCGGTGACCATGGGCAAGCCGGTGATCATGGGCCGCAAGACCTGGGACAGCCTGCCCCGCAAGCCCCTGGTCGGGCGAATGAACATCGTGCTCTCCCGCGACGGATCCTTCGAACCGCACGGCGCGGTCGTCTGCGAGGAATTCTCCGAGGCGCTCTCCATCGGTCGCGAACAGGCCGAGGAGGACGGCCAGGCCGAGGTCTGCGTGATCGGCGGCGCCTCCCTGTTCGGCCTGGCGCTCCCCCGCGCCCGCAGGCTCTACCTCACCGAGGTGCACGCCGAGGTGGAGGGCGACGTGGTGCTGGATCCCATCGACGAAAGCCAGTGGCGCGAGGTGCGTTCGGAGCGCCATGAGGCCGGCGACGAGGACGAATACTCCTTCACCTTCCGGGTGCTGGAACGCCTCTGACTCAATCCGCGTCGCCCACCGGCTCGGCCATGGCCTCGTCCCAGGTGAACGGGCACTGCGCGGGAAACCGCTTCGGCAGGCGGCGGGTCTCCTTGGCCGCACGCAATCGAGCGGTTTCATACGCCTCGCGCATGATCTCTTCGATCACGGGCTTTAAGCTGGGGTTCTCCCGCATCACGCGCTGGGCTTCGGAACGCTGCTCAAGGATGCTGAGCATCCAGCTTCGTCCTCGCCGCTCGGGCTGGAAACGCCATTTGAGCAGGTGGGTCAGCAGCACTACGAGATGGCTCCTGAGTTCTCCCCGCTCCTGCCGTCCCATGCTCTCAACCTCCTCCAGCAGGTTTTCCCAGTCGAGTTCGTTGACGCTGCGCCGGCGCAGGGCGTCAGCCTGATCCTTCGTCCAGGCGAAGAAGTCCCATTCGTAGAGCTTGGTCATCGACAGTGGCCTCGGGCCGCGCATTGCGGACATAATGTCAGAAAAGCCGGCAGGGAAAAACGCCATGGACATCGAACTGGTCGCCGAGGGCTTCGAATTCCCTGAGGGGCCCATCGCCATGGCCGACGGCTCGGTGATCCTCACCGAGATCAAGGGCCAGCGGCTGACCCGGGTCACCCCGGACGGGGCCAAGCAGACCGTGGTGGAGACCGGCGGCGGCCCCAACGGCGCGGCAATCGGCCCGGACGGGGCCATCTGGATTACCAACAACGGCGCGGCCTTCGAGTGGCTCGACGTGCAAGGCATGTGCGTTCCCGGCCCGACGCCGGCCAGCCACACCGGCGGCATGATCCAGCGCTTCGACCTCGAGTCGGGAAAGCTGGAGACCGTCTACGACGCCTGCGAGGGCAAGCGCCTGGTGGGGCCCAACGACCTGGTGTTCGACAAGCAGGGCGGCTTCTGGTTCACCGACCACGGCTGCTCGACGCCGGAGGGCCGCAAGCACGGGGCGCTCTGCTACGCGCGCACCGACGGTTCCCACATCAGCCGCCAGCGCGACCACCTGATCTCCCCCAACGGCGTCGGCCTCTCGCCGGACGAGCGCGTCGTCTATGTCGCCGACACCCAGCTCGGCCGCCTGTGGGCCTTCGACATGGAGGCGCCCGGCCAACTCGGCCCGCAGCCCGGCTTCGCCCCCGGCCGGGTGATCTGCAACCTGCCCGGCTACCAGCTCCTCGACAGCCTGGCGATGGAGGCTTCCGGCAAGGTCTGCGTGGCCACCATCATCAACGGCGGCATCACCGCCTTCGACCCCGACGGCGCCACCGAGCACTACCCGTTCCCGGATCTGATCTGCACCAACATCTGCTTCGGCGGCGACGACATGCGCACCGCCTGGGTCACCGCCTCGGCCACCGGCAAGCTCTACAAGGCCCGCTGGCCCCGGCCCGGCCTGAAGCTCAACTTCAACGGCTAATAGAGCGTCGCCATCACGCTGCGCTCGAAGGCGGCCAGTTCGCTGGTGCGGCCCTCGCGGACCTTCACCGCCCACTGCGGGTCCTGAAGCAGGGCCCGGCCCACGGCCACCAGGTCGAAGTCGCCGCGATCCAGCCGGCGCTCCAGTTCCTCCAGCGAGGCGGGCTGGGCGCTCTCGCCGGAAAAGCCCGCGATGAAATCGCCCGACAGGCCCACCGAGCCCACGGTGATGGTCGGCACACCGGTAAGCGTCTTGGCCCAGCCGGCGAAGTTCAGGTCCGAGCCCTCGAACTCCGGCTCCCAGAACCGGCGCTGCGAGCAGTGCAGCACGTCGGCGCCGGCGTCGACCAGGGCGCCCAGCCAGGTCTCCAGCGCCTTGGGCGTCTCGGCCAGCTTCACGTCGTAGTCCTGCTGCTTCCACTGGCTGATGCGGATGATCACCGGGTAGTCCGGCCCCACCGCCTGGCGCACCGCGCGCAGGATGTCGCCGGCGAACCGCGCCCGGCCCGGCAGCGCCTTGGAGCCATAGGCGTCTTCGCGACGATTGGTGCCGTCCCAGAAGAACTGGTCGATCAGATAGCCGTGCGCCCCGTGCAGCTCCACGGCGTCGAAGCCCAGCCGCTTGGCGTTCCCCGCGGCCTCGGCGAAGGCGCGGATGGCGTCGGCCACGTCGGCGTCGCTCATCGCCTCGCCGAACTTCTTTTCCGGCCGCGAAAGACCCGACGGGCTGTCATAGGGGCCCGGCGGCGTCCACTCCGCCTCGCGGCTGCGCACCGCGCCCACGTGCCAGAGCTGCGGCGCCATCACCCCGCCCGCCGCGTGCACCTCGTCGATCACCCGTTTCCAGGCGGCCAACTCCGCCTCTCCGTGGAAGCGCGGCACCTTGGGATCGTTCAGCGACGCCGGCCGGTCCACGCCCGTGCCCTCCGACACGATCAGCCCCACCTCGCCCTCGGCGCGTCGGCGGTAGTATTGCGCCACGTCCTCGGTCGCCACGCCGCCCGGTGAGAACGAACGGGTCATGGGCGCCATGACGATGCGGTTCTTGAGGTGCAAACCCTTGACGCTGAAGGGCTTGAAGAGGGCGTCGGCGGCCATGCGCAGGTTCCGGTTCAAACAACTGTTAGGCGAAGCGTAGACCATCGCCCGACCGCCGCGTCAGTCCAGAAAATCTGCGCCCGCCGCCAGCATTGGCCCCGCGGGCCGCCGGCGACGACTTCCCCTGGCGGCCAATCGGAGCGATGCTATCTGAACGGCGGTCAGAGAGCGCTGACGGCCCGGGAGGACGACCCATGGACGACGGCTCCATCGACGTAAAGCGTGCGGCCCGCGACGCCGCCTACGCCATGCCGCTTTCCGAGATCAATCCGGCCGATCCGGAGCTGTTCCGCACCGACACCATGTGGCCCTACTTCGAGCGCCTGCGGAAAGAAGACCCGGTGCACTGGGCGGTCTCCGCCGAGGAGGAGATCGGCGGCTACTGGTCGGTGACCAAGTACAACGACATCATGGCCGTGGACACCAATCACGAGGTGTTCTCCTCGGAGCCGACCATCGTCCTGCCCGATCCGGCGGAAGACTTCACCCTGCCGATGTTCATCGCCATGGACCCGCCCAAGCACGACGTGCAGCGCAAGACCGTCAGCCCCATCGTCGCAGGTCCCAACCTCGCCAAGATGGAGCCGATCATCCGCGAGCGGGCCGGCGAGATCCTCGACGCCTGCCCCATCGGCGTGGAGTTCGACTGGGTGGACAAGGTCTCCATCGAGCTCACCACCATGACCCTGGCGACCTTGTTCGACTTCCCCTGGGAGGACCGCCGCAAGCTCACCCGCTGGTCGGACGTGGCCACCGCGGCCCCCGACAGCGGCATCTTCTCCACCACCGATCCCGACGGCGCCGAGGCCGAGCGCCGCGCGGAGCTCTTCGAGTGCGTCGATTACTTCATGCGGTTGTGGAACGAGCGGGTGAACGCCCCGCCCAAGCCCGACCTGATCTCCATGCTGGCCCACGGCGAGGCCACCCGGAACATGGACCGCATGGAATACCTGGGGAACCTGATCCTGCTGATCGTCGGCGGCAATGACACCACCCGCAACACCATCACCGGCTCGATCCTGGCGCTGAACCAGAACCCCGACCAGTACGCCCGGCTGAAGGCCGACCCCTCCTGCATCCCGGCCATGGTGTCGGAAACCATCCGCTGGCAGACGCCCCTGGCCTACATGGCGCGCCGCGCCACCCGGGACTTCGAGCTGGGCGGCAAGACCATCAGGCAGGGCGAGAAGGTCGCCATGTGGTACGTCTCCGGCAACCGCGACGAGGAGGTCATCGAGCGGCCCAACGACTTCTGGATCGATCGCCCGCGGGTGCGCCAGCACCTGTCCTTCGGCTTCGGCATCCACCGCTGCGTCGGCAACCGCCTGGCCGAGCTGCAGCTCAAGGTCATCTGGGAAGAGATCCTCAAGCGCTTCCCGACCATCGAGGTCACCGGCCCGCCCCGCCGGGTCCACTCGTCCTTCGTGAAGGGCTACGAGCACCTGCCGGTGATCATCCCCACACGGATCAACTGAAGGAACCTGCCATGCCTCACCTCCCGATCCGCCTCGCGGGCGCCGCCTGCGTCCTGGCGCTCTTCGCCATCCCGGCTTCGGCCCAGGAGGGCGGCCGGCCCCTCGGCGCCAGCCTGACCGGCGCGGCGGAGAAGCCCGCCGCCGGCGATCCGGACGGCGGCGGCGACGCCCGCCTGCGGGTCAACGTCGGCCAGGCCCAGGTCTGCTACGAACTTGAGGTCAGGGCGATCGCGGCGGCCACCATGGCGCATATCCACAAGGCGCCCGCCGACGCCGCCGGGCCTGTGGTGGTGAAGCTCGAGGCCCCCGCCGCTGGCAAGAGCTCCGGCTGCGCCACCGCCGACGCCGCGGTGGTCAAGGACATCCTGCAGAATCCCGGCGCCTATTACGTCAACGTCCACAACGCCGAGTTCCCTGGCGGCGCGGTCCGCGGCCAGCTTAGCAAGTAGCGCTCAGGCCTGCGGCCGGCGCGGCGCGAACGCCACGCTGGCCAGGGCGGTCAACGTCAGCACCGCCACCATGGCCCAGGCCTCGTTGGCGGCGCGGGTGAAGGCCAGGGCCTGCACCATCGGCTCAAGCATGGCCATGACGCCCGGGTCGACGGGATCTGACCCCCGCGCGGTGAACATCGCCAGCGGTATGCCCACCGCCTGCGCGGTGGCCACGTCGCCCGCCTGCAGGTCGGCGATGATCGCCTTGGCGTGGTGCGGCCCGCGGCCGTAGAGCACCGTGTCGATCAGCGCCAGGCCGATGGCCCCGCCCAGGTTGCGCATCAGGTTGAACAGGCCACTGGCGTCGGCCACCTGGTGATCCGCCAGATGTCCCAGCGCCATGCGGGTGGGTGGCAGCAGGCAGAACATGATCGCCGCGCCCCGCACCACCTGCGGCCAGAACATCTCGTCGTAGCCGGTCTGCGGGGTCTCGAAGGCGCTCATGGCCAGCCCTGCGGCGAAGAGAGCGAACCCCGCCGCGGTGAGCAGCCGCGCATCGGCCCGGCGTTCCAGGGCCACCGCGATGGGCGCCATGACCAGCTGGACTACCCCGGTGACCAGCATGATCGCGCCGATCTGCAGGGCGCCGTAGCCGCGCACCGCCGCCAGGAACACCGGCATCAGATAGACCGAGCCGAACAGGCCCACCCCAAGCACGAAACTCAACAGACAGCCGATCACGAAGCCCCGGTCGCGGAATGCTGAAAGCTGCACGATGGGGTGTGGAGCCCTCAGGGTTCGTCGCAGGAAGACGCCCGCCGCCCCCAGCGTCACCGCCAGCAGCCCCAGGATCGGCGCCGACAGCCAGCCCCGCGCCGGGCCCTCCTTCAGTCCGATCTCCAGGGCCGCCAGCGCCAGCGCCATCAGCCCCAGTGAGGCCGCGTCCAGCGTCCTCGCCTCCCCCCAGTTCGGCCGGTGCCGGGGCAGCAGCCAGATCGCCGCGACCGCCGCCACCACGCCCGGGACCACATTGATCAGGAACAGCCAGTGCCAGGAGTAGGTCTCGGTGATCCAGCCGCCGACCACGGGGCCCACGGTGGGCGCCAGCACCGCCAGCACGCCCGCCACCGTGGTGGCCACCGCCTGGCGGCCTTTCGGGAACAACAGGAACACTGCCGAGAACACCGCCGGGATCAGGGTGCCGCCGGCCAGCCCCTGGACGATCCGCCAGGCGATCAGGCTCTCGAAACTGGTGCTGGCGGCGCAGCCGATGGACGCCACGGTGAACAGGCTGAGCGCCGCCACGAACAGCCACCGCATGGTCAGCAGCCGGGTCAGGAACCCGGTCAGCGGGATCGCGATCACCTCGGCGATCAGATAGGCCGTCTGGATCCAGGAGATCTGGTCGGGCGCCACGTCCAGCGCCCGCTGGATCGTCGGGATCGAGGTGGCCACCACCTGCACGTCCAGGATCGCCATAAACATGCCCAGGCACATCATGGCGAACCCGGCCCAGGTGGCGGCGGTCCGCATCATCGGGCTGGGCTAAAGGCCCAGCACCATCTTGGCCATGATGTTGTGCTGGATCTCGTTGGACCCCGCATAGATCGAGGTCTTGCGGTAATTGAAGTACATCGGCGCCACCGTCGCCGCATAGTCCGGCCCGGCGCGGGGCACGTTGGTCTCGCCCCGCAGATGCGCCCAGGTGTCCTCCACGAAGGGCTGCGCATAGACCCCCACCGCCTCCAAGGCGAGCTCGGTGATCGCCTGCTGCATCTGCGAACCCTCCAGCTTCAGCATCGAGGACGTGGCGCCCATGGCCTCGCCGGCCGCGCGTCCGGCGAACACCCGAAGCTCGGTGGCGTTCAGCGCCTCGACCTTGATCTGCACCTCGGAAAGCTTTCTGCGGAAGTCCGGGTCGTCCAGCACCCGCTGGCCGTCATCGGCCCGCTCCAGGCCGGCGATCTTCCTGACCTTCGCCAGCTGGTTGGTGAGCCCGGGCGCATAGGCGTTGCCGCGCTCGAACTGCAGCAGGTACTTGGCGTAGGTCCAGCCCTGGCCCTCCTCGCCGATGCGGTTTGAAACCGGCACGCGGACGTTGTCGAAGAACACCTGGTTGACCTCCTGGTCGCCCTGTGGCGGGCCATCCAGGGTGCGGATCGGCTGGATGGTGATGCCTGGACTCTTCATGTCGAGAAGCAGGAAGCTGATGCCCATCTGGCGGATCGGCTCCTGGCTGGTGCGCACCAGGCAGAACATCCAGTCGGCCCACTGGCCATAGGTGGTCCAGGTCTTCGACCCGTTGAGCACATAGTCGTCGCCGTCCCGCTCGGCCTTCATGGCCAGGGACGCCAGGTCCGACCCCGAACCCGGCTCGGAATAGCCCTGGCACCACCACACGTCGGTCGCCAGGATCTTGGGCAGGTGCTGGGCCTTCTGTTCGGGGGTGCCGAAGGCCATCACCACCGGCGCGCACATGCGGATACCCATGTTGCCGGTGGAGGGCGCCCCGGCCAGCGCCATCTCCATGTCGTAGATGTACTTCTGCGCCGCGGCCCAGCCGGTGCCGCCGTACTCCACCGGCCAGTCGGGGACGATCCAGCCCTTCTCGTGCAGGCGCTTCAGCCAGCGCACCTGGCCCGCCTTGTCGATGTGGCCGTTCTTCGACTGGGTCATCTTCGCGCGCATGTCGTCGTCGAAGTTGGCGGCGATGAAGCTGCGGACCTCCTCGCGGAAAGCCAGGTCCTCGGCGCTGAAGTCCAGGTCCATGGCCCTAGCCCACGCCGTCGAGGTACTCGATCTCCGGCCGGCCGCCCAGCACCCCGGCGAACTTCGGCCCCGCGGCCTTGAAGTAGTCGGTGCCCCCGTGATGGGTGAGCGCGTCCTGGTCCTTGTAGAGTTCCAGGACCTTGTAGGTGTTGGGTTCGGTGCGGCTCCTGGTGAGCTGGTAGGCGACGTTGCCGGCCTCGTTGGCGCGAACCTGCTTGGCCAGCTCGCCGAAGAAGGCCTCGAACTCATCGGCCTTGCCATCCTGGATCTTAAGCGTCGCGATCACACCGATCATGGCCGTCCTCCCAACATCTGTTTGAAAGGCGACGGTAGTCGGCAACACCTCCCCTGTCATCTCTGCTGATCCCCTGCTCTCCCGGTTCGCCGGCGACAAGATGGGCCACGAACCACACGAACCACGCCAGCAGGCAGCGGCACGCCGAGCAGTCGGCCCCGTTCGTGTGGTTCGTGGAAAGCCAGCTAGCTCCGCTTTCGGAGCAGGTGAGGCGCCTAGCTGCGCTCGTTCCAGCCGTAGGCCACCCAGTGGTGGCCGCCCAGGTGGCGGGCTTCGATGACGCCATCGCCGCGCGAGCGGGCGCGGGCCGTGCGCCGCGCCCGCAGCGCCAGGCCGGCCAGGACCAGCAGCGCCGAGGCCATCAGCGCGATCACGGCGACGGTGGCGGCGAAGAACACCGCCAGCATCAGGCCAACCACCACGGCGGCGGCGGTCGCGAGGCTGCCCCCGATCACAGCCAGGCTGCGAAGGGCGGATCCGTGCCGGGCGGCGAATTCTCTCACCATCAGCGTTCCTTCATGCCCCTTATCCAGGGACTATAGAGAATATGTCGCCCTGCGGGTTCCCGTCGTCAACCTCACAGAAGGGTTAACCCGCCGGGATCGCTCACTATGCTGCGCCTTGCAGTGTCATTGCCCGCCTTTCGCGCACCACGGTGTCGAAGGCCGCATTGATCGCCGCGGCCTTGGCCTCGGCCACCTCGATGAACTCCGACGGCAGGCCGCGGGCCCGGGCGCGGTCGGGGTGCGCCTCGGAAAGCTGCGCCTTCCACGAGGCGCGCACGGCCTCGTCGGTGGCGTCGGGCGCCACCCCCAGGATCGTGTAGGGGTCGTCGTTGGCCGCGCCCAGGTGCGTCGCCTTCAGCCGGCGAAAGGTCAGCGGCGACTGGCCGAACAGCTCCGACACCCGCTCCAGATAGCTCAGCTCGTCGGCGGTCACCGCGCCGTCGGAGCCGGCGATGTGGAACAGGCCGTCCAGCACGTCCTCGAGAAGCTGGGGGCAGCCGCCGTAGCGCTTCTTCAGCCGCCGGGCATAGCTCTCGAAGCCGCGGGTGGTCTGGCGGGCCAGGTTGTAGAGCCTGCGCACATTGCCGGAACTCTGCGGCTCGGACTGGAAGACGATGGAGAAGGCGTCGTACTCGCCGGTCCGGGCGTCACCGTCGGCCTTGGCCAGCTTCGCCCCAAGCGCCGTCACCGCGGTGGAGAACGCGGGGTCCTCGCCGGGCAGGCCGGGCGGGCATTGGGCGCAGTCCGCTTCGTCGAGGTTGCGGACCGCCAGCCCAGCTATTTTGCGCCAGAAGCTCATGAGAGTAAGCGGAAGCCATAAGACCGTGGCCGCGCCGTGACAATCATTACCGAGGTTAAGTTTTGGACAGGCGCTTCAGCTTCTGGATCGACCGGGGCGGCACCTTCACCGATGTGATCGGCCGCGCCGACGACGGGTCGGAAGTCTCGCTGAAGCTGCTCTCAGCCTCGCCGGCCTATGCCGACGCCGCCGTGGAAGCCATGCGCCGGGTGCTGGGCGCCGCCCCCGGCCAGCCCTTCCCCGCCCACCGGGTGGCGGCCATCAAGATGGGCACCACCGTCGCCACCAATGCGCTCCTGGAGCGCCGCGGGGCGAAGACCCTGTTCGTCACCACCGAGGGCTTCGCCGACGCCCTGGTGATCGGCGACCAGACCCGCCCCGACCTCTTCGCCCTGAATATCGTCAGGCCAGCGCCGCTCTATGCCGGCGTGGTGGAGGCCCATGAGCGGCTGGACGCGGCCGGCGCCGTGGTCCGCCCGCTGGACCTCGCCGCCCTGGCTGCGAAGCTCAGCGGCGCAGCGGCCGAGGGCTACGACGCCTGCGCCATCGCCTTCCTGCACGCTGACCTCAACCCGGCCCACGAGCTGGCCGCTGGCGACCTGGCCCGGCAGGCCGGCTTCGCCTTCGTGGCGCTCAGCCATGAGGTGTCTCCCCTGCCCCGGTTCATCCCTCGCGCCGAGACCACTGTCGCCGACGCCTATCTGACGCCGGTGCTGCAGGCCTACGTCCGCCAGGTCGCCAACGCGGTGGCCGGCGCGCCGCTCTACTTCATGACCTCGGCCGGCGGCCTGGTCCGCGCCGAGGCGTTCCGCGGCCGCGACGCGGTGGTCTCCGGGCCCGCCGGCGGCGTGGTGGGGGTCGCGCGAACCGCGGTCGCGGCCGGCGCCGGAGCCGTGCTGGGCTTCGACATGGGCGGCACCTCGACCGACGTCTGCCGGTTCGCGGGCGTCCTGACGCGGCGGGACGCGGCGAAGG
>NZ_JBKJTG010000127.1:0-19000 GCF_046590535.1 Phenylobacterium sp. | reverse complement strand
TGACGTCGGCCTCGCCCGCGCGCCGGGGGGCAGAGAGCGCCGGGACCCGGCCGGCCTGGGTGGTCTCCAGGTGCGCGGCGATCAGGCCCAGGGCCGAGACCTCCGCGCCCATGAGCTGCCCAAAGCCGTCCAGGGTGTCCACCCCGTAGAGCCGCTTCAGCCGCGCTTCCGAGGCCGAGGGTTCGGCCAACGCCTGCGCCATCGGCTGCACGAAGCCGCCAGCGCCCTTCAACGCCTCGGCGACGGCCGGGTCGGCGAACAGCCGGTCGGGGACCAGGATCTCCGACGGACCGAGCGCCGCCAGGGCGGAGGCGAGGCCGGCGACGCTCACCGCCAGGCACTCCACCTCGCCGGTGGAAAGCTCGACGCTGGCCACCGCCGCCTGCCCGGCGCGCACCGCCACGGCGGCCAGGCGGTTGGCGCCGCGGGCGTCCAGCAGGCCGTCCTCGGTGAGCGTGCCCGGCGTCACCACCCGCACCAGGTCGCGGCGGACCACCGACTTGGAGCCGCGCTTGCGGGCCTCCGCCGGGTCCTCCATCTGCTCGCACAGGGCGACCTTGAAGCCCGCGCGCACCAGCTTGGCCAGATAGGCCTCCGCCGCATGGGCTGGCACCCCGCACATGGGGATCGGCTGGCCCCCATGGACGCCCCGGGCGGTGAGCGTGATGCCCAGGGCGGCGGCGGCCTTCTGGGCGTCTTCGAAGAACAGTTCGTAGAAGTCGCCCATGCGGAAGAAGATCAGCGCGTCGGGCTGGCGCGCCTTGGCCTCGAAGAACTGCGCCATCACCGGCGAGGCGCCGGCGGCGGGGTCTGGCAGGGTCGGAGGCGCCGGCGCGTTCATGGGCCGCCGACGCTAGCCCATCGATCCGAGTCTCGCAGCCCCTTGAACGCGGTCTCCCCTAGATGTCCACCGCCTCGGGGGCCGCCGCGTAGGTCAGGGAGACGAACACGTCCTCCAGATCGGGATCCTCGGTGGAGATGTCCTTGATGTGCAGGCCCGCGGCGCGGATCGCGGCCAGCACCTGTTCGACGGTGGACTGGCCGGTGCGGTAGGTCACCGAGAAACCGCCGGACGGCAACAGCCGGGTCTCGAAGCCGGCCAGCGCCGGCGCCTCCGTCATCGGCTCCTCCGGGGTCACCAGCACCTGGCGGGTGTCCATCCGCCTCAGCAGGGTGGTGGTGGGTTCGCAGGCCACCACCTGGCCGCGGTTGATGATGGCGATCTGGTCGCAGAGCTCCTGGGCCTCCTCCAGGTAGTGGGTGGTGAGCACGATGGTCACCCCCTTGCGGTTCAGCTCCAGGACGTAGTTCCAGAGCTGCTTGCGCAGCTCCACGTCGACGCCGGCGGTGGGCTCGTCGAGGATCAGCACCGGCGGGTTGTGCACCATGGCCTTGGCCACCATCAGCCGGCGCTTCATGCCGCCGGAGAGCTGGCGGACATAGGCGCCCGCCTTGTCGCCGAGGCCCAGCGCATTAAGCAGTTCCATGGTGCGCCGTTCCTTGGCGGGCACCGCATACATGCCGGCCGCCACCTCCAGGGACTCTCTGGGCGTGAAGAACGGGTCGGCGGAAATTTCCTGCGGCACCACGCCGATGGCGGCGCGCGCATCGCGGGGCCGCTCGTCGATGTCGCGGTCCCAGATCTTCACCTGGCCGGAGGTCTTGCGGCACAGCCCCGCCAGGATGTTGATGAAAGTCGACTTGCCCGCGCCGTTGGGGCCCAGCAGCCCGAAGATCGAGCCCCGCGGGATGGCCAGGTCGATGCCGCGCAGCGCGTGCATCTGCGGCGTGGTCTTGGTGGCGGCGTAGGTCTTCACCAGGCCCTTGGCCTCGATCGCGTACTCGGGCAGTTGCATGCGCCATCCAGTCGATTGACGGCGAAAGCCGCCGTCGCATACCTAGGCGCACCCACGCGCAGCGCCAAGCGCACTCCAGAGGTTTCCCGTCATGGCCCGACCCCTCGACCCCAAGGCCGTCCGCCCCAAGGCTGTCCGCACCCAGGCGCGGCCCGAGCCCATGCCCGCCAAGCCGGCCCTGACGCCTGACCTGCCGGCCCCGGAAATCGTCGTGGTGCGCTCCGGCCGGGTGGCCTGCGACGGGGTCGGAGGCGCCCTGGGCCACCCGCGGGTCTACCTGGAGATGGGCGAGGCCACCTTCGTCGAATGCCCCTACTGCGACCGGCGCTTCGTCCTGCCCGCCGGCAGCGAGGGCCCCGAGGACGAGCGCCTCGCCCCCGGCGTCTACGAAGGTCCCCACGGGCACTAGGCGTTTAGCGCGTTTCGAACACCTTCTTCAGGAACAGGGTCTCGGCTTCCCGGAGCGCATCGGTGTTCTGCTTCTTGCGGAAGCCGTGGCCTTCGTCCCGGGCCATCATCCACCAGACCTCGCCGCCGTTGGCGCGGACCTTCTCGACGATCTGCTGGCCCTCGGTCCACGGCACACGCGGGTCGTTGAAGCCGGCGATGACGAACAGCGGCTTCTTCATCTGGGCGGTCTGGGCGATCGGGCTGTCCTTCTCCAGATAGGCGCGCATGGCGGGCAGCCGCTCGTCGCCGTACTCCGCCCGGCGTAGGTCGCGACGGTAGCCCTCGGTGTTGGCGAGGAACGTCAGCCAGTTGGAGATGCCGACGGTGTCCACCGCGCCGGCCAGCCGGTCGTTGTAGTCAGCGAAGGCGGCCAACGTCATGTAGCCGCCGTAGGAGCCGCCGGTGACCACCACGCGGCCGGCGTCCAGGTCAGGCTGGGTGGCGATCCAGTCCAGCAAGGCGCCGATATCGCGCACCGACTCGCGGCGCTTCATGCCGTTGTCGAGGCTGACGAAGGTCTTGCCGTAGCCCGTGGAGCCGCGGACGTTGGGCACGATCACCGCGGCCCCCAGCTCGTTCACATAGTACTGGTAGGTGGACGAGAAGGTCGGCCGCGACTGGCCTTCCGGCCCGCCGTGGATGGAGATGATCACCGGCGCCTTGCCCGCCGTCCTGGGCTTGTAGACCCAGGCCGGTATCTCGCGGCCATCGAAGGACTTGAAGCGCGCCAGGCTGGGCTCGACCATTGCGGCTGGGTCGAGGCCGCCCATCTCGCTGTACGTCCAGCGGGTGAGCGTGGCCGGCGCCAGGTCCCACACCCAGATGTCGGCGGGCGAGGTGGCGCTGTTGAGGCCGATGGCCAGGCGCCGGCCATCGGGTGAAAACTTCAGGCCCCCGGCCACCCCGACTGGCAGGCTCGGCTGCGGCAGCGCCCGGCGGGTGACCAGGTCGCGGACCACCACCTTGGAGCGCCCGTCCTCGTTGACCGCATAGGCCAGGGTGCGGCCGTCGTCGGAGAGGTCGAAGCGCTCGATTTCCCAGGCGCCGCCGTCCGCCACCGGGGTGATGCGCTTGCTGGCGATGTCGTAGCTCACCAGGCGCGCGACCTCCGAGCCCTCGTCGGACAACATCAGTATGGCGCGGCCGTCCGGGGTGAACTCGCCGCCGTCAAAGGCGATCTCGGCCTTCGAGGGGTGAATCTCGCTGACCTGGCCGGTGGCGAGGTTCATCAGGAAGCGCTTCGACGACTGCACGGAGAGGCGGCGGCCGAGCAGCAACTGAGTCCCGTCTGGCGAGAAGGCGATGGGCGAAAGCGCGCCGGTTCCTTCCAGGGCCACCTTGCGGGTGGCGGGATTGGCCACATCCATCAGCATGATGTCGTAGTCGCCGGAGCCTGGGGTCACCCGGCTCCAAGCCAGCCGCTGGCCGTCCTTGGAGAAGACGAAGCCGGCGTTGCGGGTATTCGGCTCCGTGAAGGCTACGTCGGGGCCGGTCAGGCCCGCCAGATAGCCCTGGAAATACTCCGCTCCGCCCACGTCGCGGGTGAACATGTAGCGCCCCGGTTGGCCGGGGACGCCCTGGGCGCCGGCCACCGGTTCGTCGAAGAAGGTGATCTGGGTGCGCTGGCCGCCGGGCGTCGTCACCCGGTGAACCTGGCCGGTCTGGCCGAACCGCGTGGAGACCAGCATGGAGCCGTCGGCCAGCCAGTCCATAAACCCGGCCGAGCGCGCATTCTGGTAGCGCCGCAGGGCCTCGCGGACGTCCGGCGGCGTCACCGGCACGTTCTCCATGACCAGCTGCCCCTGCTCGCGCTTGACCACCTGGGCGTTGGCGGGGACGGCGGACAGGGCGGCGAGGGCCACGAGAGCCGCGGCGAGCTTGTTCATGGGCATTCCCAGTCTGGCCGGCAGGTCAGACCCGCAGCGGCATCAGGATGTAGCGGACGTCGGCGTCGCCGGGGTCGAGGACCAGGGCCGGGTCGTTGGGGCCGCCGAAGCGCAACTCCGCCGTCTCTCCGGAGATCTGGTCGGTGATGTCCAGCAGGTAGCGGGCGTTGAATGACAGCTCGAAGGGCTCGCCGTCGTAGTCCAGCTCCAGCTCCTCCACCGCCTGGCCGGCTTCCATGTTGCGCACGGTGAGCACGCACTTGCCGGACTCGATGGCCATGCGCACGGAGCGGCTCTTTTCCGCCGAGATGGTGGCCACCCGGTCAACCGCCTGGGCGAACATCTTGGCGTCGACCATGACCACGCGGTTGTTGTCGCGCGGGATCACCCGGCCGTAGTCGGGGAAGTTGCCGTCGATGACCTTGGACGTCAGCGCCGCGCCGCCGAAGTCGAAGCGCACCTTCTGCGGACTGATCTGCAACTCGATCTGCTCGCCGGCGTCTTCCAGCAGGCGGCGGGCCTCGTTGATGGTCTTGCGCGGCACGATGACGCCTGGGGAGCCAGCGGCGCCCTCCGGCGCGGCCATCTCGGCCAGCGCCAGGCGGCTGCCGTCGGTGGCCACGGCGCGCAGCTTCTGCACCCCGTCCTCGACGACGGTGTGGAGGTAGAGCCCGTTGAGGTAGTAGCGGGTTTCTTCCGCCGAGATGGCGAAGCGGGTCTTGTCGATCAGCCGGATCAGGTCGCCCACGTCGACAGCCATGCGCCCCGAGAGCCCGTCGGAGCTCATCACCGGGAAGTCGCCAGCCGGCAGTACCGGCAGGTTGAACCGCGAACGGCCGGCCTGCACCGTCAGTCGCGGATCCTCCCCGGTGAAGCTGAGCGACACGTCGGCGCCCTCAGGCAGCTTGCGGACGATCTCATAGAGGGTGTGCGCCGGGGCGGTGATCTGACCCGGCTGATCCACCTGGGCGATGGCCTCGTCGATGATCTCCATGTCGAGATCGGTGGCCGAGAAGGACAGCCGGTCACGCTCCGCTGAGAGCAGCACGTTCGACAGGATGGGTATGGTGTTGCGGCGTTCCACCGCGTTCTGCACGTGGCCCAGCGCCTTCAGGAGCGCCGCGCGTTCGATGGTCAGCTTCATGTCGTGTCCCGGCTCGCCCAAGCGCTGCGGCGAATCATGACCGCGCACTCCCCGAC
Organism: Phenylobacterium sp.; assembly: GCF_046590535.1. GTDB lineage: Bacteria > Pseudomonadota > Alphaproteobacteria > Caulobacterales > Caulobacteraceae > Phenylobacterium. The sequence goes on along the minus strand of NZ_JBKJTG010000127.1, from coordinate 13,608 downwards.
TGGAGGGGACTTGCGACATTAGCGGAAACGCAGCCCCGGGGAAGGGGAGGGATGGCCGTTAAGCGCGGGTATCCACAGCCCCGCCGGAGCCGTCGCCGTCCGCCCCCCCGTAAGGGTTGGCGGTCCCGGGCGCGTCCGGCCCGCCGGCGTTGGCGCCGGGGGCCTTGGCGGCCACCACCACCATGGCCGGCCGGACCAGGCGGCCCAGCAGCTCGTAGCCCGGCTGGAACACCTGGATCACACAGCCGGGGGCCACGTCGGAGCCGGCCTGCTCCATCATCGCCTGGTGCAGGTGCGGGTCGAACTTGTCGCCCTTGGCCGGGTCGATACGCTTGAGCCCGTTGCGTTCGAAGGCGGCCTGAAGCTCCTTCTCGGTCATCTCCACGCCGACCACGAAGTTCTTCGCTGCCGTGTCGCCGGTGTCGACCGGCTGGGCTGCCAGCGCCCGGGCCAAGTTGTCGGCCACCGCCAGGAGGTCCTTGGCGAACTTCTGGATGGCGTAGGCGCGGGCGTCGTTGGCCTCACGCTCGGCCCGGCGGCGGGTGTTTTCGGCGTCGGCGGCGTAGCGGAGAACCTGCTCCTTCAGGCCGGCGGCCTCGGCGCGAGCGGCGGCCAGTTCGGCCGCATCATCGTCCATCGCCTCGGGCTCGTCGGCCGGGAAATTCTCGTCGGACATGTCTGAAACCTTACGACCCTTACGCGTTCATCACCTGGCCAAGCACGCGGGCGGTGTAGTCCACCAACGGAATGACCCGGGCATAGTTCAAACGGGCCGGACCGATCACGCCGATCGCGCCCAGCACCCGCTGCGAGCCCGTCATATAGGGCGCGGCGATCACAGCGGAACCCGAAAGCGAGAACAGCCGCGTTTCCGCGCCGATGAAAATGCGCACCCCCTGGCCGTCGCGGACCCCGTCCAGGAGCTGGATGAGCTGTTCTTTCTGCTCCAGGTCCTCGAACAACGAGCGCACCCGTTCCAGGTCGTCCACCGCCTGGCGGTCCTCCAGCAGGTTGGCCCGGCCCCGAACGATCAGGGCGCGGTCTTCCACCTCGCCCCCGCCCCAGGCCGCCAGCCCGCCTTCCACCAGCCGGGCGGCCGCCTCGTTGAGCTCGCGCTTGGCGCCGTCCAGTTCGGCGCGCAGGTCGGACTTGGCCTCCACCAGGGTGCGGCCGCGCAGGCGCGCGTTGAGGAAGTTCGACGCCTCCTGCAGGGCGGATGGGGTGACGCCGGCGGGCAGGCGGATCAGCCGGTTCTCCACCGTGCCGTCCTCGAAGACCATCACGGCGAGCGTCCGCTCGCCGCCCAGGGCCACGAACTCCACATGCTTGACGCCGGCGTCGCGGATCGGGGTGACCACCACGCCGGCGCCCCGGGCCAGGCCCGAAAGGATGGCGCTGGCCTCGTTCAGGGCGTCTTCGTAGTTGCGCCCGTGGGCGTGCAGCCGGGCCTCGATGGAGCGGCGCTCCTCCTCGGCCACGTCGCCCACTTCCAGCAGGCCGTCCACGAACAGGCGCAGCCCCGCGTGGGTCGGCAGCCGCCCGGCGCTCGCGTGCGGCGCGCCCAGCAGGCCAAGCTGCGTCAGGTCCTGCATGGTGTTGCGGATGGAGGCTGGCGACAGTGACAGGCCGCCCTTGGAAAGGGTCCGCGACCCCACCGGCTCGCCGGTTTCCAGGTAGCCCTCCACGATCCGGCGGAATATCTCCCGCGCCCGCGCGTCGAGCTCGGGCAGGGACGGGCCGCGGGTGAAGATCGGACTGCTCACGTCTCTGGGCGCATATGCTCTCGACCGCCCCATGGACGGGGCCTTCGCGATCTAGGATAAGCGCGGCCTCATTCGGCGCAAGACGCCCGAAGGCCACAGGAGCCCTGCCCCATGCGCCCATCCGAGCGGACCCCCGACGCGCTTCGCACCGTGACGCTGGAGACCGGCGTCAGCCGCTACGCCGAGGGCTCGTGCCTGGTGAGCTTCGGCCACACCAAGGTGCTGGTCACCGCCAGCCTGGAGGAAGGCGTCCCTGGCTTCCTGCGCGGCAAGGGTCAGGGCTGGGTTACGGCGGAGTACGGCATGCTGCCCCGCGCCACCCACACCCGGGGCCGCCGCGAGGCCGCCCAGGGCAAGCAGTCGGGCCGCACCCAGGAGATCCAGCGGTTGATCGGCCGCTCCCTGCGCGCGGTGGTGGACTTGAAGGCGCTGGGCGAGCGGCAGATCACCGTCGACTGCGACGTGGTCCAGGCCGACGGCGGCACCCGCACGGCCTCGGTCACCGGCGCCTGGGTGGCGCTCAGGCTGGCCACCCGCTACCTGCTGGACGAAGGCGTGATCGCCACCGACCCGATCCTGGACCAGGTGGCGGCGATCAGCTGCGGGGTGTTCGCCGACACCCCGGTGCTCGACCTGGACTACGAGGAGGATTCCAACGCCGAGGCGGACGCCAACTTCGTGCTGACCGGCTCCGGCGCCATCGTGGAAATCCAGGCCACCGGCGAAAAACGCGGCTTCAGCCAGGACGAGTTCGAGGCGCTGTTCTCGCTCGCCCGCAAGGGCATCGGCGACCTCTGCGTGATGCAGCGCGCGGCGGTGGGCGGCTAGGCTTCAGGCCTCGTTGTCTTCCGCCTCGGCCCCATCGGCGGATCCGGCTTCGTAGAGCAGCAGATCGCCGGGCTGGCAGTCGAGCTCGCGGCACAGGGCGGCGAGGGTGGAGAAGCGCACCGCCCTGGCCTTGCCGGTCTTCAGGATCGACAGGTTGGCGATGGTCACACCCACCCGGTCAGCCAGTTCGGTGAGCGACATGCGCCGCTCCAGCAGCACGCGGTCGAGATGGACCCGGATGGGCATGCGATCGCTTTCCCCGCCTAGACCCTTTGCGGTTCAAGTGGAATCACATGAACCGGATAAAAAGGCTCTATCTTCAAAAGTTTAGATCGTCAGCTCGGCTTCGCGGCGCAGGCGGGCGCCCTCACGGAACACCTCCGCGAGCACGAAGACCACGAGGACTGAAAACCAGCTGGTGAGGTTGAGGCTGGTGCGGTCGCGGTCGACCTCGGGCAGCAGCCAGGCGAACAGGCCCCAGACCACGTAGCGGCCAACTTCCAGGCCCGCCAGCATCAGGCCGATCAAGCGCAGCCGCTGCACATTGTCGGGATGGAACGGGTCGCCGGCGGTGAGCGTCACGAAGATCCGGCGCAGAGATCCGACGATGATCAGGATGCCGGTGAGGTAGAAGGCCGCGGCCGCCAAGCCGCCGGCGCGCATGGGCCAGCTGTCGCCGATTTGCCCGGCATTGATCACCACATTGGGCAGCAGGTCAGGATTGAAGCTGAACAGCACGGCGGCCAGGATCAGCAGGGCCACGGCAACGACGCCGATCCACAGGGCCACATAGACCACGTCCAGGATGATCTTCAGGACGCTCGAAACCGAGCCCGGACCCATCGCGCGCATCGCTATCCCCTGACGCCGAAACCCGCCGCAATCACCGGGACAGATCCCAGGATCGGAGCGGGTCGGACGAACCCACGAGGGGTCAGCCTAGAACGTCGTGTTGGCGGCGGCGATGGCCAGCACGGGGATGCAGCCCAGGATCACCACGAAGGCCATGCTGGCGCGGTCGAGGAATTTCATGGCGGAAGCGGTCATATTGAAGTCTCCATCTCTGTTTGCTGCGGTGCAGCGTTTGGTGGGGCGGCGACCCGTCCCGATGCCGACAGTCAATACGGACACATTGTTTTTCGATCAAATGAATATCGAGTAACGATATTAAACTTTCGCAATGCAACCGGCCGGTCCGGCGCTATTGTCCGCCCGCCCCCGGAGTGACGCCCATGCCCCTGACCCTCGACGCCGGACAGAAGCTGGTGGTGGCCACCCACAATCCGGGCAAGGCCCGCGAGCTGGCCGAAATCCTGGAAAACCGCTTCGTCCTGGTGACCGCGGGCGAGCTTGGGCTGCCGGAGCCCGAGGAGACCGAGGGCACCTTCACCGGCAACGCGCTGCTGAAGGCCCGCGCCGCGGCCCAGGCCAGCGGCCTGGTGGCCCTGGCCGACGACAGCGGCCTGTCGGTGGCGGCTCTGGACGGGGCGCCGGGCATCTACTCCGCCCGCTGGGCCGGCCCCGGAAAGGACTTCGCCGTCGCCATGAAGAAGGTCGAGGAGCGGCTGGAGGAGGCTGGCGGCGCCGACGTCTCCGCCTGGTTCACCTGCGCGCTCGCCGTCGCCTGGCCGGACGGTCCCGCCGTGGTGGTCGAGGGCCGGGTGGACGGCGCCCTGACCTTTCCCCCGCGCGGCGACCGGGGGTTCGGCTACGACCCGATTTTCCTGCCCGAAGGGCTCGCCCAGACCTTCGGCGAGATGGCGCCCCTGCAGAAAGACGGCATGAGCCACCGGGCCCGGGCCTTCGCCAGACTCCAGGCCGCGCTCTGGTGACGGCGCCCCCGCCGCTGGGGGTCTATGTCCACTGGCCCTACTGCGCGCGCATCTGCCCCTATTGCGACTTCAACGTCTTCCGCGACCGTGGCCGGGCAGGTGAGCAGCAGGCCCTGGCCCAGGCCATCGTCGCCGACCTGCGCGCCCAGGCCGCGCTTACCGGACCGCGCACCTTGACCTCAGTGTTCCTGGGCGGCGGCACACCCTCCCTGATGGATCCGGCCTGGGCCGCCGAGATCATCGCCGAAGCCAGGCGCCTGTGGGCGCCGGGCCCCGACCTGGAAGTGACCCTGGAAGCCAATCCCACCGACGCCGAGGCCGACCAGGTCGCGGGCTTCGCCGACGCCGGCGTCGACCGGTTGTCCCTGGGCCTGCAATCCCTGGACGACCTGGCGCTCACCTTTCTTGGCCGCAACCACGACGCCGCCCAGGCGATTCGGGCGGCCCAGGCCGCGGCGCGGGCCTTCCGCCGCATCTCCATCGACCTGATCTACGCCCTGCCGGGCCAGACCCCGCAGGCCTGGGCCGATGAACTTGCCCGCGGCGTCGACCTGGGCGCGGAGCACATCTCGCCCTACCAGCTGACCATCGAGCCCGGCGCCGCCTTCGGACGCGCCGTGCGCCGCGGCGTCTTCACACCCCCCGACGCCGACGCCGCAGCGGAACTCTTCGACGTGACGCAAGCTGTGCTGCAGGCCCGCGGCTTCACCGCCTATGAGGTCTCCAACCACGCCCGCGGCGAGGCGGCGCAGAGTCGGCACAATCTCGTCTACTGGCGCGGCCACGACTATGTGGGCGCAGGCCCCGGCGCCCACGGCCGGCTGACCCTCGCGGGCGGCCGCACCGCCACCCACACCGCCCCGCGCCCCACCGACTACATCGCCTGCGTCGCCGAGACCGGCCTGGGCTTCGCCACGACGGAGACCCTGGACGCCACCGCGGTCGCGGAGGAGCGCCTGCTGAGCGGCCTGCGGATCACCGACGGCGTCGCCCACGCCGAGGTCGCCGCCCTGGCCATTGATCCCGACAAGATCGCCCACCTCACAGCCCTGGGCCTTCTCGCTGACGATCCGCAGCGCCTGCGCGCCACCGCGGCCGGGCGCCTGGTTCTCGACCGCCTCACCGCCGAGCTGGCGACCTGAGCGCTTGCCTTTGACCCCCTGACCGGCGAACCCTCCGGCCATGGCCCGACCCTTCATCCTGCCCGTCCTCGACGACGCGCCGCTGGCGCCGGGGCTCTATGTGGTGGCGACCCCGATCGGCAACCTGCGCGACATCACCCTGCGCGCCCTGGACGTGCTGGCCGGGGCGGACGTGGTGCTGGCAGAGGACACCCGGGTCACCGGCAAGCTGCTGTCGCTCTATGGTCTCTCCGCCAAGCTGGAACGCTATGACGAGCACGGCGCCGAGCGCGCCCGCCCGCGCATCCTGGCGGCGTTGGCGGACGGAAAGCGCGTGGCCCTGGTCTCCGACGCCGGCACGCCCCTGGTCTCCGATCCCGGCTACCGGCTGGTGCGTGAGGCCGCCCAGGGGGGCCACGCGGTGTTCGCCATCCCCGGCGCCTCGGCCCTGCTGGCCGGCCTGTCGGTGGCCGGCCTGCCCAGCGATCGCTTCCTGTTCGCAGGGTTTCCCCCGCCCAAGAGCGCCGGGCGCAGGACCTTCCTGGAAGAGCTGGCCGGGGTGCGGGCGACGCTGATCTTCTTCGAGGGCGGCTCGCGCCTGGCCGCCAGCCTGGCCGACATGGCCGCCGTGCTGGGCGACCGCGAGGCGGTGGTCTGCCGAGAGCTCACCAAACTCTACGAGACCGTGGTCCGCGGCCCCCTGTCGGAGTTGGCCGCCGACCCGCAGTTCACCGCCCCGCGCGGCGAGCTGGTGATCCTGGTGGCGCCCGGCCGGGAGACCGAAGCCAGCGCCGCCGACATCGACACCGCGCTCGCCGACGCGCTCACCCGGCTGCGCCCCGCCGAGGCCGCCGGCGAGGTGGCCAAGGCGCTGGGCCTGCCGCGCCGCGACCTCTACCGGCGGGCCATGGAGCTGAAGCGGTGAACGTCAGGTCGGCCAGGGGCGCGGCCGCCAGGCTGGCCGGGCGCAAGGGCGAGATCTGGGCGGCGATCTGGCTGATGGCCAGGGGCTACCGCATCCTGGGTTTTCGCCTGAAGACCCCGCAGGCGGAGATCGACCTGCTGGCCAAGCGGGGACCTATCCTGGCCGTGGTCGAGGTGAAACGCCGCGCCAGCCTGGGGGCGGCGCTGGAGGCGGTGGGCCACGACCAGCGCCAGCGCCTGCGCCGGGCCGGGGTCACCCTCGCCGCCCGCCGGCCCAGCCTTGCGGGTGCGTCGGTTCGCCTCGACCTGATGGCCCTCGCCCCCGGTAAGCTTCCTCGGCATATTCCCGATGCCTGGAAGGGCGAATGATCCACGGGACCGCATCAGCGACACCATGAACCGCGAGGACGCCGAGACGCTGCTGCTCGCCGCCGGGAGCGCCGCCGACGGCGACTTCCCGCTGCTGGACGCCGCCATCGCCTGCGCCATCCACGAGGACCCCAGCCGCGATCCGCAGGCCGCCCGCGACCTGGGTGCGGTGGGTGTCGAGCGGCTGTCCCACCGGCTGAAGGGCGAGAGCGCGGAGGAGGCGCTGGCCGAGGCCATGGCCGGGGACCTGCGGCTCGGCGGCGACCTGCTGAGCTACGAGGATCCCTGCAACGCCGACATCCTGGCAGTCACCGAACGGCGCAAGGGCCTGGCCGTGGCGCTGGGCATCTTCTACCTGCACGCCGCCCGAAAATGCGGCCTGACCGTCCAGGGCGTCGACTTCCCTGGCCACTTCCTGCTGCGCATCGAGACCGACGAGGGGCCCCTGGCGCTGGACCCGTTCTCGGAGGGCCGCGTGGTGCTGCCGTCAGAGCTGACCCGCCGCGCCCTGCATGCGGGCCTGACCCCCAACGTCGCCGACCGGCTGGACCGGCTGATGGCCCCGGTCAGCGACCGGGCCGTGCTGGTCCGCCTGCAGAACACCATCTACGCCCGCGCCAGCAACGGCCGCGACTATGCCCGCGCCGAGCGCGCCGCGCTCCGCCGCGCCCTGCTGGACCCCAGCGACCACCGCCCCTGGCTGGACGTGGCCGCCGCCCGCGAGGGCCAGGGCGCCCTGGCCGGCGCGCTCGAAGCGCTGGCACGCGCCACCACCCTCGACGGCGGCGCGGCGCTCAGCGCCCGGGCGGCGCGCGAGCGGGTGCGCCTGCGGCTCAACTAGCCGAACAGCGAGCCCTGGGCCGCCGGCGCGCCCTCCCGGCCGGCGGCTCCTTCGACGCCCGGCGCCGCTTCCTTGACCTGGCCCGCCCTCGAGCGCATAAGCGCGCCCTTCCGGCGCCAACCTCGGTTAAGCGCCCTCCCCCGCCACGGCCCCCATCTGCGGATGGGACGAGGGCGGCGAGGCCCCCCGTCGACGCAATCGTCCACGGGGGTTGACTGCGTTTGGGCCCGAGCTGTCGCGCCGCGACAGCTCAAAGGACTTTAGGTGCGCATTTCGCATTCGCGAAATGCTGAGGGTGTTCGTTGTTTGACGCGCTGACAGATCGGCTGACCGGGGTTTTCGACCGCCTGAGCGGTCGCGGCGTGCTGTCCGAGAAGGACATCGACGAGGCCATGCGCGAGGTGCGCGTCGCCCTGCTCGAAGCCGACGTCGCCCTGCCGGTGGTGCGCGAGTTCATCGCCAACGCCAAGGAACGCGCCGCCGGGGCCGACGTGATCCGATCGGTCCGCCCCGCCGACCAGGTGGTGAAGATCACCTATGACGGCCTGGTGGAGATGCTGGGCGGCGACGTCGAGCCCGCCGGCCTGAACCTGTCGCTGAACCCGCCGACGGTCATCCTGATGGCCGGCCTGCAGGGCTCCGGCAAGACCACCACCGCCGGCAAGCTCGCGCTTCGCCTGGTCCGCGAGCGCAAGAAGGTGTTGCTGGCCTCCCTGGACACCCGCCGCCCCGCCGCCATGGAGCAGCTGGCGGTGCTGGCCCAGCAGGCCGGCGCGGAGAGCCTGCCCATCGTCGCCGGCCAGGCGGCCCCCGACATCGCGCGGCGGGCGCTGTCGTCCGCCAAGCTGCAGGGCTACGACGTCCTGATCCTCGACACCGCCGGCCGCACCACCCTGGACGAGGCGATGATGAGCGAGGCGGCCGAGATCGCCCGCATCGCCAGTCCGTCCGAGACCCTGCTGGTGGCCGACAGCCTCACCGGCCAGGACGCGGTGCGCACTGCCAAGGCCTTTCACGAACGCCTGCCGCTCACCGGCCTGGTGCTGACCAGGGCCGACGGCGACGGCCGCGGCGGCGCGGCGCTCTCCATGCGCGCGGTCACCGGCCTGCCGATCAAGTTCCTCGGTGTTTCGGAGAAGATCGACGGTCTCGACAGCTTCGACGCGCGCCGGGTCGCCGGCCGCATCCTGGGCCAGGGCGACGTGGTGGCCCTGGTCGAGCGCGCCGTGCAGGACATCGACACCGTGCGCGCCGAGGCCATGGCCAAACGCCTGGCCAAGGGCCAGTTCGACCTCGACATGATGGCCGACCAGCTTTCCCAGATGAAGAAGATGGGCGGCGTGGAAGGCCTGATGGGCCTGATGCCGGGGGTCCAGAAGATCAAGAAGCAGATCGCCGAGGCCAACATCTCGGAGAAGATGTTCGACCGCCAGGCGGCGATTATCTCGTCCATGACCAAGGCCGAGCGCAGGAAGCCCGACCTGTTGCAGGCCTCGCGCAAGCGGCGCATCGCCAAGGGCGCCGGGGTGGATGTCTCCGAGATCAACCGGCTGCTGAAACAGCACCGGCAGATGGCCGACGCCTTCAAGTCCATGAGCAAGGACGGCGGCAAGGGCTTCGCCCGGATGGCCGGCATGATGGGCGGCGGCGGCGCCGGCGGCATGGACCGGCTCAAGGCGTTGGGCGGCGGCAAACTGCCCAGCTCCGACCAGCTGGGCGACCTCACCGGCAAGCTCCCGGGCCTCGGCGGCCCGGCGGGGGCGCCATCCCTTCCCGGCCTGGGCGGCGGCCTGCCGTCCGGCTTCAATCCTTTCAAGAAATCCTAGATCAAAGACAAGGACTTAAGACAAATGCTGAAGATCCGTCTCGCCCGTGGCGGCGCCAAGAAGCGCCCCTACTACTCCATCGTCGTCGCCGACAGCCACTCGCCCCGCGACGGCCGTTTCATCGAGAAGGTGGGGTCCTACAATCCCCTGCTGAAGAAGGACGACCCGACCCGCGTTGTCCTCAAGGTCGAGCGCATCCAGGAGTGGATGAGCAAGGGCGCCCAGCCCACCGACCGCGTGGCCCGCGAGCTCTCCCTGCTGGGGATCGGCAAATGGGAACACGGCGCCAACCCCAACAAGGGTAAGCCCGGCGCCAAGGCCATCGAACGCGCGGGCGAGCGCACCCAGCGCGCCGCCGATCGCGCCGCGGCGGAGGAAGAAGCCCGCAACGCCCCGCCGCCGGTGGTGGAAGAGCCCGTCGCCGAGGAGGCCCCCGCCGCCGAAGCCGCGCCTGAGGAGGCCGCCCCGGCCGCCGAGGCGCCCGCCACCGAGGAAGCCGCCGCTGAAGCGGCTCCGACCGAGGAACCCGCCGCCGAGGAGCCCGTCGCCGAAGCTGCCCCTGCGGAGGACGTCGCGGCCGAAGAGCCCGTGGCCGAAGCCGCTGCGGCTGAAGAGCCCGCGGCCGAAGCCGAGCCCGCCGCCGAGGAAACCACTGCCGAAGAGCCGGCCGCTGAAGCCGGCGCCGGCGAAGACAAGGCCTGATCGCGACGCGAGCCGGCGATGACCCTCCTCCTGGTGGCGCGCGTCGCCGGCGCGTTCGGCGTGCGCGGTGAAGTCCGGCTGACGGCCTTTACCGCTGACCCTTCGTCGCTGCTGGACTACAAGACCCTGACGCGTGAGGACGGCTCGCCCGGCCTCACGCTCACGGCCGGCCGGCCCACCAAGGGCGGCGTGGTCGTTCGCGTGGCGGAAGTCGCCACCCGAGAACAGGCCGAAGCCCTGCGGGGCCTGCGGCTCTATATTTCCCGCGACGTGCTGCCGCCACCTGAGGACGAGGACGAGATCTATGTGGCCGACCTGATCGGTCTGGCCGTGACCACCGCTGACGGCGAGGCCCTGGGCCTGGTGAAGTCGGTGCACGATTTCGGCGCCGGCGACCTCCTGGAGATCCAGCCCGCCCAAGGCGCCAGCTGGTGGCTGCCCTTCACCAGGGAAGCCGTCCCCGAACTGCGGCTGGCCGAGAGGGTGATCATCGCCGTCCCGCCGGAGGAGACGGAATAGCCCGCGCCTAGGCTTTCGGCTTGCGCATCCGCATCAGGCCTTCCTGCGCCACCGAGGCGACCAGGGCCCCATCGGCGGCGTAGATCGAGCCGCGAATGAAACCGCGGCCGCTCGAGGCGCTGGGGCTGTCCTGCACGTAGAGGTGCCACTGGTTGAAATCTGCAGGCCTGTGGAACCACATGGCGTGGTCGAGGCTCGCCGACTGGAAGCCCGGCGTCTGCCAGTTCACCCCATGCGGCCGGATGGCGGTGCCCAGCAGGCTCATGTCCGAGGCGTAGGCCATGATCACCTGGTGCATGTGCGGGTCCGGCCCGATCGGCGCCTTGGCGCGGAACCACATGCGCTGCACCGGCTCGCGCGGCTTCGGGTTGGGTCCGTCGTTGCGGCCATCGAGATTGCGGACTTCGATGGGGCGCGGGCGCGACAGCCAGGCCCTGGCCTCGGGCGGCGCGTTCTCCATGGCCTTGGCCTGCAAATCAAACTCGTCGGGGGTGTCCTCCCAGCCTGGCGTGACCGGCATCTCGGCCTGGTGCTCATAGCCCTCCTCCACGGCCATGAAGGAAGCCGCCAGGTTGAAGATTTGCTGGCCGTGCTGGACGGCGATCACGCGCCGGGTGGTGAAGCTGCCGCCGTCGCGGGACCGGTCGACCTCGAACACGATCGGAACGCTGGGGTCGCCCGGGCGGATGAAATAGCAGTGCAGGGAGTGGCAGACCCGGTCGTCCACGGTCTCGTAGGCCGCCAGCAGCGACTGGGCGATCACCTGGCCGCCAAAGATCCGGCCCGGCGAGTTGTCCGGTGTGCCGCCGCGGAACAGGTTCACCTCGATGCGCTCGAGCTTGAGCGTGTCGGTCAGGTTCTCGGCGGTCATCGGCCCTGTCTCGCACTTGCGAAGTCGCCCCGCTTACGCGCCGTCATGCCCGGCGGCAAGGGGTCAGCCTCAGTAGTACTCGGCCAGGCTGAGCAGCCGGCGAGAGCCGTCAGCCAGGGTCAGCGCCACCACCTGCCCAGGCGGGCCGAAGGTCCAGCGGGAGAGCGCGCTGGCCGGATAGCCGGGATCGATGGCCTGGCCGTCGATGGACCTGATCAGCTCGCCCACCTTCCATCCCGCCGCCTGCGCCGGGCTGCCCAGGGCGACATGGGTGACCCGCAGGTAGCGGCCCTGCTGCGGCGTCACGGCCAGGCCCGCGCGGTTCTTGCGGAACGCCTGCGTCGCGGCGTCCGCATCTGGCCGCAGCCACATGCGGTCGCCAGCGAAGTCGATGGTCAGGTGGTAGCGGCGCAGGATCGCCAGGCCGACATTGGCCTGCGCGTGGCTGGCCAGGCCCTGGACGGCCGCCGTCGGCACCCCGTTCAGCACCACCCCGGCCACCTCCACCCGGTCGAGGCTGGTCACCGCGCTCTCGCGGGCGCCATCGGCGCCCACGGCCAGCTGGGTGGAAACCCGGCCGGCCAGCAGGCCGCGCCCCTGGGCGAAGTCGCGGTCCACCAACAGGCCGCCGGCGTTGCCCAGGTCGAACACCGCCTCAACGGGCGCGCCGGCGATGGCGATCACGAAGCTGCGCAGGTCGCCGGAGCGGACCAGCCCGAGCGGCGCGCCGGGCGGCGGCCGGAACCCGCGGTTCGGCTGGAAGGCGATGGTGCGCTGGGCGAAGTCCACCTCCACCACGGCCTCGTCGAACACTTCGCGGCCGAGGATCACCTGCACCGGCCGCTGCACCACGCGGGAAACGGCGGAAAGGTCCATCACCGCCACCGGGCGATCGTTCAATTGCAGGTGGGCGACATCCAGATCCGCGTGCGCCAGCCGCACCCCGCCGATGGGGTCGGCCACGCCCCGCGCCCGCACCCGGCCCTTGAGCTTCAGGCCGAGCTTCCGGGCGAAGGCCGTGTCGATCACCGTGGCGCTGGCGCCGGAATCCAACCAGGCCTCGGCGGGTCTCCCGTTGACGGTGATCGGGAACAGGATCTGGCGGTCCTGGACGAAATCAAAGGCGATCGCGGCATTGACGGGCGCCGTCGTCGCCCCTGCAGCCTGAGACCAGGCGGCGGTGGAAGCGCCAGCCAGTGCCCAGGCGAGCGCCAGGGCCGGGAACACGCGAAGCTTCACCGGAATCCACACGGCCGATGGTTTCGCCGGGCGCGGGCCGGCGCGCCAGAGAAATCCTCCATCGCCCGGCGGGCTTGACGTCGCGCCCGGCGGCGGCCCTTTGAAGCGCCATGCCGTTTGACGCCACCGTGCTGACCATGTTCCCCGAGGCATTCCCCGGCCCGCTAGGCGTTTCGCTGGTCGGCACAGCCTGGCGCGAGCAGGGGCTTTGGACACTGGAAACGGTGGACATTCGGGGGTTTTCCACAGATAAGCGCGGCTTCCTCGACGACACCCCCGCGGGTGGCGGCCCGGGACAGGTGATGCGAGCGGACGTCATCGCGGCTGCGCTGGACAGCGTGGAACTGCGGGGGCGGCCGCTTTTGTACATGAGCGCGCGGGGTCGGCCCCTGACCCAGGCGCGAGTGCGTGAGTGGGCGCAAGGGCCTGGCCTGATCGTCCTGTGCGGTCGGTTCGAGGGGGTGGATCAGCGGGTCATCGAGGCCCGCGGGTTCGAGGAGATCGCCGTCGGCGATGCGGTGCTCGCCGGTGGCGAGGCGGCGTCCATGGTGGCGATCGAGGCGTGCGTGCGGCTGCTCCCGGGGGTGCTCGGGCAGGCTGAGAGCTTGAGTGAAGAAAGCTTCGAGGACGGGCTCCTTGAAGGTCCGCAATATACGCGACCGCGGACGTTCGAAGGCCTGGATATCCCCGAGGTGCTGCTGAGCGGCCATCACGCCCTGGTGCGAAAATGGCGAGCTGAGCAGCGTGAAGAGACGACGCGGAAGCAGCGGCCG
>NZ_JBKJTG010000105.1:0-20565 GCF_046590535.1 Phenylobacterium sp. | reverse complement strand
ATTTCGGAGCGCGCTGATCGGCGCGGCTCTGGCGCGCGTGTTGCGAGAAGCGGTTGGTTGGCGCAGGGCCTGTGCCAGATTGACCACTGGGGACGGCAATGTCGGTGACAATCAGCTTCGGCGCGGAGACGACGCCTGGCGCCTATGTGCCACTGGTTAGCGAGGGCGGATTCACCGTCTCGACGCTCACGAAGGCTGCTGATTTCCGGGACTTCCTGGTCTCGCCGACGCCCCTGGGAGACGGCCAGTACCTGATGGCGTTCTACAGCGCCACTCCGGTCACGGTCACCCAGAACAACGCCGCCACGTTCGGCTTCTTCGGTCTCGACGTGGATGGCTTCAACAACAATGGCCTGAGCATTCCCTCCGGCGCGCTGGTCACCTTGCAGTTCATCGGACTCAAGGCCGGCCAAGAGCAATCCTTCACCTACACCACCAACTCTGCGCTCGACTTCCAGAGCGTGGCTTCTGCCATTCCCGATTTCTTCCGTTCGGGACTCACCGAGCTGCGTTTCCAGGCGGTCAACCTCACCGGCCAGCCCAGCGGAACCGGATGGGTGACGTTCGACAACCTGATCCTCGAGCCCAACAGAGCGCCGGTGGCATATACGTTCAGCGGCGAGACCACCGAGGAGTTGATGTTCGTGGGGCGACTCACGGCCACAGACCAGGATGTCGGGCAGCAGATTTCGCTGAAGTACTCCGCCTATCTTGAGAGCGGCATCGCCCTCCCGGCGGGCGTGAGCATTGACGAAGACGGCGTGTTCCGCGTCCAGCCGCAGTCGTGGCATCAGACCCTGCGCGCAGGCCAGCCCGACTTTGTGACCTTCCAGTACCGGGCCTTCGACGGTTCGGCCTATTCTGCGCCGCAGACGGCCACGGTGACGATCCTTGGGGTCAACGATGCGCCGGTGGCCGTGGACGATGTGCTTGGCGCCTCTGTGGGGGGATATTCGGTCAGCGAGGATGGCGGCCCGATCACCCTGAACGTGCTGGCCAACGACACAGACCGCGACGTCGGGGACACCAAGACGGTGACGGGGTTCGCGCCCTTAGCTGGCTCTGGCCCGTTGAAGGGAACGGTCTCCCTGGTCGGCGGGGTGCTCACCTACGCGCCGGGGACCGCGTTCCAGGGCCTGGCGCTGGGCGCCGTTGCTACCGAAACCTTCGCCTACACCATCACCGATGGCGCGAACGCCACCAGCACGGCTTGGGTGACCGTAACCATCAACGGTGAGAACGACGCACCGATCCTGGGCGCCCTGAGCGCGACTGTCGAGGAGAAGAAGTCCGTCGTCATAGACGTCATGGCGGCCGTTTCCGACCCTGACATCGGCGACCGCGTCTTCTTGGACAGCGTCGGACCGAACAATAGCTGGACCGCCCTGACGGCCCTGGGGGCCAGGGTTTCGATCGTGAGCGGCAAGGTGGTCTACAACGCCGATGGCGTGGACGCCTTCGAGGCGTTGTCCGAGGGGCAGAGCCTCGTCGACAGCTTTACCTACACTGTCGCCGACAGTTCGGGCGCCGTCGTCACCGCCTCGATCAACGTCACCGTGACCGGTGCGCCCACCCCACCTCCTATTGTCGCCGGCGGCGGAGGCCCCACCTGTGGCGCGTCTTCCGACGACTGGATCATCGGCGGCAACCAGCATGACACGCTCTGCGGCATGGGCGGCGCTGATACGCTATCCGGCGACAACGGTAAGGACTCCCTTAGCGGTGGGTCCGGCCGCGACTCCCTGACTGGGGGCAACGGCGACGACACCCTTTCCGGCGACGAAGGTTCCGACACCCTCGTCGGCGGCAACGGCAAGGACCTGATGTTCGGTGGATTCGACAGCGACTTGATATCCGGCGGCCAGAGCAGCGACACCCTCTATGGCAATGAGGGCAACGACACTCTCGCGGGCGGGAGTTCCAACGACCAGTTGTTTGGCGACGAGGGCGACGATCGGCTGAACGGCGAGGGAGAAGACGATCTCTTGGTCGGCGGCGATGGAAATGACACGCTTATCGGAGGGGACGGCAAGGACGACCTGTTCGGCGGCTATGGCGACGATGTCCTCGACGGCGGCGGCGCGCACACGCTCGAGGGCGACGACGACAACAGCCGTGCGTACGGCAAGGACGGCGCCGACACCCTCGACGGCCAGGAGGGCAATGACACCCTCACAGGGCGGGATGGCGCCGATCAGCTTTACGGCGGCGATGGCGCAGACCGGCTGGATGGCGGCATCGACGACGACTTGCTCGACGGCCAGAGCGGCAACGACGTGCTGCTTGGCGGCGACGGCAAGGACACCCTGTCAGGCGGCTTCGACTTCGACCTGCTGAACGGAGACGCGGGCGACGATGTCCTCAAAGGCGACGACGGCAACGACACGCTCAACGGCGGGACCGGCAAGGACGAGCTATTCGGCGGCGCGGGCATGGACCGTCTGGCCGGCGGCGACGGCGACGACCAACTGACCGGGGGCGCTGGCAACGACGTGCTGGTGGGGGGGCTCGGCATGGACACCTTCATCTTCACCTCAGGGTTCGGGAAGGACGTCATCAGCGACTTCAACCCACTGTTCGACGAGATCAAATTCTCCAAGACGCTGTTCACCAGCTATTCCAAGGTTATGGCCGCGGCCCAGCAGGTGGGCGCCGACGTGGTGATCACCTTCGACGCCAACAATAGCCTCACCCTGGCCAACGTCTTGAAGACGGCGTTGAAGTCCGACGACTTCCTCTTCGGCGGCTAAGCAGACTTTTGCCTGCAACAAAGGCCGGCTAGATTAAGGGGACCATCTTGGAGCCCGCCATGAACCGTCTCGCCTTCGCCATCGCCGCCACGGCGCTTATCGCCACCCCCGCCTTCGCCGCGCTCAAGCCCGGCGACAAGGCGCCCGACTTCATCGCCCAGGGCTTCCAGGCCGGAAAGTCCCTTACCTTCTCCCTCGCTGACGCCCGCAAGAAGGGCCCGGTGGTGCTGTATTTCTTCCCGGCCGCCGAGACCAAGGGCTGTAATCTCGAAGCCAAGCTGTTCGCTGACGCCACGGCCGAGTTCAAGGCCAACGGCGCCACGGTGATCGGGGTCACCTCAGGCAACCTCGACAAGCTGCAGGCCTTCTCCGCCGACACCGAGAAGTGCTCCGGCAAGTTCCCGGTGGCCGCCGACCCCGGCGCAAAGATCGCCAAGAGCTTCGATTCCGTCATGGCGATGAAGCCCGACTGGTCGGACCGCACCTCCTATGTGATCTCGCCCGCGGGCCAGGTGGTGCATGTCTATTCGAAGATGGATCCCAGCCAGCACGTGGCCGAAACCCTCGGCGCCGTGAAGACCTGGAAGGCCACCCACAAGAAGTAAGTCCTTGCCCGGCGGGCGGTTTTCGCCTATCTGCCCGCCTCTTCACGGAATGCGGTCTTCACGCGGAACGCGAAAGGGTCGGGAGCCTCCCGGCCGCCGCGCGCAGAGCCATCGTTTCCGGCGGACCTTCCGCCACCGGACGCGCCGCTTCCACGCAGGAAGAAGGAATCTATGGCGCTATACGAACACGTCGTCATCTCGCGGCAGGATATCTCGCCGCAACAGGCTGAAGCCCTCAACGACCAACTCAAGTCCCTCATCGAGCAAGGCGGTGGCACCGTCGGCAAGATTGAGTACTGGGGTCTTCGCAACCTGACCTACCGGATCAAGAAGAACCGCAAGGGCCACTATTCCCTGCTCGCCATCGACGCGCCGTCCGACGTGGTGAAGGAGATGGAGCGCCTGCTGTCGATCAACGAAGACGTGCTGCGCTATCTGACAGTCCGCGTCGAAGAGCTGGACCTTGAGCTCTCCCCGATCCTCGCCCGCCGCGATCGCGACCGCGAACGCCGCGATGATTTCCCCGCCAAGGAAGGGGCATTCTAAGATGACCGACGAAACCATCCAGGCCGAGGCGCCCGCCGCCGGCGCCGCTGCAGGCGGCCAACGCCGTCCGTTCTTCCGCCGCCGCAAGGTCTGTCCGTTCTCCGGCGCCAACGCTCCGAAGATCGACTACAAGGACGTCAAGCTCCTGCAACGCTACGTTTCCGAGCGCGGCAAGATCGTGCCTTCGCGCATCACCGCGGTCTCCGCCAAGAAGCAACGGGAGCTGGCCAAGGCCATCAAGCGCGCCCGTTTCCTGGCGCTGCTCCCCTACGTCGTGAAATAAGGGGACCGGACCAATGAAAGTTATCCTGCTCGAACGCGTCGAAGGCTGGGGTGGCCTGGGCGACGTCGTAAACGTCAAGGACGGCTACGCCCGCAACTTCCTCCTCCCACGCTCCAAGGCGCTCCGCGCCACCTCGGCGAACATGAAGGTCTTCGAAGGCCAGCGCGCCGACATCGAAAGCCGCAACGCCAAGACCAAGGCGGTCGCTGAGACATCCGGCGAAGGCCTGGACGGCAAGTCCTACATCCTGATCCGTCAGGCGGGCGAAAGCGGCCAGCTCTACGGCTCGGTCGCCGGTCGCGATGTGGCCGACGTGGTCAACGCCGGCGGCGGCAAGGTTGAGCGCGCCATGGTCGTGCTCGACAAGCCGATCAAGACGCTGGGTATGCACGATGTGAAGGTCCGCCTGCACGCGGAAGTGACCGTAACCGTGACGCTCAACATCGCCCGTAGCCAGGACGAAGCCGAGCGCCAGGCCCGCGGCGAGAACGTGATCAACTCGCAGTTCGAGGAAGATCGCATGGCTGACGAACAGGCCGTCGCCGACCTGCTCGAGGGCGGCGCCGGCAAGGCTGAGGCTGAGTTCACCGAGGCCTAAGGTCTGGGACTGAACGCCGCACTCTGAAGACTGCAGACGGCGTGGGAGTTCTCCCACGCCGTTTTGCTGTGCGCCTGTGGCCGAAATGTCATTTTACGCTGTACTCAGACCACCTACCTTAGCCCGCTAATAGCTGCGCTTGCAGATTCGCAGGGTGCGGCATTCGGGGGAATGCATGAATTATCGTCAGATCTTGTTCGCGGCCGCCTCAGTCGCGACTCTTTGGGCCGGCCAGGTGGCCGCGCAAACCGTAGACGCCGACATCGAAGAACTGGTGGTCACCGGAACCCGCGCCGAAGGCCGGTCGCGCCTGGAATCTCTGGCGCCGGTCGACATCATCAGCGAACAGGCCCTGGCCCGCCAGGGGACCACCGAGCTGGCTGGCGCGCTGGCCACTGTGGCCCCGTCCATCAGCTTCCCCCGGCCCTCGATCACCGACGGCACGGACTCGGTTCGTCCCGCCACCCTGCGCGGCCTCGCCCCCGACCAGACCCTGGTGCTGCTGAACGGCATGCGCCGTCACTCCTCAGCGCTGGTGAACGTCAACGGCTCGATCGGCCGCGGTTCGGCCGCCGTCGACCTGAATGCCATCCCGACCATCGCCATCGACCGCATCGAAGTGCTGCGGGACGGCGCTTCGGCCCAGTATGGCTCCGACGCCATCGCCGGGGTCATCAACATGCGGCTGCGCGAGGCCCGCGAGGGTGGCTCGATCACCGCGACCCACGGCTACTACGACACCGAAGTGAAGACCGCCCGCAACCCGGGCGGCCGCCGCAAGAAGGACGGGCCGACCTGGACCGTCGCGGGCTGGCAGGGCCTGCCGCTGGGCGCGGAGGGCTTCCTGACGGTGTCGGGTGAATACCGCTTCCGCAATCCGACGAGCCGCGGGGACCTCGACCCGCGCGTAACGCCGACCAAGGTCACCTCGCGCTACGGCGATCCGCAGACGCAGGACATCACCTTCTACGCCAACGCCGGGCTGCCGCTGAACGACGTCTGGAGCCTCTATGGCTTCGCCGGCTACCAGGCCCGTGAGACCGACAGCGCCGCCAACCCGCGCCTGGCCACCAACGCCAATAACGTGCCGTCGATCTTCCCCGGCGGTTTCCTGCCGCGGATCACCACGGACATCGACGACTTCACCGCCGCCGGCGGCGTCAAGGGCGACGTCAACGGCTTCAGCGTCGATGCCGGGATCGTCTACGGCTACAACAAGGTCAACTACGGGGTGATCGATAGCGTCAACGCCTCCCTGGGCGCCGCCTCCCCCACCAGCTTCGACGCTGGCAACATGAAGTACGAGCAGTGGGTCGCCGGTATCGACGTGACCAAGCCGCTCGAGTTGGGCATGGCCAAGCCCGCCACTCTGGCCTTCGGCGCCGAGTACCGCCACGAGAGCTACGCCATTGGCCGCGGCGACGTGGCGTCCTATGTCCTGGGTCCCGTGGCCGGGAAGGCTGCCGGCTCGCAGGGCTTCCCAGGCTTCCGTCCGTCGAACGAAGTCGACGTGTCGCGGCACTCTTATGCCGCCTACATCGACCTGGACGCCCCGATCACCGACCAGTTCGGCATCGATGTGGCCGGCCGCTTCGAGGACTATTCGGATTTCGGCTCCACCGCCAACGGCAAGATCTCGGCGCGCTATGAGTTCACCGACGCCTTCGCCCTGCGCGGCACGGTGGCCACGGGCTTCCGGGCCCCGGCCCTGCAGCAGCAGTACTTCACCGCCACATCGACCAACTTCATCCTGATCGGCGGGGTCAATACTCCGGTGGAAGTCGGCACCTTCCCGTCGGTGAGCTCCATCGCCGCCTCCCTGGGCGGCAAGCCCCTGGAGTCGGAAGAGTCGGTCAACTACTCGGTGGGCGCCGTCTTCCAGAGCGGCCCCTTCGAAGTGACCATCGACGCCTATCGCATCGACATCGACAACCGCATTGTGCTCTCAGAGAACATCCAGGGCTCGCCCGCCGGCTCTGCCACGGCCCAGGCCATCTTCCGCCTGATCAACCCGCCGGGCAGCGCAGGTCTGGGCGCCGCGCGGTTCTTCATCAACGGCGTCGACACCGAAACGACCGGCGTCGATATCGTCGGCCGCTATCGCCTGAACACCGACGCCTGGGGCCGCTTCGACTTCACCGCGGCGGCGAACTTCAACTCCACGGACGTCACCCGCCTGCCGGCCACGGCCCAGCTCTCGGCCCTGCCGGTGCCGCCGATCCTGTTCGATCGCGGCAACCGGCTGACCTTTGAGGAAGGCACGCCGGACCAGAAGCATGTGTTCGGGGTCGACTGGAGCATGGGCGCGTTCGGCGCTTCGGCGAAGGCCACCTACTACGGTGACGTGCTGATCCCGAACAACGCCCCTGCCCTGGACTACCGCGCCGGGACGCATACGCTGGTGGACTTCGAAGGCCGCTATGAGCTGCCGATGGGTCTGGGCGTGGCGCTGGGGGTCAACAACCTGTTCGACGAGTACCCCAACCCGACGCCGACGGTGGTCAACACCAACGGCCCGATCGGCTTCCCCAGCTTCTCGCCGTTCGGCTTCAACGGCCGCTACCTCTACGCCAGGCTGACCTACAACTGGTAAGCCGCGAACCCAACTGGGCGTGTCTGCTCCAGGCGCGGGACTTCGGTCCCGCGCCTTTTGCATGCCGGCGACCTAGGCCCGGCTTCGTCCACAGACAGCCGGCAAAGGTGTGGATGGCGGCGATGTCGCAGTGCTTCGGCGACCGGCGTTAAGCTATCTGTAAGCCATGTCTCTGGTTCCCGCCCTCGACCTGCGCGCCGTCTCCAACGACGTGGTCATTTCGCACGTGCCGGCCAACGTGGAGGCCGAACAGGCGCTGTTGGGCGCCCTGCTCTACGACAACGCGGCCTTTGAGCGGATTGGCGACTACCTGCAGGCGCGACACTTCTTCGAGCCCTTCCACCAGCGGCTGTTCCAGGCGGTGGAGACCCATATCCGCAAGGGCCAGCTGGCCGAGCCGATTCTGCTGGCCGAGCAGTTCAACCGCGATCCGGCCTTCGAGGAACTCGGAGGCGTGCGCTATCTCGCCGACCTCGTCGACCGGGCCCCGCCGGCGGCCAACGCCCCGGACTATGCGCGGGCCGTCTACGACTTGGCCCTACGACGCGACCTGATCCGCATCGGCGGCGACATCGCCACCTCCGCCCAGCAGGGCGACGCCGAGCTTTCCGCCCGCGACCAGATCGAACAGGCCGAACAGCAACTCTTCCAGCTCGCCGAAACCGGCGGCGTCTCCCAGGGGTTCATGACCTTCGCCGACGCCCTGCACGGCGCGGTGACCATGGCTGCGGAGGCGCACAGCCGCGATGGGGGCTTGGCTGGGCTCTCCACCGGCCTCATCGACATGGACCAGAAGATCGGCGGCATGCACCCGTCCGACCTGATCATCCTGGCCGGCCGCCCTTCCATGGGAAAGTCCTCTCTGGCCTGTAATATCGCCTTCGACGTTGCCCGCAACTACGCCTGGGAGCCGCAGCCTGACGGATCGAAGAAGACCGTCCGGGGCGGCGTGGTGGCCTTCTTCTCGTTGGAAATGGCCGCCGAGCAGTTGGCCATGCGCCTGCTGGCGGAGGTTTCCGGCGTGTCCAGCGACCGCCTGCGCAAGGGTGAGATCGACGCCTCCGAGTTCGGCCGGGTCCGCGACGCCGCGCTGGAGATCCAGGAAGCCCCGCTCTACATCGACGCCACCGGTGGCATCTCCATCGCCAAGCTCGCCGCCCGGGCCCGCCGCCTGAAGCGCATGGTCGGCCTCGACCTGGTGGTCGTCGACTACCTGCAGCTGGTGACCGGTGGCTCCAGCAGCCAGGACAACCGCGTCCAGGAGGTGAGCATGATCACCCAGGGCATGAAGGCGCTGGCCAAGGAGCTCTCCGTGCCGGTCCTGGCCCTGTCGCAGCTATCGCGCCAGGTGGAGAACCGCGAGGACAAGCGTCCCCAGCTCTCCGATCTGCGGGAATCCGGCTCCATCGAACAGGACGCCGACATGGTCATGTTCGTCTATCGCGAGAGCTACTACCTCAGCCGCGCCGAGCCCCGCGTAGGCAGCGAGGAACACTTCCGCTGGCAGGAGCAGATGGACCAGGTGAAGGGCCTCGCCGACATCATCATCGGCAAGCAGCGTCACGGCCCAATCGGCACCATCCGCCTGTCGTTCAACGAAGAGATCACCAAGTTTGGCAACCTGGCCCGCGACTCCAGCCGCTACGACTCGCACTGAACCGATGGCACAGCCCGCCCAGGCGCGCCTGACGATCGATCTCGACGCGCTGGCCCACAATCTCGCCGTGGTGCGCCGCGACGCCGGCGGGGCCGAGGTCGCACCGGTGGTGAAGGCGGACGGCTACGGACTAGGCGCGGGGGCGGTGGCCCGCCGCCTTTGGGCGGAAGGCGCGCGCAGCTTCTTCGTGGCCCAACTCGGTGAGGCGGAAGCCCTGCGGGAGGAGCTTGGCCCGGCGCGGCCCGCGACCGTCTATGTGCTGGACGGGCTCACCGGCGGGGCGGGCCCTCGGCTTCTGGCCGCCGGCCTGACGCCGGTCCTTTGTACGCCTGCGCAGATCACCGCGGCCCGGGCCTGGCCGGACAGGCCACCGGTAGCCCTGCAGGTCGACACCGGCATGAACCGCCAGGGGGTTACGCCGCAAGACGCCCGGGACCTTGCTGCGGACTTGGGCGGGCTGCAGATCGGCTTGGTCATGAGCCACCTGGGTTCCGCCGCCGAACCCGAGGACGACCGCAACGCCGGCCAGCTTGAGCGTTTTCGCGCGGTCCGGGCCCTGTTCCCCGGGAGCCGCGCCAGCCTGGCGGCCGCGGCGGGCGTAGTGCTTGGGTCCGAGTACGGTTTCGACATGGTCCGCCCCGGTATCACCCTCTACGGCGGCGGGCCGCAGGAGACGCCCGACCCGCGCCTTAGAGCCGTCGCGACCCTGACGGCGCCGATCCTGGACATCCGCCTCCTGGCGGCCGGCGATCGGGTCGGGTATGGCGTGGGGTTCACGGCGCAGCGGGTCATGCGGGTAGCGATCGTCGCGGCGGGCTACGCCGACGGGGTGATCCGCGCCGCGCGCGGCGGGGGCTATGCTTGGTTCGCCGGCGGCCGCCGGGACCTGGTGGTCGTGACCATGGACCTGCTGGCCATCGACCTGGACGATGCGGTCGCCCACGTAGGCGACGCCGTCGAGCTGCTCGGCGCCAACGCCCTGCTGGACGATCTGGCGAAAGCCGCGGCCACGGTCTCCCACGAGGTGCTGGTACGCCTCAGCCGGCGGGCGCAACGGGTCTACCTGGGCGAGGCCTAGGCGCGGGCCGGGGCCTGCAGGATTGCGGTGGACAGCGGCCCACCCAGCTCGCGGACCCGCGACGTCGCCGCGCTGACGATCATCGCCAGGATCACCGCCGCCACCAGCAGCAGGGCGAAGTAGGGCAAGGCTCGCTCCTGGGCGGTCTTCATCAGCCGCGGCAGGCCCAGAAACAGCAGGTAGAGGCTGTAAAGCGCTCCCAGAACGGCGGCCAGCCAGCCCAGCTCGGGGTAGAGCTTGAACAGCCCCGCCACCCACAGGCCTGCGCCGGAGTAGGCCGCCAGCTTGAACGCCTGGACGCGGTTTCGCTGTCCCCCGAAGCTGGGCGCCAGGGCGTCGATCACCAGGGCCAGCAGGAAGACCCCGATCAGGGTCAGGACATAGCTGGTGGCCGCGCCGGCCAGGCTGGCCAGCGGCCCTTGCCGGATGCCGATGCCCGCCACCCGCGGCCCGCCGAACGCCAGGGCGCCGAGCAGGCTGCAAACCGCCGGGATGGCCGCGAGCGGGGCCACATAGTTCCTGTAGAGGTCCGCCACACCGGTGGGCTCAGCGTCGATGGCGCGCCACGCCTGTCCCGGCCGGAAGAGGATCAGCATGACCCTGCCGATCAGGCCCGTGCCCGCCGACCCCGGCTCCACCACACTCATGCATCGCTCTCCCGCAGCCCGGCGCGAGCCTATCCGAAGCGTTGGGCACGGCAAGCCGCCGAACAGACGGGCGTGACCTCGGTCGGCTACACTGGGCGTGACGCGAATCAGGAGCATCAATGGCCCGCGACGGCGCCGTCTACGCCTGCCAGTCCTGCGGGGCCGTGCAGACCAAGTGGGCCGGGCAATGTCCGGCGTGCGGCGCGTGGAACAGCCTGGTCGAGGAGTTGCATAGCCGGCCGCCCGGCGCCCTGGCCCCCAGCCGCGCCTCCAAGGCCCGGGGCCTAGCCTTCGAGGGTCTGGAAGATGCCACCACCGCCCCGCCGCGCATCGCCACCGGCGTCGACGAGTTCGACCGGGTCTGTGGCGGCGGCGTGGTGCCAGGCTCGGCCATTCTGCTGGGCGGAGACCCGGGCGTGGGCAAGTCCACACTGCTGCTGCAGGTGGTGGCCAGCGCCGCGCGACGGGGCGCGTCCTGCGCCTACATCTCCGGCGAGGAGGCGGTGGAGCAGATCCGCTCGCGGGCCCAGCGGATGGGCCTGGCCGACGCGCCGGTGAAGCTCGCCGCGGAAACGGCGCTGCGCGACATCGTCGATGGCCTGAAACGCGAGCATTTTGACCTGGTGGTGATCGATTCCATTCAGACTATCTGGAGCGACGCCCACGAGGCGGGCCCCGGCTCGGTGACTCAGGTGCGGGCCGCCGCCGGTGAACTGGTGCGCCTGGCCAAGAAACGCGGCATCGCCATCGTCCTGGTGGGCCACGTCACCAAGGACGGCTCCATCGCCGGTCCCCGCGTGGTCGAGCACATGGTCGACGCGGTCTTCGCGTTCGAGGGTGAGCGCGGCTATCCTTTCCGCATCCTGCGCGGCGCCAAGAACCGCTTCGGCGCCACCGACGAGATCGGGGTGTTCGAGATGGGCGACCTGGGCCTGCTGGAGGTGAAGAACCCTTCGGCTCTGTTCCTCAACACCTCGGGCGAACGGGCGGCGGGGGCCGCGGTGTTCGCCGGAATCGAGGGCTCGCGGCCGGTACTGGTGGAGTTCCAGGCCCTGGTGGCGCCGTCAGCCTATGGCACGCCCCGGCGCGCGGTGGTCGGCTGGGACACCGGGCGCCTGGCCATGGTGCTGGCGGTGCTGGAGGCGCGCTGCGGCCTCAGTCTGGGCGACCGCGACGTCTATCTGAACGTGGCCGGCGGCCTGCGGATTTCCGAACCGGCAGCGGACCTGGCCGCAGCGGCGGCTCTGGCTTCCTCCGCCCTTGACCAGGCCCTGCCGCAGGATTGCGTGGTGTTCGGCGAGATCAGCCTCTCCGGCGAGGTGCGCGCCGTCAGCCGAATGGAGTCCCGCCTCAAGGAAGCCGCCAAGCTGGGGTTTCGTCGCGCTCTGGGTCCGGCGGACCTGGAGAGCTCGATCGCCATGAAGGTCACCGGCGCCGGCCGGCTCGCCGACGCCATCCGCCGGATCGGCGACAGCGAATGGGACTAGGGATTTGACGCAGTTCGACTTCATCGTCCTGGCGCTGCTGGTGATCTCGGCCGCAGTCGGCTTCGCTCGCGGCGCCGTGCGCGAGATCGCCGCCATGGTCGCCCTGGTGGTGGCCGCGGGCCTGGCAGTCTTCGGCCTGCCGTTCACCGCGCCCCTAGCCCGCGATCTGATCCAGCCCGGCTGGCTGGGCACCGCCGCGGCGCTGGTGGTGGTGTTCGGCGCCACCTACATTTTCCTGCGCTTGGTGGGATCCGGGATTGCGCGGCAGATCCAGCGCACCGACGTGCTGGGCGCCCTGGACCGCTCGGTGGGCCTGGCGTTCGGCGTGGCCCGCGGCCTGGTGGTGCTGGGCGCGCTCAACCTGATGTTCAACGCCGCCACGCCCAAAGACCTGCAACCCCGCTGGATCACCGGGGCGATGACCTGGCCGCTGGCGCAGAACATGGGCCGGCTGCTGACCACGCTGACCCCGCAAGGCCTCGACATCGCCCAGCGCCTCAAACCCGCCTTCGACCGCGCCGTTCGCGACGGGTCAGGTGACAGAACCGCGACAGACCGCTACGACGCGCCGCAAGCCGGTGACGCAGACGATCTGGTGGAGAAATCCCGATGAGCCAGACCCGCGCGCGATGGTCCCCCCCGCACCGAGACCCGGACGATGACGCGCCGCGCCTGGAGTGCGGGGTTTTCGGGGTCTATGACTTCGAGGCTGCCGCGGCGGTCACGGCGCTGGGCCTGCACGCCCTGCAGCACCGCGGGCAGGAAGCCTGCGGCATCGCCTCCTTCGACGGGCAGCGGTTCCACACCGAGCGGCACATGGGCTACGTGGGCGACGCCTTCGCTGGCTCAGACCTCACCGAGCGGCTACCCGGCGGGCACGCCATCGGCCATACCCGCTACTCCACCGCCGGCGGCAGCTTCATCCGCAACGTACAGCCGATGTTCGCGGACCTGGAGACCGGCGGCGTGGCGTTGGCCCACAACGGCAACCTGACCAACTTTCTGACGCTGCGCGAACAGCTCGTGGCCGAGGGGGCGATCTTCCAGTCAACCTCGGACTCCGAGGTGATCCTGCATCTAGTGGCCCGCTCGCGGAAAGCCCGCATGGTCGATCGCTTCATCGACGCCTTGGCCCGCATCGAGGGCGGCTACGCCCTGGTGGCGCTGACCAACAAGAAGCTGATCGGGGTGCGCGACCCCCTGGGCATCCGGCCGCTGGTGCTGGGAGAACTGGACGGCAAGTCGGTTCTGGCGTCCGAGACCTGCGCGCTGGACATGATCGGCGCCCACTTCGTCCGCGATATCGAGCACGGCGAAATGGTCATCATCGACCACGATGGCGTCCAGAGCCTGAAGCCCTTCCCGGCCAGCCGGGCGAGGCCGTGCATCTTCGAGTACGTCTATTTCGCCAGGCCGGACTCCGTGGTGAACGGCCGCTCCGTCTATGACGTGCGCAAGCGGATGGGCCAGCGGCTGGCGCAGGAGAGCCTGCCCGACGTGGACGTGGTGGTGCCGGTCCCTGACAGCGGCGTTCCCGCTGCCTTGGGGTTTGCCCAGGAGGCCGGCCTGCCCTTCGAGATGGGCATCATCCGCAACCACTATGTGGGCCGCACATTCATTCAGCCCACGCAGGGCGCGCGCGAGACCGGCGTACGCATGAAGCTGTCGCCGAACCGTTCCGTGCTGGCCGGAAAGCGGGTGATGCTGATCGACGATTCCATCGTGCGCGGCACCAACTCGGTGCGCGTGGTGCGCATGGTCCGCGAGGCCGGCGCCGCCGAGGTTCACCTGCGATCGGCCTCGCCGCCGATCATGTGGCCGGACTTCTACGGGATCGACATGCCCGACCGCGCCAAGCTGCTGGCCGCCAACCACTCCGTGGAGGAGATCGCCAAGATCCTTGACGTGGACTCCATGGGCTACCTGTCGATCGACGGACTCTACTGGGCGATGGATTCCGCGCCGCGCGATCCGGCCAACCCCCAGTTCACCGACCACTATTTCACCGGCGACTATCCCACGCGGCTCCTGGACCGTGAGATCGCCGAAGGCCGCAACGACGCAGCGGACCGCCAGCTCTCGTTCCTGGTCGACGCGTGAGACCACCGACGTCCGGGGGACTGTTCGCCCGGCTGAAGGTCGACTGGTATCTCGTTCTGATCGTCGCCATGGTCGCCGTGGCGAGCCTGTTGCCGGCGCGAGGCCAGGCCGCGGACGTGTTCGGATGGGTAGCCCGGATAAGCATCGGCCTGGTGTTTTTCCTGCACGGCGCGAGGTTGCCGCGCGAAGCGGTGATCCGCGGGCTGATCCACTGGCGGCTGCATCTTACGGTGCTGGCGGCCACGTTTCTGCTGTTTCCCGTTCTGACCCTCGGCTTGGCCGCCCTGCCCGCCTGGATCACCCCGCCATCGCTGGCGGCCGGAATCGTCTTCCTGGGCTGCCTGCCCTCCACCATCCAGTCGTCCATCGGCTTCACAGCCATCGCGCGGGGCAATGTCGCCGCTGCCGTCGCCGCCGCCTCGGCGTCGAACCTGCTTGGGGTGGCGCTGACGCCCCTTCTGGTGGCCCTGACCCTGCACGCCCAGGGCGCGGTCTCAGTTGCCTCGATCCAGGCCATCGTCTTGCAGCTTCTGGTCCCGTTCCTGGCCGGCCAGTTTCTGCGGCGCTGGATCGGCGGCTGGGTGGCCGCCAACGCCCGGGCGCTCTCCTGGCTCGACCGGGGCTCGATCCTGCTGGTGGTCTACACCGCCTTCTCCGGCGCGGTGGTCGAAGGCGTGTGGAGCCGGCTGGGGGCCTTCGACATCGCCCGGCTGGTGGCGCTGTGCTGCGTCCTGCTGGCCGTGGTGCTCACCGCCACCTGGCTGACCGCCCGGACCCTGGGCTTCGAAAAGGCCGACGAGATCGCCATTGTGTTCTGC
The DNA here is from genome assembly GCF_046590535.1 of Phenylobacterium sp. Taxonomy (GTDB): domain Bacteria; phylum Pseudomonadota; class Alphaproteobacteria; order Caulobacterales; family Caulobacteraceae; genus Phenylobacterium. The sequence goes on along the minus strand of NZ_JBKJTG010000105.1, from coordinate 5,403 downwards.
GGCTCGAAAAAGTCTCTGGCCAGCGGCGTGCCAATGGCCGCCGTCCTGTTCCCAGCCGGCGCGGCGGGTCTGGCGCTGCTACCGCTGATGGTGTTCCACCAGATCCAGTTGATGGCCTGCGCGGTGATCGCCCAGGCCTACGCAAACCGGACTGACACGGAGGGCGAGGTTCGCTAGTGTGCTCGATCTGAAGTTCGTCCCACGCCTGGATCGAGCTCCGTTCGAACTTCAGATCCAAGAAGCACACTAGAAATCATACACTTTGCTCGTGTGGCTGATGATCCAGAAATTCGTGCAGAGTTCGCCACAGGCTTAGACAAATTTCTGAATCGCCACACTAGAGATCGGCCATGTCCGACCTGCCCCTCTCCAACCGCATCGCCCTCGTCACCGGCGCCAGTCGCGGAATCGGCCGCGCCAGCGCGCTCGCCCTGGCGCAAGCCGGCGCGCACGTGGTCTGCGTGGCCCGCACCCAGGGCGGTCTGGTGGCGCTGGACGACCAGATCCGCGCGGCAACGGGCGCGTCGGCCACCCTTGTGCCCCTGGACATCACCGAGCCCGACGCCCTGGACAAGCTGGGCCTGGCTCTGCACGAGCGCTTCGGCCGCCTCGACATCCTGGTTCATGCCGCCGCGGCCCTGGGACCGATGACCCCCGTGGCGCACATCGATCCGAAGGCCTGGGACCGGGTGCTGAGCGTCAACCTGACGGGCACCTACCGTGTGATCCGCGCCATGGAGCCGCTGCTTCGCGCCTCGGACGCCGCCAGGGCCATTTTCCTGACCTCAGGCCGCGTGGCCCGGCCAAAGGCCTTCTGGGGCCCCTACGGCGCGTCCAAGGCCGGCATGGAGCACATCGTCCGCACCTGGGCCGACGAACTGGAGCAGACACCCATACGGGCGGTGCTGCTGGACCCGGGGATCATGCGCACCAAGATGCGCGCCGAGGCCATCCCCGGAGAGGATCCCACCACCCTGCCCGACCCCGCAGAGATCGGGCCGCTGATCGTCGATCTGGCGCAGGCGGACCTGGGCCTGCCAATGGCTAACGTCGTGTTTTCCGAGTGGGCGACGGCCGGGACGCTCGCTTCGGCTTGACGCCTGGACGGGCGAGCTTCTGGGCGCGGCCCTTGGGCGCGCCGGTCTTGGGCTTGGACGCGCTATAGCCCCGCGCCTTGCCGGTGGCCCCGCTCTTGGCCTTGGCCGCCGCGGCGATGCGCTTCTTGGCCACCAGTCCGGTGGTCTTGCCGGAGGGCGCGGCCTTGCCCGGCGTAGGGCCGCTCTTTTCCTCACCATCGGCATAGGGGTTCTTGTTGGACTTCACGGTCACACGGATCGGCACACCCGGCAGGTCGAAGCTCTCGCGGATCGAGTTGATCAGGTACCGACGGTACTGCTCGGGCAGCTGGTCGGCGCGGCTGGCGAACAGCACGAAGGTCGGCGGCCGCGCCTTGGTCTGGGCCATGTATTTGGGCTTCACCCGGCGGCCGCTGACAGCCGGCGGCGGGTGGCGGGCGATGGCCATGGCCAGCCAGTCGTTGAGGTCGCGGGTCTTCACCTTGGTTGACCAGTCGGCGTGGGTCTTGAACACCGCCGGCATCAGCCGCTCCAGGCCCCGACCGGTCTCTGCCGAGAGCGCGATGATCGGCGCACCGCGGACCTGCGGCAACTGCCGCTGGGCCTCCTCGATGAACTCGGCGAGCTTGGCCTGGGGGTCCTCCACCAAGTCCCACTTGGCCAGCACGAACACCAGGCAACGGCCCTCCCGCTCCACCAGGTCGGCGATCTGCAGGTCCTGCACCTCGAAGGGGTGGGTGGCGTCCATCACCAGGATCACAACCTCGGCGAAGGTGATCGCCCGGATGCTGTCGTGGGTGGAGAGTTTCTCAAGCTTTTCCTGGATCTTGGCCTTGCGTCTTAATCCCGCGGTGTCGACCAGGCGGACGGCGCGGCCGTCCCAGATCCAGTCCACGGGAATGGCGTCTCGGGTGATGCCCGCCTCGGGCCCGGTGAGCAGCCGTTCCTCGCCGATCAGCCGGTTCACCAGGGTGGACTTGCCGGCGTTGGGTCGCCCGACGATAGCGATGCGTACATGCTGGTCGCCCGGGTCGTCGTCTGCGGAGTTGGCCTCCGGGGCGATCGCCGACAACGCCGCATAGAGGTCGGCCATCCCCTCGCCATGCTCGGCGGAGATCGGGATCGGCTCGCCCAGACCCAAGCCAAAGGCCTCCAGGACGCCCGCGTCGGCCGCCTTGCCCTCCGCCTTGTTGGCCGCCAGCACCACCGGCTTGCCGCGTTTGCGCAGGATTTCGGCGAACACCTCGTCCATCGGGGTGACGCCTTCGCGGGCGTCCACCAGAAAGAGGGAAACGTCGGCCTCGTCGATGGCCAGTTCGGTCTGCACGCGCATGCGCGCTTCGAGGCTCTCGTCGGTCACGTCCTCGAAGCCGGCGGTGTCGATCAACTCCAGATCGATGTCGCCGATCCGCCCCGTGCCGAAGCGGCGGTCACGGGTGACGCCTGGCTGGTCGTCGACGATGGCGAGCTTGCGGCCCGCCAGCCGGTTGAACAGCGTGGACTTGCCCACATTGGGACGCCCGACGATCGCGAGTTTTAGCGTCATGGCGTCAGTCTAGCAGGCTAGCGAAGCGCGATCAGGTTTGCGGTGTCAGTGACCACATAGATCGTGCCGCCCACGGCGATCGGCGCGATCATCGCCGGCTCTCCGAGGTTCACCCGCTTCTCGATGGCGCCGGTCTTGGCGTTGAGGGCCACAAGATCGCCGGTGGACCCCACGGCGATCAGGCGGTTGTTGGCCAGTAGCGGGCCCGACCAGACCGGGCGGGTCGCGTTGCCGCCCATCAGGCCGAAGAAGCGCCGCTTGCTGTCCACCGCGACGCCCTCGTTGAGGTCGCGGATCCAGTAGATCTGGCCGCTCTCGCGGGACGCACAGATCACCTGCCCGCCCTTGGAGACCACATAGACCACGTCGCCCGCGGGCCAGGGGGCGGTGATGCCTACCACCGGCAGGCTCCAGCGGGCCTGACCGGTGCGCATGTCGGTGGCCGCGAAGACCCCGGAGTGGCTGACCGCGAAGACGTCGCCCTGATAGATCACCGGGCGGCCGGCGATATCGCGAATTTCGGACAGCGCGCTGGTGCGGCTGGCCCGCGACAGGGCCTCGGTCCACAGATCGTTGCCGTTGGTGGTGCGCAGCGCCACCAACTCGCCTGAGCCGAAGGCCGCGATCACCGTGTCGCCCGACACCGCCGGGCTCGAGGCCATCAGGATGCGGGCCGGCTCCGACAGCGCCTGGTAGGTCCAGCCGGCAGTTCCGGTGGCGGCGTCAAAGGTCATCAAGGTGTTGTCCAGCGCGATAGCCATCACGCGGCCGCCGGCCACCGTAGGGGCGCCGTGGATCGGCTCCGGCGTACGGGTGCGCCAGCCCAGTGCGCCCGTTGCGGCGTCCAGCTGAGCCACTAGCCGGTAGCCGGACGCGGCGTAGAGCTTGCCGTCCGCATAGGCCAGGCCGCCGCCGAAAGCTTCGCGGTCGCGCCGGTTGTCGCCAGGGTTCAGGTTGGTGCGCCAGACCTCGGCGCCGGTCTGGGCGTCGCGCGCCGAAACGTTGGCCTCGCCGTCCATAACGAAGATGCGTCCGCCGGCAGCCACCGGCGGAGCCGTTACGTGCCGGCCGCCCTTGGAGCCCGCGCCGATGCCGCGCTTCCAGGCGACAGCGAGGTTCGGGGCGGCGTCCACATGGCCCATCGCCTGTTCCGGCGTCCCGCCGGGCAGCGGCCAGTCGACCACCGCGGCGGGCGCCGGCAGGGCGAAGTCCACACCCTTCAGCGCTTCGGCCGGCTCCAGCACCTGGTCGGCGGCCACGATGGAGATGCGCGTGCCCTCGCCCGCGGTCTCCTGCGGCCCGTCGTCGGCGCGGTTGAACGGGTTGAGGCGATTGACGGTCGCGCAGCCACTCGCCCCAAGGGCGGCGATCAGGCAGACGGTCAGGACGGTGTTGCGGCTCTTCGGCGTCATTGAGATGCGGGGGCTTCTTGCTGGGGCGGGGCTGGAAGGCCCGGAATGGTCGCGCCGGGTTGCACGATGAGCGGCGGTGGCAGGGTCGCGGCCGACCGCACGGTGGCGGCCACGGCTTTTGCCGAGCCAGAATCGATCAGGTCGATGGCGGCCTTCGCGCGGGCGCGGGCGCCCTCGGGGGCGTCCAGGGTTCCTGAGATCACCACGAAGTCGCCGCGGGCGCCTGCGGTGTTCCCAGCCATGATCTTGGTGAAGGCCAGCGCCTCACGGGCCTGGACCCGATAGGGGTGGCCGTCTTCCATCAGGGGGGTCAACCGTGCCTCCACGTCCTTGTAGGGGGCGGTGTCGAGGATGGCGAAGGCGGATTTGAGGCGCGCAGCGTCGCCCATCACCGCATTTGGCGCAGCCTTGGCGGCTTGGTCGAACAGGGTCACGGCCTCGGTGGGCTTGTTGGCGGTCAGCTGCAGGCCGCCCAGCTGCATCAGGGCCAGCGACTTGTAGCCCCTAGCGGAGGACTTGGAGACCTCGCCCCAGAGCTGCTTGGCCTGCGCCGCATCGCCCTTGTTGAAGGCGTCGAGGGCGGCGGCGTACTGCTCCGACGCCTTGTCCACCGTCTGCTGGCGGTACTTGTCCCAGCCCCAATAGGCGAGCGCCGCGATCAGGGCGGCGGCGAGGACGGCCAGCACCCACGGCAGGGCTTTGCGCGCAAGGGTCCGGTAGCGGTCGGAGCGAAGCTGCTCCTCGACCTCTTCAAACAGATCGGCCAACGGGGACTCCGGGAGGTGTCAGGAAGGGGCGGTCAAACAGAGGCCGGGAACCTATAGCGCCCCGCCCCGCCCCGCAACGTCGCTGCGGGCTAGCCGGCTTTGGCGAAATAGATCTCGGCCGGGCCCGGAAACTGCCGCTGGCGCACGTCGTCCGCATAGCCGGCGATGGCCTTGGAGATCTCGCCGCGCAGGTCGGCGTAGCGGCGCACGAACTTGGGCGTCCAGTCGAACAGGCCCAACATGTCGTCGGTGACCAGAATCTGGCCGTCGCAGCCGGCCGAGGCGCCGATGCCGATGGTGGGCACGGGGATGGTCTCGGTGATCTCGCGGGCCAGCCCCTCGGCCACGCCCTCCACGACAACTGCGAAAGCGCCCGCTGCGGCCGTGGCCTTGGCCTCCTCCAGGATGCGGGCGCGTTCCTCGCCGGCCCGGCCCTTAGCCTTGAACCCGCCGTCCACCAGCACGGCCTGGGGGCGCAGGCCCACATGGCCCATGACCGGGATGCCGCGCTTGACGAGGTAGTCGATGGTGTCGACGACCGCCGAGCCGCTCTCGACCTTCACGGCCGAGGCCCCGGTCTCCTTCATGATCCGCACGGCGTT
>NZ_JBKJTG010000041.1:0-18013 GCF_046590535.1 Phenylobacterium sp. | reverse complement strand
ATCGTCGTGTCGCGCCGCGCGATTCTCGAGGAAACCCGCGCCGAGCAGCGTTCGGGCCTGATCCTCAGCCTCGAAGAGAATCAGATCATCGAAGGCGTGGTCAAGAACATCACCGATTACGGCGCGTTCGTCGACCTGGGCGGGATCGACGGCCTGCTGCATGTCACCGACATCAGCTACAAGCGCGTCGGCCATCCCTCCGAGGTCATCAATATCGGTGACACGGTCAAGGTGCAGATCGTCCGCATCAATCCCGATACCCAGCGCATCAGTCTGGGCATGAAGCAGCTCGAGAGCGATCCGTGGGCCGGCGCCGTGGCGAAATACCCGATCGAGGGCAACTTCACCGGCCGCGTTACCAACATCACCGAATATGGTGCGTTCGTCGAACTCGAGCCGGGCATCGAAGGCCTGGTCCACGTCTCCGAAATGAGCTGGACCAAGAAGAACGTCCACCCCGGCAAGATCGTCTCCACCTCGCAGGAAGTGGACGTCATCGTTCTCGATGTCGACAGCTCCAAGCGTCGCGTGTCGCTGGGCCTCAAGCAGGCCATGGCGAACCCGTGGGACGCCTTCGTGGCCGCGCACCCGGTGGGCTCCACCGTCGAGGGCGAAGTCAAGAACGCCACCGAGTTCGGCCTGTTCATCGGTCTCGAGAACGAGATCGACGGTATGGTCCACCTCTCCGATCTCGATTGGGCCGCCCCCGGAGAGGAAGCCATCGCCAAGTACAACAAGGGCGATATGGTGAAGGCTCGCGTGCTCGACGTCGACATCGAGAAGGAGCGCATCTCGCTGGGCATCAAGCAGCTGGCCGGCGACCCGATGCAGGGCGACACCTTCCGCAAGGGCCAGACCGTGACGGTCACCGTCACCGAGGTCACCACCGGCGGCATCGAGGTGAAGTTCGGCGAGGACGAGGCGCCCATGACGGCCTTCATCCGCAAGTCCGATCTCAGCCGCGACCGCGCCGACCAGCGGCCGGAACGCTTCGCCGTTGGCGACCGCGTCGACGCCCAGGTGGCCACCATCGACAAGGCGGCGCGCCGCGTCTCCCTGTCGATCAAGGCCCTGGAGATGGTCGAGGAAAAGGCCGCCATCGAGAAGTTCGGTTCCTCGGACTCGGGCGCCTCCCTGGGCGACATCCTGGGCGCGGCTCTGCGCGAGAAGGCTCAGAAGGAGTAGCGACCGGCGCCCGCGCCCGCGGCGCGGCTCCAGTTGCAAGAGACCAAGGCCTCGTCCGGTCCGCCGGGCGAGGCCTTTGTTCTGTTCAAGTCCAGGTTGTCGTGCTCAATCGGCGCGCAACCTTGACCGTGACGGCCCGCTCGCCTCTACTACCCCTTGAATGTAAAGGCGGACTCGCACATGGTCGCGCCGCCCGCCAGTGCTCGAAGGCCCGCATGATCAAGTCTGAACTGATCGCCCAACTCGCCGAAGAAAACCCGCACCTGACCCAGCGCGACATCGAACGCGTGGTCGGTGTGGTGCTGGAACGCATGATCCAGGCGCTGGAGGACGGCGGCCGGGTGGAGCTGCGCGGCTTCGGCGCCCTGTCGGTGCGTTCCCGCGACGCCCGCGCCGGTCGCAACCCGCGCACTGGCGAGCCCGTCGATGTGCGCGCCAAGCATGTGCCGTTCTTCAAGAGCGGCAAGGAGCTGCGCGAGCGGCTCAACGCCGACGACGAATAGACCGCAGGCCACGCCGCGGTGAGCATCATCGGCGAATTTCGCGAATTCATCGCCCGCGGCAATGTTATCGACCTGGCCGTGGGCGTGATCATCGGCGCGGCGTTCAACGACATCGTCAAGATCCTGGTCGATCAGGTGGTCATGCCGCCGATCGGCCTGCTGCTTTCCGGCATCGACTTCTCGCACTTGGCCTGGGTGCTGAAGGCGGACGATCCGGCCACCAAAGCCAATGAGCTGGTTGCCGTGCAGTACGGCGCCCTGGTCAACGCCGGCATCAAGTTCGTGATCGTCGCCTGGGCGGTGTTCCTGCTGGTCAAGATGATCAATGTGATCCGCCGCCGCGACGCCGAACGCGGCCCCTCGCAGCAACCGGCGCCCGCCCCGCAGGAGGCGTTGCTGATGGAAATCCGCGACCTCCTGAAGGCCCAGGCGCCCCGGTCGGGGGCGTGACCATTTCCCAGGTCTTGAAAACCCGGGGGCTGGCGCCCCCAGAATGGGCGACGCGCCTGTTCGCCTCCGAGCTAGCCCCGTTGCGCGCTGCGAAGGGCGAAAGCGGCGCGGTCTGGTCCATCGCCCGCGACCGCAGCCAGGCGCGCATCTCCGACCAGTTCAAGGTCAACGCCGGCGACTATCACGCACGCTATTCCGCGGCGGCTCACTTCCAGGGGCTGTTCGAGCAGGCCCTGGCGAAGACCGGCATCCAGGTGGCCGCGGCCCCGCTGATCCTCGACCTGGGCTCCGGCTCCGGGGTCAACTCCATCGTCCCCTGGTTCACCCTGGCGCCCGGCGCCCGCCAGGTGGCCACCGACCTGTCCGGCGAGTTGCTGGCCATCCTCGCCGACTATGCGCTCAGCGAGGGTCTGTCGGACCGGGTGCTCTGCGTGGTGATGGACGCCATGGGTGACCATGTGCGGCCCGGCCAGTTCGACCTGGTCACCGGCTCCTCGATCCTGCACCACTTGGTGTTGCCCAATCAGGGCATCCGGGCCGCGGCGCGGGCGCTGAAGCCCGGCGGCCACGCCATCTTCATGGAGCCGTTCCAGGGCTATGGGCTGATCCGGCTGGCCTATGAGCGGATTCTCGCCGAGGCCGTGTTGCGCAACGACCGGCTGCATCCGGCCGTGGAGCGCGCCCTGAAGGGCATGGTGGCCGACATCGCCGCCAGGACCATGCCGGACCCGACCCGTCCTGGCTTCGCCGACCTGGACGACAAGTGGCTGTTCTCCCGCGAGCACATCGAGCACGCCGCCGAGAGCCTGGGCTTCAGCCGGGTGCGCATCGTGCCGCACAACGACCACGACGAGCTCTACCGCGACGTGGCCTCGGTACAGCTGCGGCTGGCCATAGGCATCCAGACTCCGCTTGAGCTGCCGGCCTGGGCGATCGCCATCCTCGACAGCTTCGACGCCGCCCTGCCGCCCCCAGTCAAGCGCCTGCTGATGCTGGAAGGCACCATCGTCATGACCAAGGGCGACTAAGCGCCCAGTGGCCCCGCTGCTCGCCGGCGTCCACCGCAACATCATGCGCCTTGCGGTGACCCGCCGGACGCCCCTAATCCGGCCTCATGAAGATGCGCGTCAAAATCTGCGGAGTGTCGACGGAGGCCGCCGTGCGCGCGGCGCTGGACGGCGGCGCCGGCTGGCTGGGGTTCATGTTCTTCGCCGCGAGCCCTCGCAACCTCGGCCTTGATGCGGCCGCCCGGCTGGCCCAGCCCGCGCGTGGCCGGGCCAAGGTGGTGGCCGTGACCGTCGATCCGGACGACGCGGAGGTGGACCGGATCGCTGCGGTGCTGGCCCCCGACCTCATCCAGCTCCACGGCAAGGAGACGCCGGCCCGGGCCCGGGAGATCGCGCGGCGGGCGGGCGTCGGGGTGATCAAGGCCCTGCCGGTGGCCGACGCCCACGACATCGCCAAGGCCACCGCCTACGAAACCGTCGTCGAGCACCTGATGTTCGAGGGCAAGCCGCCCAAGGACGCCGCCCTGCCCGGCGGGTCGGGCCACAGCTTCAACTGGACGCTGCTGGCGGGCCGTCGGTTCCAGCGTCCCTGGTTCCTGGCCGGCGGTCTCGACCCGTGGAATGTCGGGGAGGCGCTCAGCCAGTCCGGCGCGCCCTTGGTGGACGTTTCCTCTGGCGTGGAGCGCGGTCCGGGCTTAAAGGACCCCGCCTTGATCACGGCGTTCCTCGACGCTGTCCGTCGCGCCTGAGAGTCCGGTTTTGAACGCGCCGTCGCTTCCCAACGACTACACCGCCTATCCCGACGCCGACGGGCGCTTCGGCGACTATGGCGGTCGCTATGTCCCCGAGACCCTGATGCCGCTTGTCCATGAACTGGACGCCGCCTACCGCGCGGCCAAGGCGGACGCGGGGTTCCAGGCCGAGCTTGGGGCCTTCCTCAAGAATTATGTGGGCCGGCCGTCGCCGCTCTATTTCGCCGAGCGGCTCACCGCGCGCTACGGTGGCGCGAAGATCTATTTCAAGCGCGAGGAGCTGAACCACACCGGCGCGCACAAGATCAACAACTGCATGGGCCAGATCCTGCTGGCCATGCGCATGGGCAAGACCCGCATCATCGCCGAGACCGGCGCGGGCCAGCACGGCGTGGCCACGGCCACGGTCTGCGCCCGCTTCGGCCTGCCCTGCATCGTCTACATGGGCGCGGTCGATGTGGAGCGGCAGAAGCCCAACGTCTTCCGCATGAACCTGCTGGGCGCGGAGGTCAGGCCCGTCACCTCCGGCGCCTCGACCCTGAAGGACGCCATGAACGAGGCGATGCGGGACTGGGTGACCAATGTGGAGGACACCTACTACCTGATTGGCTCGGCCGCCGGCCCGCACCCATACCCGGCGATGGTCCGCGACTTCCAGGCGGTGATCGGCCTGGAGACCCGCCAGCAGATTCTGGAGATGGAAGGCCGCCTGCCCGACGCCGTGGTGGCCTGCGTTGGCGGCGGCTCAAACGCCATCGGCCTGTTCCACCCGTTCCTGGGCGACGAGACCGTCCGGCTCATCGGCGTCGAGGCGGCGGGCGACGGCATGGGCACCGAGCGCCACGCCGCGGCCATCAACGGCGGGCGCCCGGGTGTCCTGCACGGCAACAAGACCTACCTGCTCCAGGACGCAGCAGGACAAATCATGGAGGCGCACTCGATCTCGGCCGGCCTCGACTATCCCGGCATCGGGCCCGAGCACTCCTGGCTGCACGACGTGGGCCGCGCCACCTACCTCACCGCCACCGACGATGAGGCCCTGGCCGCCTTCCAGCTCTGCGCCGAACTCGAGGGGATCATCCCGGCGCTTGAGACCGCCCACGCCATCGCCCGCCTGCCGGAGATCGCCGCGGACCTGGGCAAGGACGCCATCGTGGTGCTGAATCTCTCCGGCCGGGGCGACAAGGATGTCGCCACTGTGGCCACCGCCCTGGGGCGCGAGGCTTGAGCAAGGCCCGCATCGACGACCGATTCGCCGAGCTGAAGCGCGAGGGCCGCGCGGCCTTCGTCCCCTATGTGATGGCCGGCGATCCCGATGCGGCCACCGCTCTGGCGATCCTCAAGGGCCTGCCCGCCGCAGGCGCCGACCTGATCGAGGTTGGGTTCCCGTTCTCCGACCCCGTGGCCGAGGGCCCGCCGATCCAGCGCGCCGCCCAGCGGGCGCTGGCCAAGGGCATGACCCTGACCGGCGTGCTGGCCCTGGTCCGCGCCTTCCGTGAGCAGGACCAGACCACTCCGGTGATCCTGATGGGCTACGCCAACCCGCTGATCGGCTGGGGGTACAAGGCCTTCGCCCGCGACGCCGCCGAGGCTGGGGTGGACGGCCTGATCGTCGTGGATATCCCGCCGGAGGAGGCCGGCCCTTTGGCCGACGCCCTGGACGCCGCCGAGCTCTCGCTGATCCGCCTGGCCACCCCCACCACGGACGACCACCGCTTGAAGACCGTGGTCCGGCGGACGTCAGGCTTCGTCTACTATGTGTCGGTGGCTGGCGTCACCGGAGTCAAGGAAGCCGACGCCGCCATGGTCGCCCCGGCCGTGGCGCGGGTGCGCGCCGCCTCGGGCCTGCCGGTGGCGGTGGGCTTCGGGATCAAGACTCCGGAAAGGGCCGCCGCGATAGCCCAGGTGGCCGACGCCGTGGTGGTCGGCTCCGCGCTTGTGGATGAAGTGGCGAAAGCGGTGGAGATGAACGAAGACGTGACCGCCGCCGTTCTTTCCAAAGTAGAATCCTTGGCTAAGGCTGTACGCTTCGCGCGCACGGGTCTGACGGTTTAGAACCATGGCGATGGCTGAACAGCGAAACGACAAACCCGGCCGTCCCGCGCCCCGTTTGGGCTGGCTCTCGCGCATCGCGCCCGGCGTGCGCAACGCCTTCGCCAAGCGCGAGACCCCGGAAAACCTCTGGGTCAAATGCCCCGACACCGGGGAGATGATCTACCGCCCCGACCTGGAAGCCGCCCTGTGGGTGACCCCGTCGGGCAGCCACATGCGTATCGGGGCGGCGGCCCGCCTGCGCTTCACCTTCGACGACGGCAAGTTCGAGAGGATCAGCTCGCCGGTGGTCACCGAGGACCCGCTGAGGTTCTCCGGCGACCGGCCCTACAGCGAACAGCTCAAGGCGGCCCGCAAGGCCAGCGGCGAGCATGACGCCATGGCCATCGGCTACGGCCTGATCCAGGGCGCGCCGGTGATGATGGTGGTGCAGGACTTCGCCTTCCTGGGCGGCTCGCTGGGCATGGCCGCCGGCGAGGCCTTCATCAAGGCCGCGCAGGAAGCCGTGAAGCGGGAAGTTCCGTTCGTGATCTTCACCGCCTCGGGTGGTGCGCGGATGCAGGAGGGCACGCTCTCTCTGATGCAGATGGCTCGCACGACGCTGGCGCTAAACGAGGTGAAGGCAGCGGGCCTGCCCTATATCGTGGTGCTTACCGACCCCACCACCGGCGGGGTGATGGCCTCCTACGCCATGCTGGGCGACGTCCACCTGGCCGAGCCCAACGCCACCATCGGCTTCTCCGGCCGCCGGGTGATCGAGCAGACCATCCGCGAGACCCTGCCGCCGGGCTTCCAGAAGTCGGAGTTCCTGGTGGAGCGCGGCATGGTCGACAAGGTCGTCCAGCGCGCCGACCTGCCACAGGTGCTGGGCTCCATCCTCAAGACGCTTATGATGGGGCGTGAACGCCTTTCCTCCGCCGCCTGAACTGACCCAGGATCACGGGCACGACCCGATCCGCGCCTCCGACGCGGTGATCCAGCGCCTGCGCGCCAACCACCCCAGCCTGATCGACCTGACCACCGGCCGCGTCGAGCGCCTGCTGGCGGCGCTGGGCCATCCCGAGCGACGGCTGCCGCCGGTGATCCATGTGGCCGGCACCAACGGCAAGGGCTCCACCGTCGCCTACCTGCGGGCCATCGCCGAGGCGCAAGGGCTGAAGGTCCACGCCCTGACCTCGCCCCACCTGGTGCGCTTCGCCGAACGCATCCGGGTGGCCGGAGAGCTGATCTCCGACGATCGCCTGAATGAACTCACCGACAAGCTTGAGGCGGTCAATGACGGCGCGCCAATCAGTTTCTTCGAGATCACCACGGTGCTGGCGCTGCAGGCCTTCGCCGATACGCCCGCGGACCTGTGCATCGTCGAGGTGGGCCTGGGCGGCCGGTTCGACGCCACCAACATCTTCGACGCGCCGGCGGTCAGCGTGATCACCCCCGTGGACTACGACCACCTGGAGATGCTGGGCTCGCAGCTCTCCAAGATCGCCTGGGAGAAGGCCGGGATCGTCAAGCACGCCCGGCCCGTGGTGGTGGCCCGCCAGCAGGACGAGGCCCTGGAGGTCATCGAACGCGAGGCCGACGACCGCTTCGCCCCGATGCTGCTGATGGGCCGGGACTTCGACGCCTGGGAGGAGCGTGGCCGGCTGATGGTGCAGATGCCCGACCGGCTGCTGGACCTGGCGCCCCCCAGCCTGTTCGGCGGCTACCAGTTCGCCAATGCCGGGCTGGCCGTGGCCGCGGCGCTCACCCTCGACCACGGGCTGACCGATGACGTGCTGGGCGCGGGCGTGTCGTCCACCGTCTGGCCCGCCCGGTTCCAGCGCCTGCGCGCGGGTCCGCTGGCGGCGCTGGCCAAGGCGCGAGGCTCGGACCTGTGGCTCGACGGCGGCCATAACCCGCACGCCGGCCGGGCGCTGGCGGAAGCCGCCTCGCGCTTGGTGGACCGCGACGGTCGCCCCCTGGTGCTGATCACCGCCATGTTCGCCCGCAAGGACGCCTTGGGCTTCTTCCGACCCTTCGCCGAGATGCACCCCAGGGTGCTCACCACCACCTTCGACTCGCACAACGCCGCCGATCCGGCTGAGCTGGCCGACGCTGCACGCCTGGCCGGGCTGACCGCCAGGATCGTCGCCGATGTGGAAGACGGCGTGCGCCAGGCGCTAGTCGCCGATGGTCCGGCGCCGCACATCCTGATCTGCGGCGGCCTCCACTTCGCCGGCGAGGTCCTGGCCATGAGCCGCGAGACCTGGCCGGGCTGAGAGCCGGACGCTAGGCCGAGACGCCGGCTTCCGAGAGCCAGTCGAGGATTTTCTGCTTGGGCATGGCGCCCACCTTCATGGAGGCCATCTGGCCGTCCTTGAACAGCATCATGGTGGGGATGCCGCGCACGCCGTAGCGTGAGGGGGTGGTCGGGCTTTCCTCGATGTTGAGCTTGGCCACGGTGACATTGGCCCCGAGCTCCTCGGAGATCTGCTCCAGCGCCGGCGCGATCTGCTTGCAGGGGCCGCACCACTCGGCCCAGAAATCGACCAGGACGGGGCCTTTGGCCTGCAGGACGTCCTTCTCGAAGGATTCGTCGGTGACCTTCACGGTGCTCATGAAAACTCCTCTTGCGACGGGTGCTGTAACGGACCCGACGCGGGTTCGATCCGCCGATGTAGGCGGGGCCTGCCCTGGTATCAACTGCTGCGGCGAAGCTCGGCAAGGGTTTGCGCCACGAGGTTTTCTGGGATCGGCATCAGCTTGGGGCCGTCGGTCCAGACCAAGGCCGCCTCCACGCGGCGGTCGGGGAACACCTCGCCCAGCACCGCGGCATAGACCGCCATCTGCCGAAGGTAGGCCGGATCGGCGTCCTCGATGCTGGCCGGGGAGGGCCGGTTGGTCTTGAAGTCGGCCACCAGCACCCGGTCGGGCAGCACCACCAGCCGGTCGATCCGCCCGGAGATCTTCAGGCCGGCGGGAAGCGCCGCGGCGGAGCCGGCGATGGCCACCTCGGCGCGGCTGCCTGGCCCGAACACCTCGGCGAAGCGCGGATCGTGCAGGACCGACAGCGCGGCCGTGGCCATCTCGGTGCGCTGGGCCTCGCTCAGGTCGCGTTCGCGGGCCAGCAGGGCGCGGGCGCCCCCCGCCCGGGTGTCGGGCTCCAGGTCCGGCAGGATCTGCAGCAGCCGGTGGATCAGGTCGCCCCGCCGGAAGCGGCCCAGTCCGCCGACCTCGGCCAGCGGCGAGGGCGCCTGGCTCCTGACCGCCTCGCCCAGATCCGACGGGGAGGCGTATCGGGCGAAGGCCTCGGCGGTGGGCGCACGCTGCGTCCAGGCCGGCAGGGCGTCGGCCACGGCGGTCGGCCGGGCCGTCACGGGCAGGGTCTTCGGGTCGGCCCCATACCGCTTGATCGGCATGTCGCCGCAGGTCACGTGGCGGATGTGCGGGGCGATGTCGGCGTGGTCCAGAGCGGCTGACAGGGCACCCCACCAGCCCTTGATGCTTTCCAGCTTTGTTTTGACCGGGAGCCTCCCGCACAGCACGAGCCGGTCTCTCGCCCGGGTCAGGGCGACGTAGAAAAGGCGGAAGGTTTCGGCCTCCTCACGCTGGGTGCGGCGCTCGCGGGCGGCGGCTGAGGCCTCGCAGTCCCGGTCCTTGGAGGAACACCAGAGGAAGCCACCCTTCTCGGTCTGCATCAGCGGCGATCCCCGGGCCGTGCGCGAGAGTGTGGTCTCGGGCAGGAAGACGATCGGCGCCTCCAGGCCCTTGGCGCCGTGGGCGGTCATCACCCGGACCTGGTGCTGCGCGCCGTCCATCTCGCGCTTCACGACGATGTCGAGGCCGGCGAAGTCTGCGGCCAGCCGTTCCAGGTCGTGGACGCCGCGGGCCTCTGCGGCCAGCACCTGGGCCAGGTACTCATCCAGCGCGTCCTGCGCCTCCGCGCCCAGCCGGCGCAACAGCCGTGCGCGCATGGAGCGGCCCTCGGCGTCGCCATACCCCAGCAGGTCGCTGTAGAACTCAAAGGGCCGCCGGGTCGTCGCCGCCTGGGCGGCCTGCAGGAAGGTCAGCGCCTGGCCCCACTCCGGCCGCTCGCCGGCGCGGCGCTGCAGCCGCGTCCACAGGGCCTCTTTCCCGCGGCTGTGGGCCAGGTCGTAGAGGCTGTCGTCGCTCACGTCGCAGAACGGGCTGCGCAGTAGGGCCGCCAGGGTCAGCTCGTCGGTGGGCGCCTGGACAAAGCGGGCCAGGCCCAGCAGGTCGTCGAAGATGATGTGCTCGGAAAGCGCCAGCCGGTCCGCGCCCGCGACCGGGATGCCCTCCTGCTTGAGCGCGCGCAACAGCTCCTCGAACAGGGCCTTGCGCCGCCGGACGAGGATCAACACGTCCCCGGCGTGGGCGGCGCGCCAGGCGCGGGTTTCCTTGTCGTAGACCGCGTCGCCCCGGGCGATCAGCGCCTTGATCTCGCAGGCGATCTTGCGCGCCAGCCGGCGGTTGGCGCTGTGCTCCGGCTCTTCGTCCAGCGGCGTGTCCCAGGCCGCCCGCTCCTCGCCCTTGGTCTCTTCCTCCAGCGGCCAGACGTCGACGCAGCCGGCGTCGGTCAGGCGGGTGGCCTTGTGGCGCATCGCCGCCGCGCCAGCCTGGGCCTGGATCGCCGCCGTCAGTTCGGCTGGCGCGAAGGTGGCGTCGACGAAGTTGAGCACCTCCGGGACCGAGCGCCAGGACTCCAGCAGCTCCACCCGCCGGAAATCGAAACCCGCCGCGGTGGCGCGGCCGTGGTGGATAGCGAATTGCTCGAGCAGCTGTTCGGGCTGGGCGCCCTGGAAGGAATAGATCGACTGCTTCTCGTCGCCGACCACGAACAGGTTGCGCTCCAGCCGGCGCTGCGACGGGACGCCGTCGCCGGCGAAGAATTCGCCGGTAAGCGCGCCGACGATCTCCCACTGGTCGGGGGCGGTGTCCTGCGCCTCGTCCACCAGGATGTGGTCGATGCCGCCGTCGAGCTTGTAGAGCACCCAGGCCGCCGCCGGCCGGCTGTCCAGGAGGGCGCGGGTCTTCTCGATCAGGTCGGCGAAGTCCAGCGCGCCGGCGGCCTGCTTCTCGATGCGGTAGGCCGTGAGGTAGGCGTGCGCCAGGGTGAGCGCATAGACCGTGTCCCAGGCCACCTGGGCGGCGCGCACCCGCTGGCGTTCCTGGTCCAGTCGGGCCTGCTCCGACAGCAGCCGCACGCGCAGGTCCTCGCGGGCCTTCAGGCCGCTGGTCTTGCCCACCCACTTGGCCCCCTCGCCCTCGCCATCCTGGTTGAACATCACCGCCAGGGCGCGGGCGAAGTCAGCGTCGGGATCGGCGGCCACGGCGGCCATGTCGCGGCCGCAGCGCTGGTCGGTGGCGCCGCCCAGGCCAAGCACCTGGCCAGCCTCGCGCCACAGCTCCCGATCAAGCCGGCCCATGGCCTCCGCCGCCAGTGCTTCGGGCTCGGAGCTGCGGGGCACGTCGCAGGCCCGCCACACCCAGGCCACGGCGCCCTCGAATCCGCCCTCCCGGGCCAGGAAGGCGGCCAGGGCGCCGCGGCGGGCCTCGAAGTCGGCGAACATCGACTGGAAGGCCTGGAAATCCAGCGCCACGGAGAACCGCGCGTAGGCCTCCGCCACCGGCCCGTCGCCGGCCATGGCCAGCCGGGCCACCATCCGCTTGGCCGACGCCGCCACGGCGGCGGTGGCCACGTCCTCCATCACCTTGAAGCCCGGCGACACCGCCGCCTCCAGCGGGAACCGCCGCAGGAGTTTCTCGCAAAAGGCGTGGATGGTCTGGATCTTCAGGCCGCCGGGCGTCTCCAGCGCGCGGGCGAACAGGGCGCGGGCCTGGGAGAGGGCGGCGTCGTCGTAGCGCGCCGCCCGATCGCCCTGCAGGTCGGTGAGCTTGCCGGTCAGGGCGGCGTCGTCCAGCACTGACCACCCGCCCAGCAGGTCGAACAGCCGCCGTTGCATCTCGGCGGCGGCGGCCTTGGTGTAGGTGACGCACAGGATGGTCTCCGGCCGCGCCCCGGCCAGCAGCAGGCGAGCCACCCGGTCGATCAGGGTCTTGGTCTTGCCGGAGCCGGCGTTGGCGCTGACGAAGGCTGACAGCGTCGGGTCGGCGGCGATGCGCTGCGGATCGACGATGGCGGCGGTTTCGAGGACGAGGTCGCTCATTCCTCGCCATCCTCGCCACTGGTTGACCACTCGAACACGCGGGCCAGGTGGTCATAGTCGCTGATCCGCGCCTTGACGAACTGCGGCGCCGTGCGCGACCGGTAGGGCTGGGCCGGGTCGTCGTAGCGGGCGACCAGCTTGGCCAGGCCCGCCAGCGCCAGGGCGGCCGCCTCGGCGCTCTCGTCGCCGGCGGCGGCGCGGGTCTCCACCTTGCCGGCGGGCTTGCGGCCGGTGATCTGCAGATAGGTCAGGTCGCCGGGCGCCAGCGGTCCCAGGGTCTCGAACCCGCCCCCCTGCAGGATCGCCGCCGTCAGGGTGAGCTGCGGCGAGAATCCGGTGGCCACCTCCTTCTTGGAAGGCGCCTTGCCGGTCTTGTAGTCGAGGATGTGGCCGAAGCCGTCGGGGGTCGCCTCGATGCGGTCGGCCTTGGCGGTCACCGTGAACGGCCCGCCCGGGGTGGCCAAGGTGAGGCTGCCCTCAAGCTCCACGTGCAGGGTCCGCCCGTCGGCCCGGCGCTCCAGCTCCAGGGCGGTGACCCAGGCCGCGGTCTCCCGGGCGAGCGCCGCCTCCCGCGCCAGGGCCTCCGGCGCCATGCCCTCTTCCACCAGGGCGGCCAGATAGAGGTCCGCGAAGATCTGCGGCGAGTCTTCCGGCACCTCCACCGGATGGGCGCGCACGAACCGCTCGAAGGCCGTGTGGATGGCGGTCCCCCGCACCCGCGCATCGGCGATCTCGTCGGGCCGGCGCAGGGGATAGAGCCGCAGGATGTCGCGGGCCCAGACGGCGTAGGGGTCCCGGGTCAGGGTCTCCACCCGGGTCACCGCCATCCTGCGGGGCCGGTCGGCCACGGGCGGAACCGGCGCCGGGCGCTTGGCCGGCGCTGCGGGGCCGGGATCATCCAGCCGCGCCGCCCAGTCCAGCACCTGCGGCCGGTCGGGAATGGACAGCTTGGCCCCCCGCGCCAGGGTCTCCAGGCGCCACAGCCAGCGCGACTTGATCGACGGCGCCCCCTCGCGGCGCTCGGTGTGCAGCAGGATCACTTCCGGGGCGCAGGCGGCCTGGGCGAAGTCGTGGGCGGCGAGGCCAACGCGGCGCTCCGGCGAGGGCAGGCCCAGCCGCTCGCGCATGGGCCGCGACAGGAAGGGGTCCAGCGGTGCGCCGCGGGGCCACACACCTTCCTCCAGGCCGGCCACCACCAGCCGGTCTGCCCGCACCAGCCGGGCCTCGATGGCGCCTAGGATGCGCAGCCGCGGATGGGTGGCGCCACCCGACCGGATCGTCTCGCCCTCCATCAAGCGGTCCAGCAGGTCGGCGAATTCGCGGGGCGTCGCGGACGGCAGGTCAGCGCCTGCGCCGATCAGCCCCGCCAGCAGCCGGCTCATGGCCTCGCCGCCGGGGCCGCTCCACAGGTCGCCCAGGTGGCCGTCGTCGTCGGCCGCCAGGGCCTCCATGGCCTGGGCGAGGCTCCGCGCCGCCTCGGACGGAGCGCCGGCCTGTTGCGGCAGAGCCTCGATCACAGCTTGCAGGCGGGCGACCAGCGGCAGCGCCCCGGGAGCCCGGGCCCGCAGCGCGGTCCAACTCGCCGGCCGGGCGCCGCGCAGGCCCGCATCCAAAGCCTCCAGGCTCGCGGCGCTGCTGCGGACATGGGGATGCTTCGCGAGACCGAGCAGGATCACCGGGTCCAGCGGATCGCCCGCCGCGCGCGCCAGCAGCCCGGCCAGCGCCCCGCAGGCGCACCCCGCCAGGCTCTCGCCGGCCGACGAGTCCGGGATCACCCCCCAGCGGGCCAGCTTGGCCGCGACCCGGCGCGCCAGGGCCTGGTCCGGGGTCACCAGCGCCGCCGTCCGCTCGGGGATCTCCAGGGCTTCGCGCAGCAGCAGCGCCGCGGCGGTAGCGGCCTCCTCTTCCGAACGCGCACTGATCAGCGACAGCCCCTTCAGCCCCTCGGCGATGGGATCGACCTCCGCGTCGCCCTCCGCGCGCAGGGCCTTGATGACCTGCAGCCAGTCGGCGGTCTCCTCGGCCGGGCGCAGCGCCTCATTGATGATCCGCCGACGCCAGCGCCCCGCGGCCTCGGCCCTCATCGAGGCCGGCCAGACGTCGACGTCGCCCTTGGCCACGCCCGCGCGGTCAAGCAGCCGCTTCAGCGCCCCTTGCGGGTGCTGCACGTCCACCTTGGCCCAGGCCTTGTCGGCGAGATCGAGGTCGAGCCCCGGCAGGACCACGCAGCCCTGCGGCGCCTTGGCGATGGCGATCAGCAGGTCGCGGGTCGCCGGCGCCGTGCCGGTCGAGCCCGCCGCCACCAGCACGCCCTTCGGCGGGTGGGCGTCCCAGGTTTCGGCGAGCCGGCGCAGCAGGCGCACGCGGCGCTCACTGACGTCGGCAACTCCCAGTTCGGCCAGCCGCCGGGGCCAGGCGACCAGCGCCGATTCCAGGAACAGCCGCGAAACCCGCCAGTGGTCGGCGAGGTCGGCTTCCACCAGCCCGGCCAGCTGCTCGCCGGCCTCCACTTCCTCGATCTGCAGGCTGTCCAGGAACCCGCCCAGGGCGTCGGCCAGCTCCAGGGCCGAGGCGGCGGTAAGTTCGCGGCCGCCCAGCAGGTGGGCGTGGTCGGCCACCAGGCGGGTGAGCTCGAAGCGCCGCGTCAGGGGCTCGATGGCGGCGGGGAGGTCCAGGGCCAGGTCGCCAGGCTCGAACGGCGGCTCGCCCTCCTCCAGGTCGCCCAGGGGTCGCATCTGCGGCGGCAGGACCGCGCGTCCGCCGGCCGCAGCTACGAAGGCGTCGGCCAGGGCTCGGGCGCCGCGGCGCGTGGGCGTCAGGACGATGGCCTGAGACAGGGCCTCGGGCCCCAGCGGACTCAACGCTTCGTGCAGCCCCACCGCCAGGTCCTGGGCGAACGGCCGGTGCGCCGGGATGTTGAACCAGCGCGGCCGGGGCCGCTCGAAGAAGGCGCTCATTGGAGCCTGACCTCGGCGGCCTCCCGGGCTTCCGGATCGCCCACATGCATCCAGAAGGCGTCCATGACCGCGCCGTGGAGCCGTCCTTGCGCCTGCAACCGATGCCAGATGGGGACGATGGAGAAGGCCGGACCCGGCTCCGCGTCCAGCACCTGCGGCTTGATGATCGCGAAGCCGACGTTGGCGAAGGGCGTGGGCGGTTCGGGCGCCGTGGAGTGCGTGAGGCGGCCGCCCGGGTCCATCCGAAATCCCTGCGGCCCCTCGAAGCCGATGCCGTGCCCTCGCCGCACCAGCAGCAGCAGGATGTCCATGGCCTCGGGATTCCAGGCGGCCTTCAGGGTCTCCAGGGCCGGCGTGTCGCCCTCCAGCCACAGGCTGTCGATGTTGGCGATGAAGATCGGGGCCTCGCCCAACTGAGCGCGGGCGTGGGCGATGCCGCCACCGGAGTCGAGCAGGCCGTGGCGCTCGTCGGAGATCAGCACCTCCAGGTCGGTGCGCGTCGCCAGGTGGGCCTCCATCTGGTCGGCGAAATGGTGGACGTTGACCACGGCCCGCTTGACGCCGGCCTCCACCAGCTTGTCCAGCACCCGGTCCACCAGGGCGCGGCCGGCCACCGGGATCAGCGCCTTGGGCCGGTGGTCGCTCAGCGGGCGCATGCGGGTGCCGAGGCCGGCGGCCAGCACCATGGCGGTCTTGGGGCCGGGCAGGGTCACGTCCGCGCCCCGGCGGGGACATGCCGGTCGAACCAGCGCTTCAGGTCGGCCATCGCCGGGTCGGCCAGGTTACGTTCCAGGTAGCGCCAGGTACGCGGCATGAACGCCCGGTACTGCGGCCGGCCCAGCAAGGTCTGGCGGGCGAACACCCGGCCCAGGATGCGCGCGGCGTTCGACGCGGCCAGCGCCCGGTAGTCGGCCAGGAACTGCGCCCGGTCCAGCTTTGGCCGCGCCTTCAGGAAGCGGTCCAGCATGGCCTGCTCCAGCTCCGGCGAGACGTCGCGGCGGGCGTCCTGCAGCAGGTGGGTGAGGTCCCAGGCCGGGTGGGCGCGCAGCGCGTCTTGGAAGTCCAGCAGGCCTACCCGCGCAACGCCGCCGCGCTCCGGCAGCCACAGGAGGTTCTGGGCGTGGTAGTCGCGGTGGGTGAAGACGCTGGCGCCCGCCTCGCCGCGAACCCAGACCGGGGCCCACAGGGCGTCCCACTCCGCCACGGCCTCATCCCCATAGGGCGCCGCCCCGCTGAGCTTGGGCCACCACTCCAGGAAGGTGTCGGTGGCGACCTTCAGCGCCAGGGTGTCGTAGGTCAGCAGCGGCCAGGCCGCGCCGTCGGCGGTGAGCACCTCCGGCGGCGGTTGCTCTTGCAGGGCGACCTGCACATCCACCGCAGCCTCATAGAGCGGCGCCTCCGGCTCTCCCTCGGCGATCAGGGTGGCGAACAACCCGTCCCCCAGGTCCTCCAGCACCGCGAGGCCCGCCGCGATATCGTGCGCCTGAACCCGTGGCGCCGAGAGGCCCCGCTCGCGCAGGTAGGCCGCGGTGGTGACGAAGGCGGCCACCGACCCTGCCGCCAGCCGGGCGGTGGCGTTGTAGCCCATGGCCACCCGCTCAGCGTCGGTCGCCCCGGGCGGGCAGGCGGCGCTCTCCAGCACCGGCGGCTGGTCCATGAAGATCAGCCGCGAGCCGTCGGCCAGGTGCAGGCGCTGATAGCTGCGGGTTGAGGCGTCGCCGCTCAGGGGCTCGCGCCGCGCGGAGCCCAGGCCGTTCGTCGCCAGGAATTGGGCCTTCAGGGCCTCACGATCCGAACTCAAGCCCTCGTCCTTCCCACGCCCCGTGCCGGGCGATCCGCACGCGCCGGCTCTGCGCGTCCGGCGACAGGGCGATCTCTACATCGAGTCGGTCGGGGGGCAGCCGCCCGGCCAGCCGTTCCGGCCATTCGATCACCGCCGCCCCGTCGTCCAGCGCCTCGTCCAGGCCGATCTCATAGGCTTCGTCGGGATCGGTCAGCCGATAGAGGTCGAAATGGGCGACCTTCAGCCGCGCCCCCTCGTAGAACTGCACCAGGGTGAACGTCGGCGACGGGACCTCCTCCTGCGGCGTGGTCAGGGCGCGCACCAGGGCGCGGGCCAGGGTCGACTTGCCGGCCCCCAGTGGTCCCGACAGGCAGACGGCCTCGCCGGGGCGAAGCTCGAAGGCGATCGCCGCCCCCAGGCTGCGGGTGGCCGCCTCGTCGGCCAGGGTCATGGGAAGGCCCGATCGGGGTCGGTGGGCAGGATCGTCTCCACATGGGCCTTGATGGCCGCTGTCAGGGCCACGGCCTCGCCTTCCAGGGCGCCCGGTGAAATGGGCGCGCCGACCGTGAGCGAGAACTGG
Organism: Phenylobacterium sp.; assembly: GCF_046590535.1. GTDB lineage: Bacteria > Pseudomonadota > Alphaproteobacteria > Caulobacterales > Caulobacteraceae > Phenylobacterium. The sequence continues at coordinate 577 of NZ_JBKJTG010000041.1, read as the reverse complement.
CCGCCCTGCTTGTTGAGCAGCTCGTAGAACAGGGTGACGTCGCGCAGCTCCGGCGAGAACCGGTGGAAGAGGTGGAACAGCCGCGACCACGGCCCGGCCACATGGATCGGCACGATGGGTGCGCGGTACTTGCGCGCCAGGGACACCGCGCTGGACGCCCAGACCAGATCGCTGAGGCTGCCGTCGGGCTGGCGCCGCGCCAGTCGTCCGGCCGGGAAGATCACCAGGCACCGCTCGGCCTCCAGCGCTTCGCGGGTCAGCATGAGCGTGTGCTTGGTCCGCTCAAGGGTGCGGCGCTCCTCGCGCCATTCCACGGGGATCAGCACGTCGCCCAGGCCCGCCGACACCCGGTGAGCGTCGGAGTTGGCGTAGAAGGCCAGGTCCGGCCGGATGGCCTTCAGGGCGTCATAGACCGCCACCCCGTCGGCGATGCCGGTGGGATGATTGCAGACCACCAGCAGCCGGCCCTGGCGCGGTATGCGCTCCAGCCCATGGGCGGCTACCTTGACGCTCAGCAGTCGGGAGACATGCTCCAGCGCCGCGCGGCCCGGCAGCGGCGCGATGGCGTCAGCCATCC
>NZ_JBKJTG010000251.1:0-76785 GCF_046590535.1 Phenylobacterium sp. | reverse complement strand
CACTCGCAGGGGCAGCAGCCGCATCAGTCCGGGACCAGTCTGTAGCCGACACCGCGCACCGTCTGCAGGTAGCGCGGCGCCTTGGGGTCGTCCTCGATCTTGCGCCGCAGCCTCGTCACCTGCACGTCCACGGCGCGGCCCGAGGGATCGACGGTGTCGCGGGCCAGCTCCAGGCGGTCGACGGGTTCGTGCGGGCTGCGGGAGAGCTGGCGCAGCAGGGCGACCTCGGCCTCGGTCAGGCGCACCGGCTCGCCGTCGCAGGTGAGTTCGCCGCGGTCGGGCTCGAAGCGGCAGCGGCCCAGCGACAGGCTGGCCCCCGGCGTCGGGCGATCCTGGGCGCGCCGCAGGATCGCCTCGATGCGCAGCAACAGCTCCTCGGGCTCGAACGGTTTGGGCAGGTAGTCGTCGGCGCCGAGCCTCAGGCCCTCGATGCGGTCCTCGGGCTCGCCGCGGGCGGTGAGCATCAGCACTGGCGTGCGCCCCGAGGGCCCGCGCTGCTCGCGCAGCCAGCGGGTGAGGGAAAACCCGTCCTCGCCCGGCATCATCACGTCGAACACCGCCAGGTCGAAGTCCAGGGTGGCGATCAGCCGACGGGCCGGTGCGCCGCCGGAGGCCGCAGTGACCCGGAAGCCGGCGCGAGCCAGGTACTCTTTGAGCAACTCGCGGATGCGGTCATCGTCGTCGACGATCAGCAGGTGGCGGCCGCGCCGGGCGGGATCGGCAAGGCTCATGCGACGCCGCCAATTCGTTTGACGCGGGCGGCGGCGGGGGCTTCAAGAGGAGCCTTCTGAAAGGAGGTCACCCTCTCATGTCTCTCGTTCCCTTCGACGACCGCGATGGATGGATCTGGCTGGACGGCCAGTTCGTGCCCTGGCGCGAGGCGACGGTGCACGTACTGACCCACGGCCTGCACTATGCCTCGGCCGTGTTCGAGGGGGAGCGGATGTACGGGGGGGAGATCTACGAGCTGACGGCGCATACGGAGCGTCTCTTTCAGTCCGCCGAGATCCTGGACTTCGAAATCCCGTTCACGGTGGCCCAGATCGACCAGGCCTGCAAGGACACCTGCGCCAAGAACGGCCTCACCGACGCCTACGTCCGCCCGATCGCTTGGCGCGGCTCGGAGATGATCGGGGTCTCGGCCCAGAACACCAAGATCCACGTGGCCATCGCCGTGTGGGACTGGCCGAGCTACTTCAAGCCGGAAGAAAAGGCCAAGGGGATCCGCATGTGCTGGGCCAAGTACAAGCGCCCGTCGCCCGAGACTGAGCCGGTGCACGCCAAGGCCACCGGCCTCTACATGATCTGCACGATCTCCAAGCACGCCGCGGAGAAGGACGGCTACACCGACGCCATGATGCTGGACTGGCGTGGCTACATCGCCGAATCCACCGGCTCCAACGTGTTCTTCGTGAAGGACGGGGCGCTCCATACGCCGACCCCCGACTGCTTCCTGAACGGCATCACCCGCCAGTCGGTGATCCGTCTGGCCCGCGAGAAGGGCTTGGAGGTGGTGGAGCGCCACATCAGGCCGGAGGAGCTGGCCGGTTTCTCCGAGTGCTTCGTGGTGGGCACCGCCGCGGAGGTCACCCCGGTGGCGCAGATCGGCGAGTACAGCTTCCGGCCCGGCGCCATTTCCCTGAGCCTGATGGATGACTACGCCCGCATGGTGCGGCGCGAACTGGTCAGCGCCTGATCCCTTCCTCCCCCTCCGCTCAGACGGCGGGGGAGGAAAGGTCTGCCTACGCCAGCCAGGTGTGGGGGCGCGGATAGGGCTCGTCGCGGGCCAGGTAGACCACGCCGACGATCAGGCGGATGGCGAACCAGACGCCCAGCAGGCTGAGGATCAGACCCCCCACCAGCACCAGGGGAATGCCCACCAGGATGATGCTGAGCGGGATGCCGAACAGCAGCAGGCAGCCGCCGAGGATCGCCCAGCCGATCCCCATCCAGAAGGTGCGGATCAGAAAGTCGTAGTGGGTCTGCGTCCGGGCGCCGGCGGACCCGCGCGCCGAATAGGCGATGACCAGCCCGATGAGCGCGGTCACGCCCGTGGCGAAGGCAAGAAAGTACAGCCCATAGACCACCGCCGGCATGGTGCGGTCTTCCACAGCCCCGAAACCCAGTCGATCCGACATTTGTTGGCCCTCCGTCCCGGCGCGATCATGCGCCCCATTGATGTCGGAACGGAAGAGGCGGACGTAAAGGGGCCGCCTCAGCGGACCAGGGTGATCTCGACGCCGGCGCCCACGGCGTCGGGCGCCAGGGCCAGGGGCTTTTCCACCCGCACCCGGGCCCGGGTCACCCGCGGATCGGCCAGGCAGGCCCGCGCCAGCCGTTCGGCGAAGGTCTCCACCAGTTCGATATGGCCCTGGGCGGCCACGGCGCGGGCGGCGTCCAGGATGGTCTCGTAGTTCAAGGTGTCGGCCAGCCGTTCGGCGCCGGCCGTGGGCACGTCCAGCTCCACATCGACCACCAGGGGCTGCACCCGGCCGATCTCGTGGCGATAGACGCCGATCTCGGCCTGCACCTTCAGGCCGGTGACGAACACCTTGGTCATCACCACGCGGGCCTCAGGCAAGGTGCTGTCCCGCGTCGACGGCGATCATCTGGCCGGTGACCGAGGGCGCGTCGATCAGGTAGCGCAGGGCTTGGGCGATCTCCGCCGGGGTCACCGGGCGGCCCAGCAGGGTGGCGGCGGCTTCCGCGGCGAAGGCGTCGGCATCCTGGTGGATCGAGGGCAGGGTGGGGCCGGGCCCGATGGCGTTCACCCGGATGCGGGGGCCCAGGGCCCTGGCCAGCATGCGGGTGGCGTCCCACAGGGCGGCTTTGCTCAAGGAATAGGAAAAGAACTCCGGCGTCGGGTCGAGCACCCGCTGGTCGAGGATGTTGACGATCAGGCCGTCACGGTCGGCGGGCAGGCGCCTGGCGAACACCTGGGCCAGCACCAGGGGCGCGCGCAGGTTGGTCTCCATGTGCAGGTCCCAGGAGGCGCGGTTCATGGCCGCGAAGGCGTCGTCCTCGAAGACGCTGGCCGAATTGACCAGCAGGGTGACGGGGCCCAGTTCGGCCTCCGCCTCGCCCACCAGGGCCACGGTGGTGGATTCCCTGCGCAGGTCGCAGGCCAGGATCACGGCCTTGCGGCCCCGGGCGCGGACGTCGGCCGCGGCGGCCTCGGCCTCGTCGCCGGGCGAGCGCACATGGATGGCGACGTCGAAGCCGGCCTCGGCGGCCTGGGCGACCAGGGCCCGGCCAATCCGCCGCGCGCCGCCGGTGACCAGCGCCGCGCCACGGCTAGCCATGGGGCAGGCTCCCGTTCAGCTCAGTCGAACCGGCCGAACTCGAAATAGTTGAGCGCGGCGAACACGATGAGGAAGATGCCGATGGCGTAGATCCCGATCATGGGGACTCCGGAAAAACCAATGCCCGGGCTTTAGCGAGGCTGGCCCATACCTGCAAGCCGGCTTGTCCTCGCGCCAAAGACACGGTCAAGTTTCGCCGACGCCCGCGGGAAGGACCCGACCATGCCGCCGCAGCCCATTCCCACCCAGGCCTTCGAGAAGATCGCCATGGGCATCGACCGGCCGGAGGATGTGGTGGTGTCCAAGGACGGCCGCATCTTCGCCGCCGACCACCAGTGCGCGGTGGCCGAGCTCCTGCCCGGTGGGGCCTTCCGCCGGATGGGGCCCAGGGGCGGCGCGCCCAACGGGATCAACATGGACGCCCAGGGGCGCATCGTGATCGCCAACTTCGGTATCTATGACCGCGAGGATGGCCCCCTGCAGCGGTTCGACCCCGCCACCGGTCTCCATGAGACCCTGCTGGCCGAGGTGGAAGGCCTGCGGCTGACCTCGTCGAACTATCCGGTGATCGACCGGGCCGGGAACATCTGGTGCGCCAACTCCACCCATGCGGAGACCTGGCCCCAGGCGCTGGACGGGCGCGCGGACGGCTTCATCTTCGTGCTGCGACCCGATGGCTCGGCGTCGGTGGTGGCGAAGGGCCTGAAATTCCCCAACGGCATGGCCCTGTCGGCCGACGAACGGTTCCTCTACTGCGCCCAGACCAGCGGCGCCGACGTGCTGCGCTTCCCGGTCTTGGCAGAGCAGCTGCTGGGCAAGGGCGAGCGCTACGGCCCGGAGCTTGGATTGCTGCAGCGTCCGGGCGAGCCGGCCCCTGAGCATGGCGCCCTGGGCTACACCGACGGGATCGGGTTCGACGCTGACGGCAACCTGTGGGTCTGCTTGCCGGCGGCCAACAAGGTGGTGGCGATCACGCCGCGGCAGGAGGTGGTGACGGTGATCCACGATCCCTCGGGCCAGACCGTCAACCACCCCACCAACGTCACCTGGGGCGGCGGCGACCTGAAGGACCTCTACATCGGCTCGATCCGCGCGGATTATGTGCTCAAGGTGAGGTCCCCGGTTGCGGGACAGCCACAGGTGCATCAACTGTAATTCGCGAAGGGGCTTCCCCCCTTATCGCCGATCACTAAAATGAGCGTTTGAACTCGGGGCGCGGCACAAGCTCCGGCCGGCACAACGAAGCTTCAGGAGGAAACCATGCGCGAGTACCTTAAGTTCTACATCGACGGTAAGTGGGTCGACCCGGTCGTCCTGAAGACGCTGGACGTCGAGAACCCGGCCACCGAGCAGGTGGTCGGCAAGATCGCCCTGGGCGCCGCCGCCGACGTGGACAAGGCCGTGATGGCCGCCCGCCGGGCCTTCGAGAGCTGGTCGCAGACCAGCCGCGAAGAACGGCTGGAAGTCCTCGGACGCATCCTCGCCGAGTACCAGAAGCGCTTCGGCGACCTGGTCACCGCGGTGACCGAGGAGATGGGCGCCCCCGCCTCGCTGGCGCAGCGCGCGCAGGTCCCGGCCGGCATGGGCCACCTGGCCACCGCCGCCGCTATCCTGAAGGACTTCAAGTTCGAGGACGACCGCGGCCAGACGATGATCGTCAAGGAACCGATCGGCGTCTGCAGCTTCATCACCCCCTGGAACTGGCCGCTGAACCAGATCGCCTGCAAGGTGGCCCCGGCCATCGCCACGGGCTGCACCATGGTGCTGAAGCCTTCGGAAGTGGCCCCGTTCTCCGGCCAGATTTTCGCCGAGATCATGCATGCGGCGGGCGTCCCGGCCGGCGTGTTTAACCTGGTCCACGGTGACGGCCTGGGCGTGGGCGTGCCGCTCTCCACCCATCCGGAAGTGGACATGGTCTCCTTCACCGGCTCGACCCGGGCCGGCATCGAGGTCGCCAAGAACGCCGCCCCCACCGTCAAGCGCGTGCACCAGGAACTGGGCGGCAAGAGCCCCAACATCGTCCTGGACGACGACGTGCTGGCCAAGAGCGTCGCCCGCGGCGTGCAGCACGTGATGACCAACTCCGGCCAGTCCTGCAACGCGCCCACGCGGATGCTGGTCCCCACCAAGCGCATGGGCGAGGCGATCACCGCCGCCAAGGAAACCGCCGAGACGATCACGGTGGGCGACCCCAACGGCAACGCCATGCTGGGCCCGGTGGTCTCCAAGGTGCAGTTCGACAAGATCCAGGCCCTGATTCAGAAGGGCATCGACGAGGGCGCCACCCTGGTCACCGGCGGCGTCGGCCGGCCGGACGGCCTGGACAAGGGCTACTTCGTGAAGCCCACGGTGTTCGCCAACGTCACCAACGAGATGACCATCGCCAAGGAAGAGATCTTCGGCCCCGTGCTCTCGATCCTCGGGTACGACAGCCTCGACCAGGCGATCACCGTTGGTAACGACACCGAGTACGGCCTGGCCGCCTATGTGAACGGCGCCGACCTGGAGCAAGCCCGCAAGGTCGCCTCGCGGCTGCGCGCCGGCCAGGTGTCGATCAACGGTGGGTCCGACATGACCGCGCCGTTCGGCGGCTACAAGATGAGCGGCAACGGGCGCGAGTGGGGCGACTACGCCTTCCACGAGTTCCTGGAGACCAAGGCGATCCTCGGCTACGCGCCGAAGCAAGCCGCGGAATAGACCGCAGCGCCACGGCAAGGGGCCGCCCGCAGGGCGGCCCCTTCTTCGTTCTGGGGGACCCCTCATGCTCGACCCGCTCTTCGCCGCGATGATCGCCGAACAGGCCAAGGCCCTGGAGGACCAGCCGCAGCCGGCGCTGGACGACCTGCCGCCGGACATGATCCGCGCCGGCTATCGGATGCAGCGCCAGGCGCAGGACCAGAACGCGCCGAGGGACGTGGCGGCCCGCGACCTGCGGGTCGGCGGCGCCTCGGGCGAGATCGCGGCCAGGCTCTACACCCCGGCGGGCGCCGGGGCGCAGACCCCCGGCCTGGTCTATTTCCACGGCGGCGGCTTCGTGATCGGCGACCTGGAGACCCACGACGGCCACTGTCGCCGGCTGGCGGCGGGGTCCGGCGCGCGGGTGCTGGCGGTGGACTATCGGCTGGCGCCCGAACACCCGTTCCCGGCCGGCCATGACGACGCCCTGGCGGCGACCCGGTGGGCCTTCGACCATGCCGCGGAGATCGGCTTCGACCCGTCCCGCATCGCGGTGGGCGGCGACAGCGCCGGCGGCAACCTGGCAGCCTCGGTGGCGCTCGACCTGAGGGACGACGCGGCGCGCAAGCTGGCGTTCCAACTGCTGCTCTACCCCGGCATCTGGCCTGACGCCGAGACCGCCTCGCGCCGTGACCTGGACGGACCGATCCTGACCAAGGCGGCGATCGCCTGGTTCGACAAGTGCCTGGCGGCGATCACCCACAAGGACGTCCACCGGGCCATGCTGGGGCGCGCCAAGGATCTGGCGGGCGTGGCGCCGGCGCTGGTGGTGACGGCGGGCTACGACCCGTTGAAGGATGAGGGCCGCGACTACGCCCTGCGCCTGCGGGCCGCCGGGGTGGGCGCCGAGCACGTGGACTACCCCGCCCTGGTCCACGATTTCTTCCTGATGGCCGATGTCTCGCCGGCGGTGGCGCAGGCGGCCGCCGAGACGGCCGCGGCTCTCAAGGTCGCCCTGGGCTAGTCGTCCAGGTAGGTCTCGGTCCGGGCGCCATCGAGGCGACGGATCCTCAGCGTCTCCAGGGTTTCCAGGGGCAGCAGGCGGGCGTTGACGCCCATGCGCCCCAAGGACCGATCGACAGGGCTCCAGTGGGTTAGGCAGCCGCATTGGCGGCACCGGTGGAACTCGATCGCCCGGTCGTTCCACATGTAGACGTCGGTCGCGCCCATGGCCGAAAGGTCCACGTCGCCGGGCGCGTAGTAAGCCCACAGCACCCCGTACCGGCGGCAGATCGAGCAGTTGCAGTCGGTGACCGTGGCCGGCGCCTGGGCCAGGGTGATCGCGCAGACGCCGCAATGGCAGGTGGCGGTGATCGGCATGGCTAGACTGCGTCCCGCCGGGCCTGACACCAGCCCAGCACGGCCATGCCCACCGCCGCCGAGGCCAGCGAGCCCATCAGCACGCCGATGCGCACCTGGGTCTGCGCCAGGGCGTCGGTCTCCGGGAAGGCCAGGGCGCCGATGTAGAAGCTCATGGTGAAGCCGATGCCGCAGAGCACCGAGACACCGAACAGCTCCAGCCACGTCGCGCCGGTGGGCCGGCGCACCAGCTTCAGCCCGATCATCAGCGACGCCGCGCCGAACACGCCCACCGCCTTGCCGACGAACAGCGCGGTGGCGATGCCCAGGGCGATGGGCCCGGTGAAGGCCGCTGGCGGCAGGCCCTGCGCCGAGAAGCCCGCGGCGGTGAAGGCGAACAGCGGCAGGATCAGGAAGGCCACGTAGGGATGCAGCGCGTCCATGAGTTCCTGCAGCACGCCCTGGCCGCCTGGGCGCTTGGGCTCCAGCGGAACGCACAGGGCCGCGGCGACGCCGGCGAGGGAGGTGTTGACCCCCGACTTCAGGGTGAAGCCCCAGAGCAGGATCGCCCCTACCGCCCAGAACACGTAGGGCGCGCCGCGCCAACGGGACATGGCCCCCAGCACGGCCAGGGTCGCGGCGGCGCCGGCCAGCATCCAGGGGCGGATGTCGGACGTGAACAGGACGGCGATCAGGACCACCGCAGCCAGGTCGTCGGCGATGGCCACGGTCAGCAGGAAGATGCGCAGGGTCGGCGGCAGGCGGGCGGCCACCAGCGACAGGGCGGCCAGGGCGAAGGCGATGTCGGTGGCGGCCGGGGTCGGCCAACCCTGCGGCGATCCCCCGGGTCCGGCGTTCAGCGCCAGGTAGATGGCCGCCGGGACCGCGACGCCCCCCAGCGCCGCCACCACCGGCAAGGCCAGCCTGCGGGGGTTGGAGAGCTCGCCGCGTAGAACCTCGTACTTGATCTCCAGGCCGACGATGAAGAAGAAGATCGGCATCAGCGCGGTCTTCACCCAGCCGCCCAGGGACATCTGTTCGGAGAACGGGCCGAGCTGGACGAGGATCGGGTAGTCGACGATCAGGGCGTAAGAGCCGGCCGCCGGTGAATTGGCCCAGGCGATGGCCAGGAACGCACCGGCCGCCAGCAGCAGGCCGGACCCGGTCTCGGTCTTCAGGAACTCAAGGGTGGACCGCGTCGACATGGGCCTTGCCTATCATGGGCGGGCGGGGCCGCCACCCTCCAGCCAAGCCAGAGCGCCCGTGGCGGCGCCGACGCCGGTGGCGAAGCTCGCCTGCAGCAGATAGCCCCCGGTGGGCGCCTCCCAGTCGAGCATCTCACCGGCCACGAAGACCCCCGGCCGGGCCCGCAACATCAGGGCTGCGTCGAGGCCCGCGAAGGCCACGCCGCCCGCCGTGGAGATGGCCCGGCCGATCGGCTGGACGCCGGTGAGCTTGATCGGGACCCACTTGACCGCCCGGGCCAGCGCCCCTGGCTCCGACGGCAAGGCGACCCCATGGCCCTCGCGCAGCAGGCTGGTCTCGGCGGGCGACAGATTGAGGGTGCGGCGCAGGCGGTGGCTGGCGGTCTCGCCCTGCCGCGTTGCGGCGAGCCTGCCGGTGAGCTGGCCGACGCTTTGGTCGGGCCGCAGATCGACCTCCAGCAGGGCCCCGCCGTCCGCCGCGATCGCGTCGCGCAGCGGGGCGGCCAGCGCATAGAGGGCCCCGCCTTCCAGGCCATAGGCGGTGATCATCACCTCGCCGCGGGCGCCCCGTCCGGCATGGGCGAGGGCCAGGCCCTTCAGCGGCGTCCCGGCGAAACGGTCGCGGAACAGGGGGCTCCAGGCCACGTCGAAGCCGACGTTGGCCGGCTGCAGCGGCGTGACCGCGATCCCCTCCGCCGACAGCACAGCTGTCCAGGCCCCGTCGGACCCGAGCCTGGGCCAACTGGCGCCGCCCAGGGCCAGGACCGTGACCTCGGGGCGCACGGCGGGCGCCTCGGCGAAGGTGAGGGCCCCGGCTGCGTCCCAGCCCGTCCAGGTGTGGCGGGTGCGGATCTCGACGCGCAGGGCCTCCAGCCGGCGAAGCCAGGCGCGCAGCACGGGCGAGGCCTTCAGGGCCTTGGGAAACACCCGGCCGCTGGAGCCGACGAAGGTGGGCTGGCCCAGGGCCTCCACCCACGCCACCAGCGCGGCCGGCGGGAACGCCTCCAGCGCGGGCTGTAGCGCCGGCGCCTCGCCATAGCGCGGAAGGAAGCTTTCGAAGGGCTCGGCGTGGGTCAGGTTCAATCCCCCGCGGCCGGCCATCAGCAACTTGCGCCCCGGCGAGGGCATGCGCTCGAACACGGTCACCCGAACACCCGCCGCGGCCAGCACCTCGGCGGCCATCAGCCCGGCGGGGCCCGCGCCGATCACGGCGGCGGTGCGGGGCTGGGGGGCTGGCTGAGGCGCGCGCGTCATCGGGCGAGCCTTAGGCGCACGGGACGGCTGGGCAAGCTTAAGTGTGGCGCCAGCGGAACAGTAAGCGCGCCCCGGCGTTCGGAACCTCGGGAAACTTCAGGAGCACTCCATGAACAGCATCATCTATATCGTCGGTCTCGTCGTCGTCGTCCTGGTCGTCCTGGGCTTCTTCGGGCTGCGCTGATCGGTTGCCCTGGAGGGCGCGGCGGTCCATCTGCCTCTAGATGCCCGTCTCGCCCGCCTACCGGCCCGACCCCAAGTTCCAGGTGCTCGGCCCCGAGTTCGCCGATCCGGTGCTGGCCGAGGCCTTTCCGCAGACCGACCTCCGCTTCCGCAATCACCGGGCCGCGCAGAGCGTCGGCCTGGAGACGCTGAGCGACGCCGAGTGGATCGCCCACTTCGGCCGCTTTGAGCCTTTGCCCGGAAACCTCGATCCGCCGCTGGCGCAGCGCTATCACGGCCACCAGTTCCGCACCTACAACCCCGAAATCGGCGACGGCCGCGGCTTCGTCTTCGCGCAGCTTCGCGAGGCCGGGTCCGGCCGGCTGCTCGACCTGGGGACCAAGGGCTCGGGCCGCACGCCCTGGTCGCGGTCCGGGGACGGGCGGCTGACGCTGAAGGGCGGGGTGCGCGAGGTGCTGGCCACGGCGCTGCTGGAGGCCCTGGGCGTGCCCACCTCGCGCTCGTTCTCCCTGGTGGAGACCGGCGAAGATCTGGTGCGCGGCGACGAGCCCAGCCCGACGCGATCCGCGGTGCTTGTGCGCCTGTCGCACAGCCACATCCGCTTCGGGACCTTCCAGCGGCACGCCTTCTTCGAGCGGCCGGACCGGGTCACGGCGCTCACCGACCATGTGCTCGAAAACTACTATCCTGAGCAGGCCGACGCTGCCGACCGCCCGGCCGCGTTGTTGCTGGCTGTGGTCGCGCGGATGGCCAGGCTCACCGCGCGCTGGATGGCGGCGGGATTTGTCCACGGGGTGCTCAACACCGACAACATGAGCCTGACCGGGGAGAGCTTCGATTACGGGCCCTACCGGTTCCTGCCGCAATCCGATCCGAACTTCACCGCCGCCTATTTCGACCACCAGGGCCTGTACAGCTTCGGGCGCCAGCCGGAAGCGGTGTTCTGGAACCTGCAGCAACTGGCCGGCGCGCTCAGCCTGACGACGGAGACCGACCTCCTGGTGGCGGCGCTCAACGGCTTCGGCCCGGCCTATCGGCTGGAACTGGTGAGCGCGATGCTGGCCAGGCTGGGCGTGCGGCAGCGGGGCGACGAGATGGACGCCGCCCTGGTGCAGGCCGCCTTCGCCGCCCTGGCCGAAGGCGGCGAGGCCCTGCGGTGGGAGCCGTTCTTCTTCGACTGGTTCTGCGGCGACGCCGGCCGCGCCCTGGCGGGTCCGCGGGGCGGGCTCTACGCCGGCGAGGGGTTCGCCGCTTTCCGCGCGGCGATCGGCGCCTATGAGGCCGACCGTCCGGAGCGGCTGGCTGATCCGCGGTTTGCCCAGCCTGATCCCGAGGAACTGCTCTACGACGAGATCGAGGCCATCTGGGCGCGGATCGCGACGGACGACGACTGGTCGGCGTTCCACGCCAAGCTTGGCGCCATCGAGACCCAGCGGGTCGCCTGGGGCCTGCCCGCCCAAGGAACCTGAGTCTTCCGACAGCGGTTGCGTCGCCATGAAAGCCGCGCTCGTCTGGACCCTGGTGGTGCTGCCGATCCTGTTGCTGGGTTACTTCGTGGGACTGATCGGCTGAGGCCCAGCCCCGGGCCGCGTAACCCACTGCGCCAGGACGACCCCGGCCAGGGCGACGCCTGCGCCCACCCCCTGCAAGGGGCCCAGGGCCTCGGCGAACAGCACCCAGCCCAGGTAGCCGGCCACGATGGGTTGGACCAGCACCACCACCGAGGCGGTGGACGTGGGCAGCCGTCCCATGGCCCAGGCGATCGAGCCCTGACCGGCCACGTGCATCAGCCCCAGGCCGATACAGGCCGCCCACCCGCCGGCTGAGCCGGGGATGATCTGCTCCCCAAGCACCAGGGCGGCCGCTAGCAAAAGCGGCGTGCCGGTGAGGCTTGACCAGTACATCAGGCGGCTGGCGCCCTCTCGCTTGCGGCCCTCGCCGATGGCCAGGAAGTAGAGGGCGTACCAAAGGGCGGTGGTGGCGGACAGCGCGTTGCCCAGCGGCGGATCGATCAGCCGGTCGCCGCCGCCCTTGCTCATGGCCATCAGCCAGGCGCCGCTGACGGCGATGGCCACGGCCAGCACAAACAGGGCCCGCGGCCGCTGCCGCAGGAAAATCCAGGCGAACGCCGTGACCACCACCGGGGTCAGGTTCGACAGCACCGTGGCGTTGGTGACGGAGGTGTATTTGATCCCGTAGTGCCAGAAGCCCAGGTCGAGGGCGAACATCAGGCCGGCGAACAGCGCCAGGCCCGATGGACGCCCCAGGGGCCCCGAGGTCCGCACCGTCATGATCGACAGCAGCGGGAGCGCGAAGGCCAGCCGCCAGAACCCGGCCGCCGCCGGGCCGGTGTCGGCAAGCCGCGCCAGGATCGGCGACAGGCCGATCACGCAGGCGCCGAACACCAGCACCGCCAGCGCCTCCCAGCGCGGCCTGCCCGTGGCGGCCGTAGCCTCAATCAAAGCCCATCTCCCGTCGAATCTCCGTGGGCGTCATACCGCGCGCACGCAGCTCGCGCAGCGTCTGGGCCTGGTCGCGCTTGGCGAACCGCTTGCCATTGGGAGCCGTGAGCAGGCGGTGGTGGCGATAGACCGGCGTTGGCAGGCCCAGCAGGGCCTGCAGCAGGCGCTGCACATGGGCGGCCTCGAACAGGTCCTGGCCGCGGATCACCTGGGTCACGCCTTGGCGCGCGTCGTCGCAGACCACCGCCAGGTGATAGGCGACCCCCAGGTCCTTGCGGCCCAGCACCACGTCGCCGCCGAGTTCCGGCCGCGCCACGATCTCGCCGTGCTCCCCGCCGGACCCCTGGCCCAGCTCGATGAAGGCTAGTCCGCCAAAGCCGCCCAGGGCGCGTTCCGCCGCCTCCAGGGAGAGGCGCCAGGCAAAGGCCTCGCCGGCGTCGAGGCGTCGGGCTTCCTCTCCAGGCGGCAGGGCCTGGCCGCGGAACACCTCCATGGCGCCGTGCGGGGCGCCGCCGATCTCCCCGGACACCTCGCGACGGGTGCGAAAGCAGCGATAGACCAGGCCGCGGCCAGCCAGATCGCGCAGGGCGTCGGCGTAGTCGCTCAGGTGGTCGGACTGTCGCCGGACGGGTTCCTCCCACTGGAGGCCCAGCCAGGCCAGGTCCTCGAGGATGGCGGCCTCGAACTCAGGCCGGCAGCGGCCGGCGTCGATATCCTCGATGCGCAGCAGAAAGCGCCCGTGGGCCTGGCGGGCGGCGGTCTCGGCGGTCAGTGCGGAAAAGGCGTGGCCCCGGTGCAGGTAGCCGGTGGGCGAGGGCGCGAAGCGGGTGACGAAGGGCAGGGCCACCCGGCGGCTCCATCTTCAAAAGTTTAGAGCGTGACGAGCGCCGAAACCGGCATCCACTTTCGGCTGTCACGCTCTACCGGCGATGGTCGCCCTGGAACAGGCCCACGTGGTTGAGCACCGCGTAGAGGAAGGCCTTCTCGCCGCCGAGGGTCTCCTTGAGGTGATCGAACTGCTTGAATCCGGCCATCTCAGCCAGGCCGTGGGCGGCGCACCAGGCGGCGGTGGTGGTCAACTCCAGTTCGACCGCATTGTCAGGGTCGGCGCCCATCTCGATCATGGTGTCGCGCACCTGGCAGTAAGCGCTGTCCTCACCCTCGTCGGGGAGGGCTTCCTTGTCGCGGGCCGCGTCGTACATCACCCGGTAGAGCGCCGGGTTCTCGCGGGCGAAACAGACGTAGGCGATGCCCAGCGAGGTGAGCTGGTCCTTCGGCGCGGCCTTGGCCTTGGACTCGACCATGGCCTGGTCGAGCATCATCCAGCCTTCCTGCGCCACCGCGTCCAGCAGTTCGCCCTTGTCCTTGAAGTGGTGGTAGGGCGCCGCCGGACTGACCCCGGCTTCGCGGGCCACGGCGCGCAGGGACAGCGCATTGGGCCCCTCGGCCTCCAGCAGGCGGCGGGCGGCGTCGATCAGCCCGCGACTGAGGTCGCCGTGGTGATAGGGCCGGGCTTCGACGGCTTGAGATTCTCTCATCACGCTCACCATAAATCTCAATCTAGGCGCCGTAAAGATGATCTTGACGCCGCTCAGATCGACGCTATCTTAGCGTTGTTAAAATAAGAAACGTCCCGGCTCCCTCCGGGTTCAAACTCAAAGGTGTGTGTCATGACTCTCCCGCAGTTCGAACGCATTTTCGACCGGCTCACCCCGGCTTTCCTGCTGTTCCTCGGCTTCACCGCCGCGGCGGCTACGGCGGCCCTGGGCTTCTGAGGCTCCCCGACCTCTGTCGCACGGCCAAGGGCCCCCTCGCGGGGCCCTTTTTCGTCGCGGGGTCCCGAGCCGCCTCAATTACCCATGCAAAAACGCATAACAGTACAGCGTAAATGTGTATCTAGACAGCGTTCAGATAAGTGCTATCTAAACATCGTCCAGTTGGACAGGCGGCCCGGATGGACCGGACCGCAAACCCGAAGAAAGGACTACCCCATGTCGATCCAGATTAACCGCATCCTCGATACCCTGGCTGCCTACGCGATCGTCGGCCTGGCCCTGACGCTGGCCGGCGCCACCGCCATCGTCGGCGCCTGATTGATGCGAAGCCGCTGAGCCTCGTCCGTTCAAGACCGTGGGCGAGGCGACGGCTCCTGGGAACCCAGCGTCATGGAGATGTCTCCGAATCTCCCCTATAGTTCCCCCATCGTCATAGCTCCGGCAGCAGGGGTTTGGTCTTCAGTCCCAAGACGAATTGCATAGACGCCCAAGGGCGTTCCGGGAGGCCCGGCCATGCAGGTGCTTAGCCGCGCGCCCTCTGGCTGGCCCTGCCTGGTGCTGAACGCGGACTACCGGCCGCTCAGCTACTATCCCCTGTCGCTGTGGCCGTGGCAGGAGGTGATCAAGGCGGTCTTCCTTGACCGCGTGGACGTGGTCTCCACCTACGATCAGGTCGTCCACTCGCCCTCCTTCGAGATGCAGCTGCCCAGCGTCGTGTCGCTGAAGCACTACGTGACCCAGGACCGGCCGCCGGCCTTCACGCGGTTCAACCTCTTTCTGCGCGACGCCTTCTGCTGCCAGTACTGCCGGGCCGCTGAGGAATTGACCTTCGACCATGTGATCCCGCGCTCGCGGGGCGGGCGGACCACCTGGGAGAACATCGTCACCGCCTGTGCGCGCTGCAACCTGACCAAGGGCGGGCGCACCCCGCACCAGGCCGGCATGCACCCGCGCCATAAGCCACGCCGGCCCACGGCCTACGAGCTACAGCAAAGCGGCCGCCGGTTCCCACCTCACCACCTGCACGAGAGCTGGCTCGACTACCTCTACTGGGACATCGAGCTGGAGGCTTGAGGCGGCACGGCTGCGCCGCGCGCCCGTTCCCCAGAGCGTTCAGCTTAACTTCCCACCGCCGCCCGGCCGATGTCGCGGGGGAAGTTCTCGCGGGCGTTGACCTTCGGCATCGGCCCGTCGGGGACAGGCACGCCGAGGAATTCGCACAGCGGCGCCCAGCCCTGGGTGACCTCGTAGACCAGCAGGCGTTCCGGCGCGATCACCTCGCGGACCCGGGCGTTGTGCGCCTTGAACACCGAGATCACGTGGTCCTTGTCATGCATCCGCCGGTCGAACAGGCCGTAGACCACCTTGAGGATCATGCGCTCGAACGGATCCTCGGTGGCCGGGTCGATCTCGCGGGCGAAGATGGTGGCCTGGGTTGAGGCGAACCAGGTCTCCGGGTCGCGCTCGGTGAGGATCACCCTGGCCTCGGGGTAGGCCTCAGCGAGCTCGCGGTAGAAGGTGGCGTTGGGCCAGTCGACGGTGGACCGGTAGCCTTCGAATATCCGCGCCCAGTCGACCGGTCCGCCGTCGGCGGCGGCTTCCCACCAGCCGAAGGCCGACGGATTCTTGAACACTTCCATCATGTGATAGCAGGGGCCGAAGCCGAGCTCCTCGAGGGCGAGCTTCAGGGAAAGCGTCCCCGTGCGGCCGAACCCGGCCCCGATCACCGACAGCGTCATCGCGCGCCTCCCACCTGCCTGCCGGCCAGCCTGCGCCGGCAAAGTGGGCAGGTCCAGCGGCGTCGAACTCAGGGCTTCGTGCCCGCGATCCAGGCGGAGATCAGCGCCACGCCCTCGTCGTGCCGCAGGGACCGGCTGAGCTCGGGCATCATCACGCCGGGCTCGGTGGAGACCATGCGGTGCAGCAGGATCGAGTCCTGCGGGCGTCCCGGCGCGATGGACACCTCCAGGCCGCCGGACCCGCGGCCGGCCGCCACCGGGCGCTTGTCGACCCCCAGCGCGCCGGGACGGGTCTCCTCCAGCTGCAGGAAGAGGCCGCTGTTGGAGGCGATGCCCGTGGGGCTGTGGCAGTGGGCGCAGTTGCTGTCGAGGTAGGCCCGGGCCCGCGCCGCCAGGGGCTCGGCGGGGGCGTCCCAGACGGCGGTGCGCGGCGCCTTGCCCGGGTCCGGCGCGCCCGCCAGGAGGCCCGCCCGCCGCCAGCGGACCAGCTGGTTCTCCCGCCCGTCGGCATAGGCGAAGTCGCCGTTGAGGTTGCGGCCCTTGGGCCCGATGGGCGTCAGCACGCCTAAGACCTGATGGCACTCCTTGCACTGGTTGGTGTTGGGCACGGCATAGTCCACCTGGCGGGTGGCCCCGGCCAGGTCGATGAAGCTGACGTCCAGCCGCGCGCCGGCGCGCTTCAGGACCGCCTCAGTCTGCTGGACGTTCCAGACATAGGTGAGCGCCGTCCAGCCCTCGCGCCGGCGGATCAGCAGGCGGGTTTCCAGCCGGCGGATTTTCTCGGCCGGGCGGCGCAGGTCGGCGGGATAGGCGAAGGTCTTGACCAGGGTCGCGCCCACCGGGAACTCGAACGCCGCATCGGCCCGGTACTGCGCCCGGGTTCCCGGCGGCAGGTAGAGGAAGCGTTCCTTCTCGGCGTAATCGCTGAACAGCGGCGTGTTCAGGCCATAGGGCGTCAGCCCGGCGTTCGGCCGCGCCCCGGCCTGGTCGGTGAACAGGCGGTAGGCGTCCAGGGTTGGCTCAGGCGTGGGGGCCAGGAGCCGGTCGAGGGCCACCGGCGGGGTCTGGGGCGCCGCGCCGGTCAGCAGAGCCGCAGCCGCCAGGGCCGCCAGGCCCAGCCTCATGCGCCCAGCGCGGCCTGCGCGGCGGGCAGCACGACGGCCTTGGGCTCCGGCAGGACGGCGTCGCCGTAGGTGGCCGTCACCTCCGGATTGGCCTTGTCCATGGCGCCGGGCGCCGGCAGCCGAAGGTTGGCGACGGGACCGTCGGAGAGCCGCAGGCGGACCGGCTCCGTCGTGCCGGGGAAGGTTGTGACCCCGTCCCACATCACCGGTGGCACGCTTCCGCCCATGGCCTTGGCCAGCATGGCGCCGCCATCGAACTTGGGGTCCCAGCCGTTGCGGCCGATCTTGTTATCGCGCACCACGATGTCGCGCGGCAGGGGGTTATAGGTCTTGTCGTCGAACTTGAAGCGATAGGCGACCAGGGTCACCGCGGTGGACTGGTTGCCGCTGATCTCGTTGTCGAACAGGTGCACGTTGCGGTTGGCCATCACCATGATGCCGGTGCCCATCGGCACGCCGGCGACGATATTGCCCTTGGGCGCGAAGTTTGGCGTGTCGTTGTCGACCACCTTGTTGCGGAACACCCGGGTGGAGTGACCGCCCATCTGCGGCAGGCCGGGCAGGTCGAAGATCAGGATGCCGCCGGTGTTGTGGGTGGCGACGTTGTCGAACACGTCGGCGTTCATCGAGTTCTCGATCTCGATGCCGGCCACGTTGAACTCGGCGCGGCTGCGCTTGACGATGATGTTCTTCGACTGTCCCACATAGATGCCGGCGTCCGACGCGCCCTTTACCACCACCTTGTCGATCAGCACATTGGTTGAGGTCACCGGATAGACGCCATAGGCGCCGTTGGTTTCCTTCGGCCCCCCGGTCCATTCCACCCGCAGGTTCACGAAGCTGATCTGGTCGGCGCCCTTGGACTTGATCCCATCGCCGCGGCTGTCCTCGATGGCGAAGTCGCGCACCGTGACCCGGTCCGAGGTGATCAGCAGGCCCTCGCCGGCGCCCTTCTGGCCCTTGAACGACAGGATGGTGGCGCCCGGCCCCGCGCCCTGGACGGTGACCCCGTCGATGTCGAGGGAGAGGCCGTCGGTGAGTTCGTAGCGGCCGGCCGCCAGGCGCACCACGTCCCCGGCCTTGGCGTCCAGCAGCGCGGTCTGCAGCCGCTCCTGGGCGTTGGGGCCGGGGCCCACCGCCAGGGTCGCGGCCTGGGCGGCGCCGGCGATCAGGGTGGCGGCCGTGGCGCCCATCAGCGCGGCGCGTAGCTTCAGCATGGTGGTTCTTCCCGGATTGGCCGGCGTCGTCTCGCGCCGCTCACCGCAAGGGTGGCGCCATTCCCGCGGCTCACGCAACCGCCGGGTTGGCCAGCGCATAGGCGTCAATGGCCGCCAGGTGCGCCGCGATCTCCGGCGGCGCCAGGAACGAGCCGGTGAAGCTGTTCCGGGCCAGGGTGATCAGCGCCTCGCGGGTCAGGTCCAGGGCGCCCGCCGTGGCGGTCCAGTTCTCGCCAAGATAGCCGCCGAAATAGGCCGGGTCGTCGGAATTGATGGTCGCCTTCAGCCCCAGGTCCAGCATCCGCTTCAAGGGGTGCGTCGCCAGGTCGTCGACCACGCATAGCTTGAGGTTGGAGAGCGGGCAGACCGTCAGGGTCATGCCGTCGGCCACCAGCCGGGCCACCAGCCGGTCGTCCTCAAGCGAGCGGTTGCCGTGGTCGATGCGGTCCACCCGCAGCTCGTCCAGCGCCTCCCAGACATAGGCCGGCGGGCCTTCCTCGCCGGCGTGGGCGACCAGCTTCAGCCCGCGCTCACGCGACGCCGCATAGACCTTGGCGAACTTCGTGGGCGGGTGGCCGACCTCCGACGAATCCAGGCCGACGCCGGCGATCCGGTCGAGGTAAGGCTCAGCCTGGCGCAGGGTGGTGAAAGCCTCGTCCTCGGAAAGATGGCGCAGGTAGCAGAGGATCAACTTGGAGGAGACGCCCAGGCTGGTCCCGGCCTCCGCCATCCCGGCCAGCAGGCCGTCGGCGGCCACGGCGAAGGGGATGCCCCTGGCCGTGTGGGTCTGCGGGTCGAAGAACAGCTCCACGTGGCGCGCCCCATCGTCCGCCGCGCGCCGGAAGTAGGCCAGCGCCAGGTCGCGGAAGTCCGCCTCGGTCCGCAGCACGTCGGCGCCCTGGTAGTAGATGTCCAGGAAGTCCTGCAGGTTGGAAAAGGCGTAGGCCGCGCGGACCTCTTCCACCGACTTGAACGGCAGGTCGATGCGGTTGCGCCGGGCGAATTCGAACATCTGCTCAGGCTCGAGGCTGCCCTCGATATGCAGGTGCAGCTCGGCCTTCGGCAGGCCGGCGATGAACTCGGCGCGGGTCATCGTGGGCATGTTGTCAATGGGCCTCCGCTGCGAGGGCGGCCGGCTGCAGCGACAACGGCAGGCGCACCGTGAACGTGGCGCCTTCGCCGATCTTGCTGGCCACTTCAATATCACCGCCCATGCGGTCGACGAGACGCCGTGAGATGGCGAGGCCCAGTCCCGTTCCGCCAAACTTCCGGGTGATCGACGCGTCCGCCTGGACGAACCGCTCAAAGACCTGGTCGACGCGGTCGGGCGCTATGCCGATGCCGGTGTCCACCACCGCGATGGTCAGGGTCTCGGCCTGCCGGCGCAGGCAAACTGTGATGGAGCCCTTCTCGGTGAACTTCACGGCGTTGCTGACCAGGTTCAGGACCACCTGCCGCAGCCTCGCCGGATCCGCCAGCACCTTCGGCAGGTCAGCCTTCGATTCCATGGTCAGCACGAGACCCTTGGCGGCAGCCTGTTCGGCCAGCATCTCAAGGACACCGGCCACCACCTCCCGCGGGTCCGTCGCCTCCGGCTTGATCGACAGTTCGCCGGAGTCCAGGCGGGCGAGGTCGAGGACGTCGTTGACGATGGTCAGGAGGTTGTTCGACGCCGCGCCGATCCGCTCAGTGAAGCGCCGCTCCCTCTCACCCAGGGTGGGGGAGGCGCCCAGGATGCCCGCGAACCCGATGATGCTGGTGAGCGGCGAGCGCAGCTCATGGCTCATGTTGGCCAGGAACTCGGTCTTCGCCGCGGCCCCGGCCTCGGCGGCGTCGCGCGCCTCGGCGAGCGCGCGTTCGTTCGCCTTACGCAGGGAGATGTCGCGCACCACGTCCTGGAACTCGACGAACGTCCCGTTCTCATAGATCGCCCGCGGATGCCCCTCCAGCCAGATCGGTTCCCCGGTCTTGCGGAAGGCCCGGTACTCGAAGCGGATCGGCTCCGCGCCTTCCCCCGCCGCCATGTAGTCCCGGAACATGCGCATGATGTGGGGCACGTCGTCCTTGTGCATGAACTCGCTGGTATGGCGCCCGACCAGCTCCTCGGGCCGGTAGCCCAGCACGCGGTAGATCGCCGGTGAGATGAACGTGAAGATGGCGTTCTTGCCGTAGCAGCCGATCACGTCGCTCGAGTTCGCGGCCAGCAGGCGGTAGCGCGCCTCGCTGGCCTCAAGGGCCTCCTCGGCCGCCCGTCGCAGGGTGATGTCGCGCAACTGGGTGACCAGGCCGCTGATGGAGCCATCGGCCTCGCGCAACATGCTCGGGTTGCCCTCCACCCACGCATAGTCGCCCTGGCGGGTGCGCACGCGATAGCTGCGTTCCTTCGCCGCCCCCGCTTCGCCGCCCTGCATCAGCCCGGCGAGCTGGGTGGTGATCCTGGACAGGTCGTCAGGGTGGACCAGGCTGAGCCCGGGCTGCCCGACCAGGTCCTCAGGAACATAGCCGAGTTGGCTGACCGACGGAGAGGCGTAGACGATGGTGTAGGTCTGATCGACTTTCAGCACCATGTCCGGCGCGGAGTCCGCCAGTTCGTGGAACATCTTCTCCCGCTCGGCGATAGCGGCGCGGGCGGTCTCGGCCTCCTTGTTGGCCAGTTCCAGCCGCTCGCGTGTCAGGCGCAGGTTCATCTCGCTGACCACGATCTCCGCCAGAATCTGGAGGCGCCGGCGCTCGGTCGGGGTGAGCGGCGGCCGCGGGTTGCGATCGATGATGCACAGCGACCCCAGCCGCTGACCGTTGGGCATGGTCAGGGGCGCGCCGGCATAGAAGCGGATCAGAGGATCGTCCAGGACCAGGGGGTTGTCGCGGAATCGCTCGTCCAGCTCCGCGTCAGGCACCACCATCACCTCGTCGGTGAGGATGGTGTGGGCGCAGAAGGCCTGCTCTCGCGGCGTTTCGTGGACGTCCAGCCCCACCATCGACTTGAACCACTGACGGTCCTTGTCCACCAGCGACACCAGGGCGATGGGGGCGTCGAACAGGTCGGCCGCCAGTTCGGTGATGCGGTCGAACACGGCCTCCGGGCCGGTGTCCAGGATCTGGTATTCCCGCAAGGTGGCGAGGCGGGCGGCTTCTGCGTCGGTCATGGGTGCGCCTGTTGCAGCCGTTCGGACCGGGGTCCGTGACGGCTTTCGTGCGGGGGTGCTATCGGTAGGTCTGGGTAGCTGGGAGCCGTCATGTCGCCGTTGAAGGTGCTGTACGTCGACGACGATGCGGACATCCGGGAAGTGGCGGAGCTGTGCCTGCAGATGGACGAGGACCTCGAGGTCCGGATCGCCGCTTCCGGTCCCGAGGCGCTCACCCTGCTCGAAAGTTGGAAAGCCGACATCGTCATGCTGGATGTGATGATGCCACAGATGGATGGGCCGATGCTGCTGGCCGAGATCCGTGCGCGCGCCGGCGTCCAGCCCGCGGCGCTGTTCATCACCGCGCGCGTGCTGCCCGATGAACTGGCGCAGCTGATGGCCCTGGGCGTGGCCGGGGTGATCACCAAGCCCTTCGACCCGATTGGGCTGGCGGCCGAGGTCCGGCGCCTGGCTGGCCTGTGAGCGATCCGATGGCTCCGCTCAGGGCCCGCTTCCTGGCCAGGGCCGCGGACGATCTGGCGAAGCTGCGGGGCGGGCTTGAGCCCGAGGCGGCGGGGGTGCTCATCCACCGGCTCTCCGGCACGGCGGGCGTGTTCGGCTTCGATGAGTTGAGCCGCTTGGCCGGCGCCGTCGACGACCGCCGGCACGCCGGTCAACCGGACGCGGCCGAGATGGCGGCCCTGCTGCGCGAGCTGGAGTCCGTTTGCCTCAAGCACGGGTGAATCCTCGCCGGGTCATGGTCCCCCAGCCGTGCTGCCGGGTGATGAACTGCCAGGTTCCGTGAAGTCGCCAAAGGTTGTTGAGCTGCCGGTAGCCGAAGTTCTCAATGATGGCGGCGAACATCAGAAGCACGAGGTTGCGGACCAGCGGGAAGCGACGCAGCTCGGTTTCCTCCAGCGCCAGGGCGCCGATACTGAGCATGACCCCGAAGCCGAAGCTGATCGCCAGGAAGGCGTACAGATAGTCCACGTGAAGGACGCCCAGCAGCCAAAGGGCGGGGACCAACATGTAGCCCGCCAACTCGACGAAGGGCCCCAGAACATCGACCAGAAGGATATAGCCGAAACCCAAGAGACCGACCCGGCCATAGCGCGGATTCAGGACCATCGCCCTGTGGCGCACGAAGGTCTCCAGCGCCCCGCGGTGCCAGCGGGCCCGTTGGCGCCCCAGCACGGAGAGGGTCTCGGGGGCCTCTGTCCAGCAGACGGGTTCGGGGACGAAGGCGATGCGATAGGGGCGTTTCGCGCGCCGGAAGTGGCGGTGCAGCTTGACCACCAACTCCATGTCTTCGCCCACCGTCCCCAGGCTGTAGCCGCCCACCTCGAGGACCGCGTCGCGGCGGAACAGCCCGAAGGCGCCGGAGATGATCAGCAGCGACCCCATCTCGCTCCAGGCCAGGCGCGCCATCAGGAAGGCGCGCAGATACTCGATGGTCTGCAAGAGAGCTAGCAGGTTGCGGGGGGTGCCCACCCGCGTGACCCGGCCGTGCTGGATTTTGCAGCCGTTGACCACGCGCACCGTCCCGCCGGCCGCCACCACCCGCTGTGGATCCTCGACGAACGGCCGCACCCCGCGCAGCAGCGCGTCCGGCTCCAGCAGGGAGTCCGCGTCCATCGAGCAGACGATGGGGGCCCGGGAGAGGTTGATGGCGGCGTTGAGCGCGTCCGCCTTGCCACCGTTCTCCTTGTCCGCCACGAGCAGTCTGGGTTGGTGCGGCGAGCCATAAAGTCTACGAATGCGGGCATGGGGCGCGACGGTGTCGTAGCTGCGCTCCACCGGCGCCAGGTCGAACGCGGCGATCAGCGCCGCCAGGGTTCCGTCCTTCGACCCGTCATTGACGACCACGACCTCGAAGGTCGGATACTGCAGAGCCAGCAGGGAGCGCAGGCTTTCAACGATCGACATTTCCTCGTTGTAGGCGGGCACCAGAAGACTGATGGGCGGCGCGTTCTCCGCATAGCGGCGCCACAGCTGCGCCGGCTCGACCGCGCCGCGGGTCCGCCGAAGCGCCACGCCGGCCACTACCAACTGCAGAAGGTGGAAGGCGTTCTGGGCAACGCCTGCGGCGATGACGAACCCGGCGACGGACTCCGCGGACCGGGTCAGCACGAGGGCGGCGGACATGAGGTCCATCACGCCAGCCCGCGTTCGGCCAGCATCAGGGACGCCGTCTGCTCGGCCCTGGCGTCAGCGCCCAAGGCGGCCGCCCGGAGCCGCTCGAGGCCGGATTCACCCAGCTTCAGCAAGGCGCCAGCACTTTGAAACCGCACGATCCACACGCTGTCGGATAGCTGCGCCGCGAGGGGTCCGACAAGCGACGCCAGGCGCGCCTCGCCGATCGCCGCGGCCGCCGCCGACCGAACTTCCCAGGCCGGGTCCGTCAACGCCCGCTCAAGCGCGGGTTCAGCCGCGGGGTGCATCATCCGCCCTAGGGTGGAGATCGCCGCTGCCCGGACATCCGCGCGTCCGGCCTCCGCGTGAGCGTTGATGATCGGCAGGGCGGCGTAGGCCCCGGCCGCGCCCAGGCCCTCGACGATCAGGATGCGGGTCGCGGGGGCGAGGTCAGGCTGCGCCAGCACGCCCATGGCGGCCGTCGGGTCGGCCGCGATGACCAGGTGCGCCAGATCCGTCAGCGGACCGCTGTGCCGCAGTTCGCCGCGGGCGAGGTGCTGCAGCAGGCGCGCGATATCGACCTCGCCGCCGGCCTGAAGCAGCGAGCGCAGGGCGGCCAGCCGCACGGTGGCCGGACCGCGGGCGGCCGCCTGCACCAGGGCGGCGCGGGTCGCTTCGCCGGCAAAGGCGCCCAGGGCCTCGACGCTCGCCAGGCGCCCGGCCAGGGAACCGCGGTTCAGGCGCGCCGCCAGGACCTTGTCGACCCCGACGCTCTCCAGGGCGCCCAGCACGATCTCCAGATCCACCCCGCGCACCAGGGTCAGGAAGTCCAGCAGGGACTCGGCCATCAGGCGCGCCCGGCCGCGGTAGGGCGCCAGGTCCCGCACCACGTCGGAGCGGCCTTGCAGAATGCCCACGAAGCACCGCTCCACCGCCCGGCGATCCTCCGCCCGGCGGCGCGCTGCACGATCCGAGAAGACCCGCAGGACGATCAGCGCCGACATCCACAGGACCGCCGCGGCGCATAGCGCCAGGGCGACCGACCAGATGAGGCTGAGCAGGCTCACCGTCAGAAACGGCGGGTCAGGCCGGCGGAGACATCTTCGCGGTCATAGGCCCGGCGTATCTCCCGGGTCCCGCCCAGCCGCAGGGTGAAGTCCTCGGCCACATCCACGGCCACGCCCAGGCTGACGGCCTGCACATCGACGGTCACGCCGTCGCTGGACTCCGGTGCGTCGGTCCAGCCGGCCAGGAGTTGCAGACGCGGGCGGGGTCGAAAGGCGGCGGCCAGACCGTAGCCGGACCTGCGCGTGTCGGTCTCGTCCAGCACATTTATCCATCGCGCCGTGAGCGTCAGGGCCTCGCCGCGGGCCAGGGTGATCAGCGGCGTAAGGGTCCGCACGTCGCCGGCCGCATAGCGCGACCATCCCGCGTCCGCGCCCGCCTGGGCGGTCCACCCCGCCCCCAGAGACCTGGGCCGGGCATAGAGGCCGCCGCGCACGCTCGCCTCCGGGCGGAAGTCGGCATGGGCCGTCCCGCCAAGCGCCAGATAGCCCAAGCGATGGCCGAACTGGCCCTCCAGATAGGTGTCGGTGGCGCCGAACTGACGCTGGCGCTCGATCCCGCCCGAAAGGGTCAGGCCGCCCTCGAAGGTGCGGCCCAGGAAGACGGCCACACCGCGCGCGGCGGGGAGTCCGTCGCTGAGCCGCGCGGTGTTGACGTTGGCGTCAAGCCGCCACCGGGCGGACGCTGCCGCCAGCGCCTGCAGGAGCTGCGCCTGCAGCGCCAGGGCGTCGGGGTTCTGCGGCCGGGCGGCGAGCGCAGGCGCCAGCCGGCGGCGCGCCTCCCGGAGATCCTCCCGGAAAAAGGCCAGTCTCGCGCGGGCGACATGCGCGTCGGCATAGTCGGGGGACAGGCGCAGGGCGTAGTCCAGCACCCGCTCGGCGTCGTCGTAGCGGCCGGTGGCGGTGTAGGCGAGGCCCAGGTTCAGCCAGGCGTCGGCGTCGGCGGGGCTCTCGCGGATGGCCGCCTCCAGGAGGGGAACGGCCTCCGCCGCACGGCCGCTGGCGCGCAGGGCCGAGCCCCTGGCCAGGCTATCGCCGGTGGTCGGGGCGGATTCGGGCGCCTGGGCGTGCGCGGCGCTCGCCGCCAGCACGAGCACGACCCCGAGCAGGAACGTTCTCACGGGCCCATCCGCAACGGCGCTGAGAGTCGGTCGAGCCGCGCGACGAGTTCATCGGGGTTGAACGGCTTGGCGAGGTAGTCATCCGCCCCCAGCTTGAGCGCCCCCAGGACGTCTTCCTGACGTTTGAGGGCCGTCAGCATCACCACGATGATCTTGCACAGGTCACCGTCGGCCTTCAGCCGCCGCAGGACCTCGAAGCCGTCCATGATCGGCATCATGCCATCGAGTACGAGGAGGTCCGGCCGCAGCCGCGCCGCGGCGTCCAGCGCCGCCTGCCCGTCCTCGACGCTGTGCACGGCGTAGCCGGCCGCGCTCAGCTTGTGCTCCAGGATGGCTCGCAGAAGGGGATCGTCGTCGGCGACGAGGACGGTAAGTTGGCGCGTGCTCATAGGCATTCCGGGCTCAGTCCAGGCAACGCGACGGCCAGTGCCCCCTAAGGCCGCAGCGAAGGGCGACCCTACAACAGAAGTCAGAGTTTGCGCAGGCGCCGCCTCCGCAGATGGTGGCGCCGGCGTTGATGGTCCCCGCCGCCCGCGCCGCCAGCAGCGCCGTGATGGCCGGCGAAGGCTGGCGATAGAAGCCGATCAGGTGCGCGGCGACGGTTCGCCTCGCCGGTCGGGCGACCGTCTAGTTGACCGCTGCCCTTGAAACGGCCGGCCCGTACTGCAGGCCGTTGAACAGGAACCGGAAGGACGCGTGCGGTTGCGCCCGTTGCGCCACCTCCGGGCCCAGCAGGAAGAGCTTGCCCCGGCCCACGTCCAGGTCGACCACGGCGGCCGCGCCATTGAGCCTGTCCTGGCCCACCGCCCAGCCGCTGCGCAGCACGTCGCCCTGCGGATACCAGGCCGCCCGCGCGGCGGCCGAGCCGGGCGCCACCCGGAACGCCGGGCTGCGGTCGAAGAACACGTTCATGGTCGCCGGCGCGCCGAACGCCAGCGGCTGGCTGTTGTCCACCGCCACCTCCAGCAGCGAGCCCGGGATATAGAACTGCGTGCGCGGCAGGGGCAGGCCCGCGGTGGTGGCCAGGACGTCGGTCACCGGCGCGCTCACCGCCGCCGCCAGGCGGGTCGAGGGCCCGATGGCCGCCACCGTACCGCCGGCGCGCAGGAAGGCGGCCACCTGCGGCCAGGTCTTCTGCGGGGTGATCTCGCCCAACCAGGGGTGGAATTCTGCTGGGATATCCTCGGGCTTCGGCTGACGCGAGGTGAAGCCCTCACCCTCGCCCGCGGCCAGCACGCCGTTGGTGAACACCAGGACGTCGAAGTCGCGGTTCAGGTCGCCGGCGTCCAGGCGCTGCGGATAGACATCTGCGTAGTCGAACTCGAACTGCTCCAGCAGCCAGCGGGTCCAACCGGCGGTCATCACGCCCCCGTACTTGTCCACCAGCCCCACCCGGACGGGCTTCAGCTTCAGCGTTTCGCCAGCCTGCGCGCGGCCCACCGCGTGGGCGTCAAGGCCCAGGCCCGTGACCGCCGCCTCGACCGCGGCGCGGCTGGCGGGGCTGGCGGGGATCCACAGGGCGCCGGGCGCAAAGGCCTGCCGCCCGGCCCGCGTGGCGGCCTTGACCCAATAGACCGGCTGGCCCGCCTTCAGGAGGCGGTTGGAAAGGATGAAGCTGTCGTTCTGCGCGTGGCTGACCAGCCAGCCGGCGCGGCCGGACCCGACCATCCGGCCCGGCGGTGGCGCCATGACGTCGGCCACCGGCTCGAACGGCCCGTCGAACCCCTCCAGCACGCGGTCGAACTTCACGCCCATCTGCAGGGCCAGCGTGTAGCCGGCGACGTCGTAGGGGGCGACCGGCGGGCCGCCGGGATACTCCACGTCGTGCGGATGGTCCTGCGGCTCGAACATGTCCAGCAGGTGCGGGCGGTAGGCCTGGTCGGCCTTCACCACATAGGAGCCGGCGGGATAGGTCTTGCCGGCCACCGTGAAGTCCCGGGTGGCGCGCTCCACGTCGACGCCGGTCTTGATCAGCGAATTGAGGAACTTCACCGCCGTGGGCAGGTCGGCCTGGTCGGCGGGCAGGATGTACCCGCGGGCGTCGCGCATCGCCGGGTCGCGTAGGACGGATGCGTAGAGGTCAGGCTGCAGGCCGGCGTTGCGCCCGGTCCCCACCAGGGGCTTGCCCTTGGCGGCGGCCTCGAGGGCGGCGATCCGCTTGGGCGTGACCGTCCAGGAATCCTTCTGGCCGCGGCTGATGGAGTTGGCGCCCATCCGCCAGATGTTCATCAACAGCCGCTCGCGGTTGCGCGAGGCATAGTCCAGCACCGCGTGGTTCAGGGTCAGCGAGTAGTCGATGGACTGGGCGAACTTCCATTCCTGCGGCGCGATGGGCGCGGGCAGGTCGTTGCGGGCGATCTGGTTCCTGGCCACCAGGGGGATGCTCATGGGCGTGGGGTGGCCGATGATCTCGGTGAGCAGGCCCACGGCGTTGTGGAAGTACATGACCGAGCGCTCCATCCCGTTGTGCCAGGTGGAGTAGGTGGCGCCGCTGCGCATGGTGGAGCCGGGCTTGCCCTCCTCGATCAGCCGGCTGTGCATGGCCGCGCCGATCTCGCTCAAGGTGGTCATCACCAGGGGGTCGTAATGATAGTTGAAGGGGTCGCGGAACGGCGGGACAAACACCACCGTCCCGGCGGGCCCCGTCTGATGCTGGTTGTAGACGATCTGTGGAAACCACTCCCGGAAGAACATCCGGTTGACGTTGGTAGTCTCTTTCATTGCAGATAGAAAGTAGTCGCGGTTGTTATCATGGCCGATGTACTTGTGATATAGCATCGGAAGACTGTGGAATTCTCGCTTCTTCGGATCTTCGTTGCGCATGTACCAGTTGGAGATCATCTCCTGGCCGTCCGGGTTCACCTCGGCGAACAGGATGATCACGTCGTCGAGGATGCGCAGGGTCTCGGCGTCCCGGGCGTTCAGCGTCTGGTAGAGCGCCGCGATCAGCGCTTGTGTCGGGACCGTCTCGTTGGCGTGGAGGCCGCCGTCGATCCAGACCACCGCCTTGCCTTCCCGGGCCATGGCTTTCGCGGCCGCCTCGTCGACGCCCTTGGCCTTGGCCATCCGCCGCGCGATCTCGCGGTAGCGGTCGAGCTTCGCCAGGTTGGCCGGCGAGGAGACGATGGCCACGTACTCGCGGCGACCCTCCTCGGTGGGGCCGATGTCCACCAGCTTCATGCGGTCGGACTGGCTGGCCAGGGTCTTCAGATAGGCTTCGGTCTGGGTGTAGTTCACCAGCCGGTAGTCCGCCCCGATGTCGTGGCCGAAGGCCTCCTTCGGCGTGGTCAGCCTGGGCTGGGCGGGCGCTGCCAGCGGCGCGGCGAGGCCCGCGCACAGGGCCAGGACGGCGGCGCGGCGCTTCAGGGTCAAGTGGCTGATCATCTGCGAAAACTGCTTCCCGGCGCGGCGGCCCGGATGAGCACGGCGGCCAGGGCGTCCGCCCTCCGCAGCCATCTCGTCATGCCTGTCATACGCCTACCCGAACCCGACCCCGAACGAGAAGCATCTGGCCCATCCAAGCTGCCTCGGGCAAGCACCGGCTCGAGGAATTGCGCCGCGGGCCGACGATTGGCGAGAACACCAGCGCAAAGGCTGCCCGCCACGCCTGTCGGAACCGGCTGGTGGCTGGTAGAATGGCGCGTTGCAACGGCGTCGCGATGGGGGCGGTCTTTCCGTGAGTAAGGTTTCCAAGGTCGTCATCCTGAGCGCCGGCCAGGGGCGCAGGCTGTCGCCGCTGACCGACGACAAGCCCAAGTGCCTGATCGGGCTCTCCGGTCGCACCGTCTTGCATTGGCAGCTGGCCAACCTGCACGCCGTGGGGGTGCGCGAGGCGGTGGTGGTCACCGGCTTCGGCGCCGACGCGGTGGACGCTGAAGTCGCCGGCCTCGACCTGCCCGGCCTGACCGTGCGGACCCTGTTCAATCCGTTCTATGCGCTCACCGACAACCTCGCGACCTGCTGGCTGGTGCGCGAGGAACTGCGTGGCGAGGTGCTGCTGCTCAACGGCGACACCCTGTTCGAGCCCGACGTGGCCGAGCGGCTGCTGGCCGCCCCCGCCGCCGAGATCACCGTCACCATCGACCGCAAGGCCAATTACGACGACGACGACATGCGGGTGCTGACCGACGGTGACGTGCTGCTGGCGATCGGCAAGACCATCGCCGAGTTCAACGGCGAATCGATCGGCTTCCTGAGGTTCTCCGCCCCCGGGGCCGACCGGTTCCGGGCGAACGTGGAAGCCGCGCTGCGCCGTCCCGAGGGCCTGAAGCGCTGGTACCTCAGCGTCATCGACCAGATCGCCCGGGAAAGCGGCTGCGTGCGCGTCGCCTCCATCGAGGGCCTGGGATGGGCGGAGATGGACTTCCCCGCCGACCTGCCGCGCAACCTGGCGCTCACCGAGCGCTGGGCGGCCCGGGCGATGGCCGGCTAGGGCCTCAACTCCGTGACGTCCGATCCGCGACACATCCTCGTCACCGGCTCCACGCGGGGGATCGGCGCCGCCATCGTCGCCACCCTGGCCGAGCGCGGCGCGCGGGTGATCGGCCACGGCCGCACGGACGGGGGGGGCGTTCTGGGCGCCGACCTTTCCCGGCCCGGCGAGGCCGACCGCCTGTGGGACCGGGCGCTGGCGCGGCTGGGCGGCCGGATCGACGTGCTGGTGAACAACGCCGGCGTGTTCGAGGCCCTGCCGGTGGATGCTGAGCCCGAAGCCTGGCGGGCCGGCTGGGCGAACACCCTGCAGATCAATCTCCAGGCCGCCGCCGACCTTAGCCGGCGCGCGGTGCTGCACTTCCAGGACACCGGCGGCGGGCGGATCGTCAATATCGCCAGCCGCGCAGCCTATCGCGGCGACTCGCCCCAGCACTGGCACTATGCAGCGTCGAAGGCCGGCCTGATTGGCATGAGCAAGTCGATCGCCCGCGGCTACGCCGGCCAGGGGATCCTGTGCTTCGCCATCTGCCCGGGCTTCGTGATGACCGGCATGGCGGACGACTATGTGGCCAGCCGCGGCGGCGACAAGCTCCTGGCGGACATCCCGCTGGGCCGGGTGGCGGACCCGGCGGAGGTGGCCAGCGCCGCCGCCTACCTGGCGCTGGAGGCGCCGGCGTCGATGACCGGCGCGGTGCTCGACATCAACGGCGCCAGCTACGTGCGCTGAGCCGGATCGCCGGCGGCCACCAGGGCGCGCACCAGATCGAGATCGGCGGGCTTGTCCACGTCCACCGCCGCCAGGCCGAAGGGCGTCAGGACGGCCGTGGCCGCCACCCCTGCACGGCGGCCCAGCCGGCGAACAGCCCCGTCGAGGGTCAGCCGCCGCAGGATGAAGCCGAACAGCATCGCCGGACCCAGCATCAGGGCGATCCGCCAAGGCTGCTTGCGGTGCGCCTCGACGCGGCGCCAGAGATCCACCGCCGCCCGCGCCCGGGACGTCCGCAGCAGGAAGAGGTTGCACCCCGAATAGCGCCCATCGCGGAAGGCCAGATAGGTCCGTTCAGTCTGCGGCGCGGCGGCGCGCACGGCGTCTTCAGGGGCGAGCAGGACCGCGATGTCGGCCTCGGCCGGCGCGTCCTTGCGGAACTGCCGGATCCACTCCGGGCGCAGGAGCGCGTGGTCGCAGGTGGTCACGAGCAGCGGCGCGCCCAGGTGTTCCAGCGCCTGCGCGACGCTAAGGCTTGGGCTGGCCCCCGCCTCGATCCTCTCGACACTGGCGTTGAGGCTGATGGCGGCCAGTTCGGTGTCGATGGCGGGGTCGTTGGAGGACACGCAGATGCGCGCCGCGCCGGCGGCGTCCAGGGCGTGGAGCACGCGGGCCAACAGGGTCTGGCCATCCAGGACGATGAGCCCCTTGTGGGTGACGCCCGCATAGGCCGCCACGGGATCGGCGCCGACCCGTGACCCGGCCAGCACCAGGGCGGTGAAGCCGTTCAAGCCAGGGCCTTCTGGTAGATCCGGTAGGTCTTGTAGATGCGCGCGTGGGCCGCCTCGCAGATCCGTCGCATGGCCAGGTTTTCCTCCAGGATCCAGGAGTACTCGTAGCGTTCATAGCCCCGCGCCTGGGCCTGCGTGATCACAGCGCCCATCATCAGGAACGGCAGGCGCTGGCCCCGGAGCGTGCCGGCGTAGGCGCGCTTCACGCCCATCAGCGGCACCCGGGCGCTCTTCACGCCGCGCACCTTCAGCCGCCAGAGAAGCTTGGCCCAGCCGAACGGGAACAGCCGTCCGTCCAGGTCCGCGATGGCCTCGTTGACGTTGGGCAGGCCCACCAGCACGCCGGCCGGCTCGCCGTCGATCTCGGCGAACCAGATTAGCCCCGGGTCGATCACTGGCCTGAGCGCCTGGGCCAGGTGGCGGGTCTCCGCCTCAGTGGTGGGCGTAAACCCCCAGTTTTCACGCCAGGCGTCATTGAGGATCTCGGTGAGAGTGGCGACCTCGGCCGCATATCGCGACATGTCCAGCGGGCGGAGCACCACCCCCGGCATGGGGTCGCGGCGGGCCCGGTCGAACAGCCGCGCCAGGCCGTGGTGCAGGCTGCCGATGTAGGCGTAGATGTCCTTGGCCTTGACGTAGCCCTGTTCCTCAATGCGGCCGGCGACATAGGGCTGGTCGTGGCCCATCATCAGCATGGGCGGCGTCTGGAAGCCGTCCACCAGCAGCCCCACCTCCTCGTTCACCGACAGGTTCAGGGGCCCCATGGCGGCGGCCATCCCACGAGACTTCAGCCAGGCTTCCGCCGCCTCGAACAGGGCGCCGAAAGTGGCCGAGTCATCCTCCGCCGCGATCAGGCCGAAGGCGCCGGCGGGACGTTGCCGGTCCTGGGGGGCGAGCCGGTCGATCTGGGCGCTGATCCGGCCCACGTCGACGCCGTCGCGGGTGGCCAGCCACATCTCCACCTCGGCGTGGGCGAAGAACGGGTTGGATTTGGCCGAGAGCGCCTCTCGGCGTTCCATCAGGAGCGGCGCGACCCAGGCCGGGTCGTGGGCGTTCAGGCGCATGGGCAAGCGGATGAACCGTTCGAGCTCGGCCTTGGTGCGCACCGGGCTGAGCGCGAGGCCGCCCATCAGCCTTCCAACTGGATCAGCGCCGTGGCTCCCAGCGCCGCGAACACCAGGGGGGCGGTCCAGGCGGCCAGCAGGGGCGACACCGCGCCGCTCTCGCCCAGGGCCGCCAGCAGGCCATCCGCCACCAGGAACATCAGGCCCGCGCCCAGGCTGGCGGTGACGAACATCGCCCCCTGGCTGGAGCGGAAGCTGGCCAGGGCTATGGGCGCGGCCAGGAGCAGCATGATCAGGCCGCCCAGGGGGCTGGCAATGGAGCGCTGCAGCCGCGTGGCGTAGTAGCTGTCCGGCCGCTGCGCTCCGCCGCCGGCCAGGGCGCGCCCCGCGGAGGCCGCGGAGATGGTCTGCTCCCCGAAGAACAGGGACTGCACGTCGGCCGGCTCGAAGGCTGCCGTCCAGGTGATGGTGGCCGCCTGGCCGCTGGAGGCGCCGGCGGCGTTGAACCTGACGAAGCGCGGGTTGGCCAGCCGCCAGCCGCCGGGCGCCCAGGTGGCGTTGGCCGCGTCGATCCGCTCGGTGAGGCGGCCGCCTGCGTCGCGCCGGTAGATCCGCACGTCCTTCAGACTGCGGCCGGTCAGGTCGGTGGTGGCGGCCGAGACCACGTCTCCGCCCACCCGGAAGGCCTTCGGCTTGGGGTCCGCGGCGGGCGCTGGCGGGGCGGTGGCGCGCCACCAGGACTGCAGCGCCGGATCGGTCCTGGGCGCCACGAGCTCGACCGCGGCGAAGTCGATCACCACCACCGCCAAAGCCGCCGGCAGGGCCATGGCCACCAGCTTGTAGGCGGAGACGCCGGAGGCGCGCATGGCGACGATCTCGCTGTCGCCAGCCAGTTTCATGAAGGCGAAGATGCCCCCGGCCAGAACCGCCAGGGGCGCCGCCTGGTCGATCAGCCGCGGCAGGCGCAGGGCCGCGTACTGCACGATCCCGGCCAGGCCCAGGCCGCGCTCGACGATCTCCGGAGTGACTTCCAGGAGGTCGAGGATCTGCAGGACGGCCAGCAGGATGGCGGCGGCGCCCAGGATGCGCAGGGCCACCAGCCGAAGGACGTAGCCGCCAAGCCTCATGAGGCTGCCGCCTTGCGCGGGCGGAGCAACGCCTGGAGCCGTTCTATGGAATCCCCCAGGGCCTGCACGAAGCGCCCGATGGGCGTCTCACCCGGTCGCCGGCGGCTGCCGGCGAACATCCACAGGCAGAAGCCGGTGAACAGGAAGAAGGGGGCGCCGACGCCGATCTCCGGGGACACCCGGCCGGTCTCGGCCAGACCCTGGCCGAACTGCAGCCCGTGCTGGAAACCCAGGAGGAGCGCGCCGGCCAGCAGCAGCCCCGCGGTCCTGCGGCGGCGCTTGGCGGCCAGTCCCAGCGGCAGGGCGATCAGCGGCAGGAACGGCAGGACGACGGACCGCGCCAGCCGGCCATAGAGCTCGGCCAGCAGGGTCTCGCGCGGGATCACCGGCATGGGCGATCCGGCGCGGATGGCCAGTTCCGTAAGCGTCAGCTCGCGCTCGTCGCCGCCCCGTGACCGCAGCAGCGCCGCGGCGTCCGCCACATTGGTCTGCATGGTGAAGGTGTCGAAGCGCAGGCTGTCGAAGTCGCCCGAGCGGTTCTCGCTGAGCCGGGCCCCGTTCTGCAGGACCAGGGTGACGGTCTTGCCATCCGGCTGGGGGGAGAGCTGCGCCGAGCGGGCGGTCAGAACCTCCTCGCCGCCGCCGGGCGTGGCGCGGCGGATGAACACGTGCTGCAGACGTCGGCCCTCGAGGCTGGCGCTGTCGGCGGTCATGATGTTGTCGCCGTCGCTGACGAAGGCCCCGCCGTGCAGGCGACCGTCCCAGCCGGCGTTGACGGCGGCGTGCAGCACCGCGCGATAGGCGTAGCGGCTGTAGGGCTGCAGGTAGCCGAACACCACCAGGCTGATCGACATCAGCACCAGACCCAGGGCCACATAGGGCGCCGCCAGCCGGGTGAGCGGCACGCCACTGGCCAGGAAGGCCTCGATCTCCGAGCCGTCATCCAGCTTGGTGATGACGATGAACAGGGCCACGAAGAAGGCCACCGGCAGGGCCAGGCCCAGGTAGTGGGGCAGCAGGTTGGCGGTCAGCTCCAGGACCGATCCGAACCGGCTATTGGACTGCGACAGGAGGTCCAGCAGCCGCAAGGTGCGCTCCAAGAGCAGGGAGGTGACGGTGACCCCCAGGCAGCCCAACATAGGCCAGGCCGTCATGCGCAGCACGTAGCGGTCGATCAGGGCCAGATGCGGCGCCGCCCCCTCGGATCTCGGCTTTCGGCTCAAGCTGCGGGCCATTGCTGCCGCAGGAACGCCGCCAGGCGCGCGGCGCCCTCGGGACCCAGGTCCATCGCGGCGCCCAGGTCGGGCTGGCCCGGCCAGCCGGCGTCGGGGAAGCTCATGCCCTCGTGGACGCGCTCGCCCTGGTAGCGCGGGATCACGTGGAAATGGACATCGCGGTCGACCATCATCAGCATCAGGTAGTTGATCTGCTGGTAGCCCACGACCTTGCGAAGCAGGGTCTCGACGGCGCTCACGGCGAGGCCAAGATCGGCGAAGGCTGTGGCGCTGAGGTCAGAGAAGGCCTGGGCCTCCTCCTTGCAAATTAGCACGAGCGCGCCAAATGTCGGCTGCTTGGGACGCGCGAGCACCAGCCAGGACCTGGTCTCGCCCACCAAGGTTTCGGGGAAGCCGAAGCTGACGGCGGTGGCGTTGGTCATCTGGGCGTCTTGCCTGCCGTAACGTGCAGCGGTTGATACATCGAGAGGCTCGTCCATCCCCGTGAAATCAGCAAGGACATCGGCCTTGATCCCCCTGGCCGCCGCCCTTGGCCTGTGGGCGCCCGCAGCCGTGGCCGCCGATTGCGAGGGCCAGCCGGGCGCCTCGACCCTCACGGTCCAGGTCAGCGGCGTGCGCGCGGCCCGCGGCCAGGTGGCCATGACCGTCTATCCCGACATGGCGACGCGCTTCCTGGCGCCGGGCGGCAAGCTGGCGCGGGTGCGGCCCAAGGCCCAGGCGCCGGTCACGTCCGCCTGCTTCAACCTGGCGCGGCCCGGATACTATGCGGTGGCGGTCTATCATGACGCCGACGCCGACAGCGATTTCGACCGCACGGTGGTGGGCCTGCCGGCGGAAGGGTTCGGGTTCTCCAACGATCCGCCGACGCCCGCCGCCCTGCCGCCCCTGCGGGCCGTGCGCTTTCCGGTCGGACCGGGGGACAACACCATCCGCATCAGGCTGCGATACCTGCGCTGAGGCCGGGCAGGGCGTACCGGCCCAGCTCGCCGACCTCGCCGGACCGGGCTTCCAGACCGCGGGCGATCACCCGCAGGCCCTCACCCGGCTCGATCTCGATGGCGTGCCAGCGGGCGGCGGCGTGTTGCGTTCCTGAAGGCGCCGAGGCGGAGGGGACGCCCAGCACCGGGATCGGCCCGTGTGGACCCGCCACCACGCCGAACACCGCCTCGTGGGCGTGGCCGTGCAGCACCAGCTCAGCCCCATGACGCCGCAACACCTCCCGAAACTCGGGCCCGTCCGCCAGCGCCTTGCGCCGCGACACCACGCCGGCGCCCGCCGGATGGTGCAGCAACACGACGCGGAACAGGCCTTCGCGGCCCAGGTCGTCCAGCGCCTGCGAAAGTCGTTCGAGCTGCGCCTCGCCCAGCCGGCCGCTGGCCAAGAGCGGCGGCGTGGGGACCGCCGAGCAGAGGTTGACCAGCGCGACGGGGCCGCGCCGGCGAACCCTGGGAAAGTGCGCCTCGCCACCATCGCCGAACCAGGGCCCGAACGCCGCGACCCGGTCGGCCTGCGCGTCCGCAGTCAGGGCGTCGTGGTTGCCGGGGCTGACGGTCACTCGGTCTGCGGGGCCTAGCGACTCCAGCCATGTGCGGGCGGCGGCGAATTCGGCCTGGGTGGAGAAGTTGGTCAGGTCGCCGGTGAGCGCGATGTGGTCGGGGGCGTAGGCGGTGATGTCGGCGCTGATCTGCCCCAGGACCGCCGGATCGTGTTGCCGGTGCTTGCGTCGCCAGGCCAGCCGGCTGAGCGTCCGCTTGGAGACCAGCTCGCCGGCCGGTCCCAGGGTCAGGGGTGACGGCAGGTGCGGGTCAGAGAGGTGGGCCAGGCGAAACAAAGGCAAGGGTGGTCCGTAGCTTGTGGCCAGTCCGCGCCGGAGCGGCGTAAGACAGCGGATAAGCGTTTACAGGGGCGAGCGATCTTGACCAATGCGTTGCGTGCGGGCCCGGCGAGGCCGCTGGCGGCGACCGTCGGCGCCTCCGGCGTGCGGGTGTGGGGCGCCAGCTCCAGCGCCCGGCTGAGCCGCACCTTCGCCCGCCTGGACCTGGCCGAAGTCCAGCCTGGGGATGCAGCCGCCGACGCGACGGTGGTGTTGGCCCATGCCGGCTGGGTGTTCGACGAAGCCCTGATCCGCGCCCTGGCGGAACGTCCCGGGGCCGTGCTGGTTGACACCACCGGCCGGCCGGTGGCGGCGCATATTGCAGGCCCTTTGGCGGCCGCGGCGGCGCAGGGCCTGGACGCCGGCGACCTCGGCCATGATCTCGCCCAGCGGCTCACCGCCCTGGACCTGCTGGGCGCCTACAACAGCACGCTGCGCAAGCGCGAGCCGCCGGTGCTGGAACGGCTTACCGCCGACAATGTCCGCCAGGTGGAGAAGCGGCTGTTCCAGGGTTCCTACAAGGGCGTCACGGACCTGGTGACCAAGTATGTCTGGCCCGCGCCGGCCCGGGTGGTGACCCGTTGGTGCGCCCTGGCCGGGATCACCCCCAACCAGGTGACCTTCGCCAGCCTGCTGCTGGTGCTGGCGGCGCTCTGGCTGTTCTGGACCGGCCAGTTCGGCTGGGGCCTGGCGGCGGCGTGGGTGATGACCTTCCTGGACACCGTCGACGGCAAGCTCGCCCGGGTGACCCTGAAATCTTCGCCCCTGGGCAACGTCTTCGACCACGGCATCGACCTGATTCATCCACCGTTCTGGTGGGCCGCCTGGGTGATGGGCGCGCAGGCCGGCCCGCACCCGCTCACCGCTCCGGGCGCGGTCATCTGGATCGTCGTCGGCGGCTACGTGGCGCAGCGGGTGCTGGAAGGGATCTTCCTGGGCGCCTTCAAGGTGGAGATGCACGCCTGGCGGCCGTTTGACAGCTTCTTCCGGCTGATCACCGCCCGGCGCAATCCGAACCTGATCCTGCTCACCCTGGCGGTCCTCGCCGGGCGGCCGGACATCGGCATCCTGGCCGTGGCCGTCTGGACGGTGATCAGCTTCGTGGTGCATTTGGCGCAATGCGTCCAGGCGGCGGCAGTCCCGCGCGGCGCGGTGGTGTCCTGGCTCTCCCGCTGATGCGCACCGGCGTGATCCGCAATCCGCGCAGCCATGGGAACCGAGGCGCCCCCGCTGCGCCCAGCGAACCCGGCCTGCTATTCGCCGAGCCCCTGTCCCCGGGGGCCTTGGCGGCAGACCTGGCGCGGTTCGTGGCCGAGGGCGTCGAACTGCTGGTCATCGATGGCGGCGACGGCACCGTGCGCGAGGTGCTTAGCGCCCTGCCGGCTGCGTTCGGCGAGGCGCCGCTGCTCTCGGTGATCCCGTCCGGCAAGACAAACATCCTGGCCTTCGACCTGGGCGTCCGGCGATCATGGACCCTCGCCGACGCCCGGGCGGCGGCCGGGAAAGTGAAGCCCAAAGTGCGGGTCCGCGCGCCGCTGCAGGTCAACCGCGACGGCCAGCCGCCGTTGCAGGGCTTCGTCTTCGGCGCCGCGGGCTTGGTGAGAGCCACGGCCCTTGCCGCCGGCGTCCATCGGGCGGGGGTTTTCCAGAACGCGTCGGTGGGCCTGACCCTGGCCGGCGCCGTCGCCCAGTTCGCGGCGGAGAACGCGCGCGGCGCCTGGCGTCGCGGGGCGCCCCTGACG
Source organism: Phenylobacterium sp. (assembly GCF_046590535.1). GTDB lineage: Bacteria > Pseudomonadota > Alphaproteobacteria > Caulobacterales > Caulobacteraceae > Phenylobacterium. The sequence continues at coordinate 38,074 of NZ_JBKJTG010000251.1, read as the reverse complement.
CTCACCGTCGACGACGGCCCCGCGCGGTCCGGCCCCCGGCTGATCACCATGGCCACCACCCTGCACCGACTGCCCTTCGCGCTTCGGCCCTTCGGCCCCGCCCGGCCGGGGTTGAAGTACCTGGACGTACAGGCCCCGCCGCAACGCCTGGCGCAGGCGTTGCCGGCGCTGCTGTGGACCCGGCGCGACCGCTGGCTGGAGCGCCATGGCTACCGGCGCGGCGACGCCGCGTCCCTACGGCTTACCCTCGACAGCCCCTTCGTTCTCGATGGCGAGGTCTATCCCGGTGGCGACCTGACCGTGACCGAGGCGCCGCCCCTGCGGTTCCTGACTCCGTGACCGACCTGGCGCAGATCATCGGCGAAGACCTTGCCCAGCCGGCGCCGGCCTCCGCGGTGGCCTTCGCCCGCACGCTGGCCGAGGCCTTCGACGACCCGGTGGCGGTGCTGTTCTACGGCTCGGCCCTGCGCACCGGAGACCGCGACGGGGTGCTGGATTTCTATGTCCTCACCCGCACTTCGCCCCGAGGCCTGCGCGGGATCGCCAGCCGCGGCCTGTGGCCGGACGTCAGCTATCGCGAGACTTCCGATGACCAGGGGCAGCTGCGGGCCAAGGTCGCGGCCATGACGCTGACCCAGTTCCGGCGCGCCGTTACGGGTCGTGGCGCCGACACCACCATCTGGACCCGCTTTGTCCAACCGGCCGCCCTGGTGTGGAGCGACAGCCCCGAGACCGCCCAGGCGGTGGCCGACGCGGTCGCGGAGGCCGCCAAGACGGCGGCCCGGTTCGCCGCCGCCCTCGGCCCGGTCCAGGGACGGCCGGTCGACTTCTGGACGAGCCTGTTTCGCGAAACCTACGCCGCCGAGTTCCGGGTGGAGCGCGGCCGGGAAGCTACCCTGCTGGTCGCCGACGGCGACCGCTACAACCGGCTGGTGGCCGCCGCCTGGCGCGCCGGCGGAATCGCCGTGGAGGCCGGGGACGACGGAGCGCTGACCCCGCAGATATCCGCGCCGGAGCGGCGGCGCCTGGTGCGCGCCTGGCGCCTACGCCGGGCGCTGGGGCGGCCGCTGAACATCGCAAGGCTGGTAAAGGCGGCTTTCACCTTCGACGGCGCGGCCAGCTATGCGGCGTGGAAGCTCGAGCGGCACACCGGCCTCGCGATCGAGGTGACGCCCTGGCGTGAGCGCCACCCGATCCTGGCGGCGCCCGGGGTCCTGTGGCGGATGTGGCGGGCGGGTCGCTAGAGCATCTTCCGAGAAGTGTGACGCGGTTCTCGGACGAAAGATGCTCTAAACTTTTGATTTGGAGCCATTTTATCCCATTCAAATGGGTCCATTTGGACGGGATAGGCTCTAGGCTGAGGCTTGGCGCGCGCGCTTCGGCAGGAGGCCGAATTCCTGGCCGAGCCGCCCGAACACACGGAGTACCTCGTCGAGCTGTTCGCGGGAGTGCGCGGCGCTGACGCTGGAGCGCAGCAGCGAGCGGTTCTCCGGCGTCGCCGGCGGCACCGCCAGGTTCAGGTAGACGCCGTTGGCCATCAGGGCGTTCCACATGCCCACGGCGGTGGCCTGGTCGGGCATCACCACGGCCGCGATCGGGCTGGCCTGCGGTCCCATGGCGAAACCCAGGGCGCGCAGGCCCTCGAACAGGTGGCGGGCATTCTCGTCAAGCCTGAGGCGAAGGTCGGAGTCCTCCTCCAGGCGGGTCAGGGCCGTCAGCGTCGAGGCGACCACGGCGGGGGGCAGGGAAGCGGTGAACATGTAAGGCCGGCTGACGATGCGCAGCAGGTCGAAGTCGTCTTCGTCGGAGACCACGAATCCGCCGACGCTGCCGAGGCTCTTGGAGAAGGTGCCGACAATGAAATCGACGCCATCCTCGACGCCGGCGGCCTCGGCCAGGCCGCGGCCCTTCTCGCCCAGGACGCCCATGGAGTGGGCCTCATCGACGAGCAGATAGGCGCCCATCTCGCGCTTGACCGCGACGATCTCCTTCAGCGGCGCCACGTCGCCCATCATGGAATAGATGCCTTCCACGACGATCAGCCGACCGCCCGGCCGGTCGCCCAGGCGCTTCAGGCGCTTGTAGAGGTCTTCCGGGTCGTTGTGGCGGAAGCGGATCACTTCGGACTGTGAGAGCCGGGCGCCGTCGTAAATGCTGGCGTGGCTGTCTGCGTCGAGAATCAGGTGGTCGCCGCGGCCCACGAGGCCGGACATCACGCCCAGGTTCGCTTGGTAGCCGGTGGTGAACACCATGGCATGCTTGCGGCCGTAGAATTTGGCCAGCGCCTCTTCCAGCGCCAGGTGGCCGGCGAAGGTGCCGTTGGCGAACCGCGAACCGGTGGTGCCGGTGCCCCACTTGCGCACCGCGGCGGCCGAGGCCTCGATACAGGCCGGGTCGAAGGTCAGGCCCAGGTAATTGTTGGTGCCCAGCAAGATGACCTTGCGGCCGTCCAGCATGCCCTCAGTGGGCGACAGGACGGCGTCGAACCGAACGTTGGACGGGTCCGCGCCGACGCTGCGGATGAGGTCCAGCGGGGCCCGATAGCCCAGGTGCTTGTCGAGAAGCCCCATTCTTACGCCCTCGCCCGCAATTCGTTGATCAGTCCCGCCAGGTCGCCGACGGTCTCCACGTCCGCCAGGCGATCGAGTGGAATGGACAGCTCGAACACGTCCTCGAGCTCCATGACGATGTTCATCAAGGTCAGTGAATCCACGCCCAGGTCACGGCCAATGTCCGATTCCGGGGTTACTTCGACGTTGCGTTGCATGACGACGCTGGCCGTCCGCCCGATCTGCCGGACCGTAAGGTCGGTCACCAACTCCATCTGATCTACCCCCAACGGCCCCTCGACTTTCCTGCTGAGCGCTTGCAAGCGCCCAGGCCTATACGCAGGAGACTCCGGGCCGGATGCGCTAGAGCCAACCCTGCGATCGATACCAGCCGATCGTCTGCCGGAACCCCGACAACAGGTCGAACTCGGGCGCCGGCGCGCCTGGGGCGCGCTCGGCCGACCGGATCCCCCAATCCAAATATGTCAGTTCCCTGACCTTGCCGAATGTAATCACGGGCGTTCTTTGACGCCAGCTATTCGCGATACCCTCCAGCGACGCCATGCCGTAAAGCGCCACAGGGTGGATGCGCAAGAGCCGCGCGGGCCGGTCCAGGGCGGTGGCCGCTGTCTGCATCAACTCGCGCCATTCATAGCCCGCCGGGCGGGCGCCGCTGAGCGAGAAGGGGCCCACGTGCGGGAAATCCACCAGCCATGCGATCTGCCGCGCCGCGTCTTGGACGTGCACAACCGCCACCCGGGCGGCGGGGTCCAGCACCGGCAACATGGGACTTGAGGCCGCAAGAGCGAACAGCCTCAGCGTCTCGCGGTCGCCGGGACCATAGACGGCGGGCGGCCGCACGAGGGTCACCCGCCCGCCCAGCAGGGCCTCCACCACGTCTTCCCCCGCCCGCTTGCTGGCGGCGTAGGCCGACAGGTGCGGCGCGCGGGCCGCCAGGCTCGAGATGTGCAGCACCCGGGGAACGGCCGCCCCCAGGACGGCCTGCGCCAGACGTCGGGTCCCCTCGACATTGACCCGCTGCAGGTCGCCACGGCGGCCGGAAATCAATCCCGCCACATGGACCACCAGGTCGGCGCCCGTGCAGAGGCGGGCCAGGGCGGTCGCGTCGCCGAGGTCGCCCGGGATGACTTCGGGAGTCAGGCCGCTCCAGAACAGGCTTACAGGATCGCGCCGGGCCAGGATGCGCACCCGCCAGCCGGCGTCGGCCAGGGCGCGCACCACATGCTGGCCCAGGAACCCCGTGGCGCCGGTGACCGCGGCCAGGCCGCGGTTCACGCCCGGGTGCGCTCCAGATCGAAGGCGCCCGCCAGATAGGCCTGGCGCGCCTTCGCGCGGCTGAGCTTGCCCGACGAGGTCTGCGGCAGGGCGTGGGGGCCCACCAGCCTGACCTCCGCCTCAACGCTGTGCCGCTGGCGCAGCACGCGGCCGACCTCGGCGCGCAGGGCGTCGCGTACCGCGAGATCAGGGCCCCGGGCCTGCACGAGAACCACCACCTGCTCCTCGTCAGCCCCGGGTACGGAGAAGGCGGCCACGTCGCCGTTGCGCACGGCAGGCAACTCGTCCTCGCAGGTCCACTCCAGGTCCTGCGGCCAGATGTTGCGGCCGTTGACGATCATCAGGTCCTTGCTGCGGCCGGTTAGCACGATCTCGCCGCCGTCGAGGAAGCCCAGGTCGCCAGTGTCCAGCCAGCCGTCGGCGGAGAGCACCCGCCCGGTCTCCTCCGGCTGGCGGAAATAGCCGCGCATCAGGCTGGGGCCGCGGGCGAAGATGCGGCCCACGGCGCGCTCGGCCAGGGGCCGGCCGTCGTCGCCGCGCACCTGCAGCTCGTGGCCGGGCAGGGCGGGGCCGCAGCGGGCGAAGTCGCGGGTGCGATCCGAGGCGGCGCCGGTGACAGCCAGGCTTTCGCGTTCCAGCCTGCCGATGTCGAGGGTCTCCACCGCCAGGCCGCGGCCCAGGGGCGCCATGCTCAGCGCCAGGGTGGCCTCGGCCATGCCGTAGCTGGTCACATAGGCGTCCGCCGAGAAGCCGGCGGGGCCGAACTGGCGGGCGAAGTCGCGCAAGGGTCCGGAGCGGATCATGTCGCCGCCGAGGCCGGCGATGCGCCAGCGCGAGAGGTCCAGGGCCTCGGGCCCGGCGCGGTCGGCGCGCCGGGTGCAGAGCTCATAGCCGAAGGTCGGGCTGTAGGAGATGGTCGCGCCGTTGCGGCTGATCAGCTCCAGCCACAACAAGGGGCGGCGGACGAAGGCGCCGGTTGGCAGCAGGTCCACCGACATCTGGCAGGCCAGCGGGGTCAGCACGAAGCCCACCAGCCCCATGTCATGATAAAGCGGCAGCCACGAACTCGCCCGGTCGGCGGGCCGCACTTGCAGGCCGTGGCGCACGATCGCCTGGGCGTTGGCCATCAGGGCCCGATGGGTCACCAGCACGCCGGTGGGAAAGCGCGTGCTGCCCGAGGAGAACTGCAAGTAGCAGGGATCGTCCGGACGTATGTCAGGAAGGGGCGCCCCCGCGGCCGGGGGCAGGTCGGTCAGGGCGCCCACGAAGCGGACCGCGGCCGGCGGCGCGTCGGCCATCCAGGCGGTAATAGCCGCAGGACCCACGACGGCCGCGGCGTCGGCGGCCTCCAGCATCCGGGTGACCTGCGCCACATAGGCCTCGCGTCCGCCCAGCGGGGCGGGCAGCGGCAGAGGCGCGGGGATCAGGCCGGCATACTGGCAGGCGAAGAAGGCGCGCAGGAAGTCGCCGTCGGTCTCGGCCACCAGGCCGACCCGTTCGCCGGGCTCAAGACCCGCGGCCAGCAGGCGCGGGGCCAGGGCCAGGGCGTCCTCGCGCAGGCGACCATAGGAGAGCGCCTCGGCCACGTCGCCGCGCATGGCGTGGAGGGTGAGGCCGGTCTCGCCGGTGGCGGCGAAATCCAGGGCCTCGGTGAGGGTCGCGAAGTCAGCGAGCCGGACGGCGCGATCCGCTGCGGTGGGAAGGATCATCACTTGCCGCCCTTCGCCTGCGCCGGGTCGTCGGCGCAAGCCCTTTCCTGTGGCGCGCCAACCGTCGCGCGCCCTGCCCGTCTCTGCAACATGGCGAACATGCCCAGGGCAAGGGCCGCCATCGCCGCAACCAGGGACGCACCCGCCCCGGTGAGACCCCAGGCGCTCACGGCCGCGGGCAGGGCGGCCAGCAGGATCACGGCCACCGCCAAGCGCACCTTCACCACGTCGCCAGGGCGGCCCAGGGAGACCAGCAGCGGCTCCATTGGCAGGGCCAGGATGCCGATCACCGCGGCCGCCACCTGCCAGGTCATCACGGTCCCCGCCGCAGCGAAGGCCTCGCCCATCACCAGGCTCAGGAGGGGCCGACCGAACAGGGCGGTGATGACCAGCAGGAGCACGCCTACGCCGCCTCCGATCAGCCCGACCTGGAGGGCCAGGCGCCGCATAGCTCCTTCGCCCTCGGTGACATGCAACCGGGCGAGTTCCGGATAGAGCGCCGGGATCAGCAGCCGCGCGGGCTTGGCCAGCGCATCGGCGACCTGGCGGCCGATCCGCCACAGGGCGGCGGGGGCAGGCCCCATCAGGGCGCCGACCATCAGGGTGATGGCGTGGGTGAAGGCGGCGTCCAGGCTGCTGGCGAGGTTGGTGGCCCAGGCGAACCGCCAGGCGCCGGGGAGCCCCGCCACCATCGGCCCACGCCAGCGGAACCCGGCCAGCAGGCCGCGTCGGCGGGTCTCGCGGACGGCGGCCACGGCCAAGTAGACAAAGGCCACCACGGTCCCGAGCGCCCAGGCGGCCAGGAATCCCGTCAGGGAGGCGCCGGCAAGAAGCGCCGCGCCGCTGCCCGCCAGCCGCACGACGGAGCTCACCGGCGCCTGGGCGGCGATCAGGTCGAAACGGTCAAAAAGGCGCAGCAGGCCGATGGCGGTGGAGGGCGCCATGACCAGGATGGTCAGGCCGTACAGGGCGGCGGCGGGGCTGTCCGCCGGGGTCCAGCCGAGCCGTGGCCCGAACGCCAGGGCGCAGGCCACCGCGAGGGTAACGCCCACCAGGCCGCTGACCGCGTCGAGGAAGAGGGTGAAGCGCATCACCTGCTGGAAGCGTGGCCGGTCGCCTTCGGCCACCGGGGCGGCCCCATAGTGCAGGACGGTCTGCCAGGCGTTGAACTTGACCACCTCGCCGATCAGCTGGGCGAAGGCGTTGATCAGGATTAACACGCCGACCTCGCGCACCCCCAGGGCCCGGGCGGCGACGGCGATGTAGGCCAGGCTGAGGACCGCGTTGGCGGCCTTGCCGCTCAAGAGCACGCCGGCGTTGGCCAGCACCCGGCTGAGCAGGGAGCGTTCAGCGGCGGCGGTCATGGCGCCCGCTCCAGCAGGCGAACGATCGCCTGCGCCGCCCGCTGGGAGGAGGACGCGCCCTCCAGGTCGAAGGTCTCGGCGAAGCCGGCCTCCTGCGGGGCGCGATACAGGCGCGTGTGGTCGGCGCGGGACCGGTCGATGGAGTCGATGACGTGGGCGGCGTGCTCCACCACCGGGCCGTAGGTCCAGCAGAGGTAGTCCTCGTGACCGCGCCAGGCGACGCGGTGGGTGTTGAGGAAGGCGCAGGGGCGGGGCTCGAGGAGGAATTCGTAGACCTGGCTGGAGACGTCGCCCAGGTACACGTCGGCCAGGCGGGTGTAGCTCATGTCCATCATCGCCGGGCCGCCCAGGTCGATGTGAATGTTGGGGGCGTCCGCGAACCAGGCCAGCTTTGCCCGGTCGGGGTGGTGGGCGTCGAACAGGCGCACGTGCGGGGCGAAGATCAGGTTGTAGCGGTCGTCGGCGGCGAACGCCTCCAGCACCTTCAGCCCCTCGCCCGGCCAGGAACTCAGCGCCGGGTCGAAGTGCGGATTGTAGAGCACCACCGGCCGGACCTGCGCGAACGCCGGCAGCCGGGGCGGCGGCAGGGCCTCGACCATGTCGAACTTCGGATAGCCCACGCTGACGCAGTTCTCGGGTCTGGCCAGGCCGGGCTCCACGATCCTGTCCCGGGTCTTGGGCCCCGAGGCCATCACCAGGTCGAACAGCCCCAGACGCGGCTCGAAGGTGCCACCCCGGTCTCCTGCCCCGTGCTGGGTGTAGATCAACAGCGGTCGCTTCAGGCCCAGCCGGCGGATCAGGGTGGTGGTCCGCTCGGGACAGGCGATGGCGTCATAGCCGGCCAACACCCCGAGGTTGGCGGCCAGCATGGCGGCCTTGGGCGGCACCGAAGCGCCGTTGGGCCGGAAGCCGCGCAGCCAGCCCGGGCCTAGCAGGCGCTGCTTAAGCGGCGCTGCCTCAGTTCGCACTGTCAGGTCGTCGATCAGGTCCAGCTGGGCCTGGGTGGTGGCGGCCACTTCCACATCGATCTGCGGCCAGCCTCTGGCGAGCGCCAGGGCGATAGGCAGGCTGTGGAAAACCTGGTGCGGCTGGGCGATGAACAGGAAGCAGACCTTGCGCCGGGCGGCCTGAGCGTCCGCGCGCAAGGGATCAGCGTCCACTGATCCGGGCGCGGACGCCGCCCTTCAGGACCATGCGGTCGCCGGCGCCATCGATGGCGTAGCTGTCGGCCTGCACGGCGCCCGTGTCGCCGGCGCCCTTCAGCCCTTCGCCGCTGATCTGGCCGGTGGCCGTGTTGATGGTGGCGACCTTGGCGACGAACCGAGATCCGCCCCGCTCCAGGCGTACGTCGCCCTCCAGACGCAGGGTCAGGTCGTCCTCGCGGAACACGCCGCGCTGAGCGACGCTGCGCGCGCCGTCGGGCTCTCCGGCCCGGCCGATGAACACCGTCGGGCTGTCCAGCAGGATGCGGGCCGCGTCACCGGCGTCCCGGACGCCGGATCGGGCGGTGACCACATAGCGGCTGCCGTCGCGCCCCTGGCCCCGGAACGAGGGATTGATCATGCGCACCGCGGTCTCGGCGGCCACCGGCGGCGGAGCGCGCAGGACCGCCAGCGAGCGCCAGGCGATCTGGCCGGCCACGCCGGCGACCACGGTCGCGGCGGCCAGCGGCAGTCCGAGCCGAAGGACGCGCACCCACACCAGCCGCTTGCGGCGCCCTTCCCGGGCAGCGTTGAAAGTCAGGTCGGTGCTCAAGTCCGGGTCATCCATGGGCCGCAACGGCCTTAGCCCAGAATGATCCCGTGTGCGCGGCTTGAAAACGGCGAAGCGCTGCGGTCAGACCCGCTCGATGATGATCGCCGGGGCCATGCCGCCGGCGGCGCACATGGTCACCAGGCCGCGCTTCAGGTCGCGGCGTTCCAGCTCGTCCAGCAGGGTGCCGATCAGGATCGCGCCGGTGGCGCCGATCGGGTGGCCCAGCGCCATGGCGCCGCCGTTGACGTTGACCTTGTCGCGGTCGAGCCCCAGGTCGCGGATGAACTTCTCGGCCACCACCGCGAACGCCTCGTTGATTTCCCACAGGTCGATGTCGTCGACGGTGAGGCCGGCCTTGGCCAGCACCTTGCGGGCCGCCGGAACCGGCGCGTTGAGCATCAGGGTCGGGCTGTCGCCGATGTTGGCCATGGCCACCACCCTGGCGCGGGGTTTCAGGCCGTGCTTGGCCGCGTACTCCGGCGAGGCCAGCAGCAGGGCGCCCGAGCCGTCGACCACGCCCGACGAGTTGCCGGCGTGGTGCACGTGGTTGAACACCAGGTCCGGATAGACCTTCTGGATCAGGCCGCCCAGGGTGGTCCCCTCGGCGTCGATGGGCATGGCGGCGTAGGCGGCGAAGGACGCCTTCAGGCCCGACAGGCCCTCCATCGTGGTCTGCGGGCGGGGGAACTCCTCGCGATCCAGGGCGAGCGTCCCGTCCTCGTTGTAGACGGGGACCAGGGCCCGATCGAAGTGGCCGTTGCGGATGGCGTGGTCGGCGCGCTGCTGGCTGACCAGGGCGAGCTCGTCCAGCGCCTCGCGCTCGATGCCCTCCAGAGTGGCGATTGCGTCGGCGCAGACCCCCTGGTGCGACTGCGGGTGGCGGGCGCGCAGGCGCATGTTGCCGCCGTCCATCAAGGTCATGCTGCTAGGGTCGGCGATGGCGGCGGTGTAGCTCATCATCTCGCAGCCGCCGGCGATCACCAGGTCTTCCATGCCCGACATGATGTTGGCCGCCGCGATGTTCACCGCCGTGATGCCGGAGCCGCAGAACCGGTCCAGGGTCATGCCGCTGGCGCGCACGTCGTAGCCGGCGTCCAGCGCCGCCATCCGGCCCATGTCGCCGCCCTGCTTGCCGCGCTGGCTGGAGGTGCCCCAGATGATGTCGTCCACCTCGGCGGTGTTGAGGTTGTTGCGCTCGGCTAGGCCCTTGAGGACGGTAGCGGCGAGCTGCTGGGGATGAATTTCGGCGAGGGCGCCCTTGCCGACCTTGCCGATGCCGCGGGGCGTGCGGCAGGCGTCGATGATCAGGGCTTCGGGCATGGTCTCGTCCTTCAGAGCGGCGCGGGTTCGCCGACGATCAGTTGGCGACCCGCCGTAGGGTCAGTCCAGCGCAAATCTGGCGACGCACTCTGACCGGCGACGACGACCTTCACGCGGCGACGAGCCGGCTCAGTCGCTGCCGGATCAGGGCGTCCGCCTCGACCATGATTCGGTCGATCAGTTCCTTGCAGGTCGGCACGTCGTGGATCAGGCCGGCCACCATGCCGCAGGACCAGGCGCCGGCGTCCATGTCCCCCTGCTGCATGATCTTCGGATAGACCCCGCCGACCTCGGCGATGATGTCGGTGAACTTCAGGTCGGCGCCCAGGGTCCGCTCCTTTTCCAGCAGGCGGTCCACGGCCGCATTGGCCAGCACGCGCTCGGTGTTGCGCAGCGGGCGCATGATCAGGCGGGTGTCGAGTTCCGAGGCCGCCACCAGGGCCTGTTTCACGTTCTCATGGATCGGCGCTTCCTTCGTGGCCATGAAACGGGTGCCCATGTTCATGCCCTCCGCGCCCAGCGCCAGGGCGGCCACCAGCGAGCGTCCGTCGGCCATGCCGCCAGAGGCCACGAAGGGAATCCTCAGCTCCTCGGCGGCGCGGGGCAGCAGGATGAAGTTCGGCACGTCATCCTCGCCCGGATGGCCGCCGCACTCGAAGCCGTCGACGCTGACCGCGTCGCAGCCGATGGACTCCGCCTTCAGGGAGTGACGCACCGAGGTGCACTTGTGGATCACCTTGATCCCGGCTTCCTTGAGCGCCGGCATCCACTTCTGGGGATTGTTCCCCGCGGTCTCCACCACCTTCACCCCGCCGTCGATGATCGCCGTCACATAGCCCGGGTAGTCCGGCGGCGTGACCGAGGGCAGGAAGGTCAGGTTCACGCCGAACGGCATGTCGGTCATCTCCCGGCAGCGGGCGATCTCCTTGCCGAGCGCTTCGGGGGTTCGTTGGGTCAGGCCGGTGATGATCCCCAGGCCGCCGGCGTTGGACACCGCGGCGGCCAGTTCCGCCAGACCGACGAAGTGCATGCCGCCCTGGATGATCGGATGTTCAATCGCGAACAGTTCGGTGATGCGGGTTTTCATGGCGGCGCCCCTGTGATGCTGGTCGCGCAAAACTCTAGTGGCGGCATCCGGGCCGTCAATTCCGCGGGCGGTGGATCGCCGCGTGACGATCCCGCTCTATCTCGCTGCCCTTCTCCCGAACCAGGATCATCTAGGGATACCAGGGACTGTCGCTTCGATCCCGCAATCAGCGCCAATCGGTTTTGCGGTGCGCGCGATCTTGCAACGGACGGCTCCAGCCGCTCCACTGCCGCCATGACCGAAGACAGTCTCCGTGATCGCTCCCGCCGCACCCTGGACAGCGCCCGATCAAACTACGAGGACGACCCCTCCTTGCCCAACACCGTGTGGTACGGCCGGGTGCTGGGGTTCCGCTACCGGATAGACGAGGCTATCGCGGTGTTCAGCGAGAGACTGGAGCGGTATCCCGGTTCCTTCGAACTCCTGCGCCAGCGCGGCCATCGCTATCTGTCGACCCGGCGGTTCGCCGAGGGGCAGGCCGACCTGGCGCGCGCCGCGGAGCTGATCGAGGGCAGGCCGGAGTGGATTGAGCCGGACGGGAAGGGCAACGAGCTTCCTGTGCCGGCCACCAGCATCCAGTTCAACACCTGGTATCACCTGGCCCTGGCCCACTACCTGCTGAGGGAATGGGACGCGGCGGAAGCCGGCTACCGGCGGTGCCTGGAATGGGTGCGCCCCGAGGACCACGACGGGCTCACCGCCTGCAATGACTGGCTCTACATGACCCTGCGCCGCAAGGGCGACGAGGCTGGGGCGGACCAGGTGCTGGCGGCGATCCCCGAAGGCCTGCCGGACGAGGCGTTCGTCGAGGGGCCCTCCTACTATCGCCGCCTGCGGATGTACCGCGGGGAGCTTCGGCCCGAGGACCTGCTGAACCCTGACAAGGGCTCCCAGGTGATCCACGATCTGGAGACCCTCTACGCGACCCAGGGCTACGGCGTGGGCAACTGGCATCTCTACAACGGGGAGACGGACCGCGCCCGCGAGGTGTTCGAGCAGATCCTCCAGGGTCGCAGCCGATTCGCCTTCGGCTACATCGCCGCGGAGTGCGACCTGCGCGATATGGCCGGCGGCTAGTCTCCGATCAGGAAGACCCTGTCCCACCGCAGCCGAACCATCTCATGGCGCCGCCGCGTTCCAACAGCCGGTGCTCAACGTTGCCCGGGGTGAAGCAGTGCAACTCCAGCATCCGCAGGCTTGAGAGCTGAGGGTCGCCGCCCCATATTGCTACTCCACCGCCCGGACGCATCCCACCTTGAGCCTCCACGGCGGGAAGCCCATCTCGAAGCCGCTGAAGTGAACCAGGACATCTGGATGCGCCCGCTTACGACCGACCTCGACCGCCGCCAGTTGTTGCGGGCCTCAGCCATGCTCGGCGGCGGCGCGGCGGCCTCGCTTCTGCCCGGGTGGGCGCGGAGCGCGACGCCGGGCCTGGCCACCCTGCCGACCCTGTCCGGCGAGGACATCCGTCTCACGATCGGCCACTCGGCGATCAATGTTGGCGGCCGTTCAGGTCATGCGTTGGCGATCAACGGAACAGTCCCGGGCCCGCTGATCCGCCTGAAGGAGGGCCAGAAGGCCCGGCTGTCGGTGACCAATAACCTGGCCGAGGAAACCTCCATCCACTGGCACGGCCTGCTCGTCCCGTTCCAGATGGATGGTGTGCCCGGCGTCAGCTTCCCCGGCATCCGCCCAGGCGAGACCTTCGTCTATGAGTTTCCAATCATTCAGTCCGGCACATACTGGTATCACAGCCACTCGGGCCTGCAGGAGCAGGAAGGGCACTATGGGCCGCTCGTCATCGACCCGGCTGGCGTCGATCCCGTGGCGTTCGACCGCGAGCATGTCCTGGTGCTCTCCGACTTCAGCTTCATGCACCCGCACAAGATCTTCCAGAAGCTGAAGCAGCAGGGCGGGGTCTTCAATCACCAGCGGCAGACCATTGCAGGGCTGCTGGCCGGCAAGGACCAGACCCTGGCCGAGCGGATTGAGTGGGCGAAGATGCTCATGGATCCCACCGACATTTCCGATGTGACCGGCGCGGCGCTTGAGTTCCTGGTCAACGGTCATGGGCCGCAGGAGAACTGGACCGGACTGTTCAAGCCCGGGGAGCGGGTCAGGCTGCGGTTCATCAACGCCGCCGCCCAGATGATCTTCAACGTCCGCATCCCCGGCCTGCGAATGACCATTGTCGCCGCGGACGGCCAGAACGTCCGCCCCGTGGAGGTCGACGAGTTCCAGATCGGTAACGCCGAGACTTACGATGTGATCGTGCAGCCGACCGACGACCAGGCGTTCACCATCGTCTCGGAAGCTGTGGACCGTTCCGGTATGGGCCGGGCGACCCTGGCGCCCAGGTCGGGGATGACCGCTCCCGTGCCGCCGCTGCGCGAGCGACCGCTGGCCACCATGAAGGACATGGGCATGGACATGTCCGCGCATGCCGGACACGGCGGTGCGCCCGGTGCGGTCGCCACGGTGGATCACGCCGCCATGGGCCATGCACCAGCGTCGGCGGCCGGACCGGGCATGGCGCCTTCGCGCCCGCGGGGCTCTGACGTGATGGGCGACATGGCGGGCATGGACATGAACATGCTCGACCCGAACAAGGCGCCGCAGGTGAAGATAGGACCGGGCGTGCAGATGATCTCGCCGATGCCCATGGATCGCACCGGGGACGCCGGCCAGGGACTGGAGAGCGTCGGGCATCGCGTGCTGGTCTACCAGGACCTCGTCGCCTTGGCCGCGAATCCTGACCAGCGCGCGCCCTCCCGCGCCATGGAGATCCGGCTCACCGGCAACATGGAACGGTTCATGTGGGGCTTTGATGGCCGGAAATTCAGCGAGAACCCGCCGCCCTATTCCCTACGTCACGGCGAGCGTGTGCGCGTCACGCTGGTCAACGACACCATGATGACCCACCCGATCCACCTGCACGGCCACTTCTTCGAACTGGTCCATGGGCCCGTGGGTCACCTGCCACGCAAGCACACCGTCAACGTCTTGCCGGGCGGGAAAGTCACCTTTGACGTCACCGGAGAGGCGGGTGACTGGGCGTTCCACTGTCACATGCTCTACCACATGCACGCTGGCATGTTTCAGGTGTTCAAGGTGCGCGCCGGCGCGGGAGCAGCCGCATGAGCCGGCTCGCCCTTCTCTGCCTGGCGTCCGCCGTGTTCGCCACCCAGGCGGGGGCGCAGACACCGGATCCTCACGCGGCTCACCGGGCGGCGACACCGGCCGCCCAACCGGCAGATCCGCATGCCGGCCACAACATGCCGGCTGCGCCAGCCGCCGACCCTCATGCGGGCCACACGATGCCGGCCGCTCCAGCGACCGACCCCCACGCGGGGCATATGATGACGGCCCCGCCCGCCACCGCGGCTGACCCGCATGCCGGCCACGTCATGCCCGCGGCGCCAGCCGCCGACCCTCACGCGGGCCACGTCATGCCTGGCGCAGCATCGGTGACGAGCGCGGCGCAACTGCCGGTGGGGTCCTCCCCGCCCCCGCCGCCGCCGACCGACAATCTGGCGGATAGCATCTATTCGGCTGACCAGATGGCGCGGGCCCGTGACCTTCTGCGTGAGGAGCACGGGGGCGCCAGGCTTTCCCAGGTGATGGCGAACCTCGCGGAGTATCAATCAAGGCCGGGCGGCGGAGGTTACCGCTGGGATGTCGAAGGCTGGTGGGGGGGCGACATCAACCGCTTCGTCCTCAAGTCCGAGGGTGAGGGCGGCCGACGCGAAGGTGTCCACGAGGCAGAGATCCAGGCCCTCTTTTCGCGCGCCGTGACCCGGTATACCGACCTGCAGATCGGTCTTCGTCATGACCTGGAGCCCCGGTCCGTCACCTACCTGACGCTCGGCGCCGAAACGCTCTTTCCCTACTGGTTCGACGCCGAGGGCGCCCTCTTCCTGTCGCAGGACGGCGACCTCCTCGGGCGGGTAGAAGGCAGCTACGACTTCCGGCTGACGCAGAGGCTCATCCTGCAGCCCAGCGCGGAATTGGAGTTTGCGGCCCAGGACGTGCGCGCCTCCGATATCGGCTCCGGCTTGTACTCAGCGGAACTAGGCCTGCGGCTGCGTTACGAAATCCGCCGGGAGTTCGCGCCCTACATAGGCGTCAGCTATGAGCGGAGCCTGGGGCGCACCGCCGATTTCGCCCGTGGAAACGGCGAGGATGTCGGCGACACCCGCTTCGTGGCCGGACTTCGGGCGTGGTTCTGATCGCAGGATGGCGGCGCCTCTCAGACGGCTGAAACCGGAGCCAGTGTGCCGAGCCAGGCCACCAGGACCAGGATGGCGCCCGCCGCGGCCGTCTCGAGGATGAGGCTCTGTCGCAGGTCTGTCAGCGCGTATGGGGTCTGGGCGCTGCCGTCCAAGCTGCGCGCGAGGGCGGGCGTGAGCCTGAAGCGGTTCGAGGCCGCCAAAATGAGCATCACCGCGAACAGCCCAAGCTTCGCCAGAAGCAGCCGGCCATAGGTGGTCGTCCATAGGCCGTCCAGCCTGTCCGGCCCGACCAGGAACCAGCCGTTGACCGCACCTGTCGCCACGATCACGCCCACCAGTGCGGCGCCAACCCCCG
Source organism: Phenylobacterium sp. (assembly GCF_046590535.1). Lineage (GTDB taxonomy): Bacteria > Pseudomonadota > Alphaproteobacteria > Caulobacterales > Caulobacteraceae > Phenylobacterium. The sequence continues at coordinate 22,407 of NZ_JBKJTG010000251.1, read as the reverse complement.
CAAAGCCGTGCAGGGCGCCGTGCAGCGAGCGCTGATGTTCAGGCGAGGTGGCTGATCTCGGCCAGCAGAGGAGTAGGAAGGCGACGAGGGCCCCCGTCCAAGCCGCGGCGGCCAGGCTGTGGAGGATGTCGGCGACCAGATGCACGCGTCCGGCCAGGCCTTGAGTGGCCGCGCCGTGTCCCATCCAGGCCAGGCTGGCGCATCCGGCGGCGCCAAGCGCGCTCACCAGACCCCAGAGCAGGCCACTAGGGCGTAGCGTGAGCAGGAGGGCAAGGGCCGAGGCGCCGGCGACAACGCGGAGCACGCCGGCTTGGCCAATCCCGGTGCCTGTGATGACGAAGGTGAGGGATTCTGCCTTGAGGCCTTCCGCCAGGGATCCCGCCATGACCGATGTCTGGGTCAAGAGCCCGACAGCGGCGGCGGACACCGTAACCAGCGCGCCGGAGATTAGCAGGGGCCGGGGCCAATGAAGGCTCGCCGCGGATGCGGGTCCCGCCCGCGGCAGCCCGTAGAGCAAGAAGAGCGACGACCCGAAGAGGGTCATCGCTCCTGCATACTGCGCCAGCCTGACCAGGACGTGCGCGACCTCAAGCATGGCTTCATTTCACCTTAAAGTCGACGTCTCCGGTCATCCGATGGCCATCGGATGACGCCGCATGCCACTTGATCTTGTAGCTGCCCGCCATGAAGGCGCCTTGGGGCGTTCCGGTGATCGTCGTGCCGTTCTTTGAGACCACGGTTGTCACAGGCACCTTCATGTTGTTGTGCTCGACCATGAGCAGATCGAAGCCGGAGAAGGCGGGCGTCACCTTCTCCTTGAACCTCAGGATTATGACCTTCGGTGCAGCTACAACAGCGTTGGCTGCGGGGTTAGACGTCAACAGCTTGGCGTGAGCTGCGGCCTGGCCTGCCAGAAGCAGGGCGCCGGCGCCGACCGCGGTGGCGAGGCCTACCAGTTTCCGAATTTGCAAGATGACGCTCCTTGATGAACTTGAGGAGGATTCAGCCGATCCGTCCTGAACCCCTACTGAACGAACGGCAAGTTTACGCCATCCGCGGCCTATTTCAGAGACAAGTTCCGTTGCGCGAGGCCTGGCTGTTCCCCTCGGTGAAAGACGCCGCCATCGTCTTTTCGGGCGGCCGCTGGCGCGCACCGGCGGCGTCGCCCGCTGCTCCGCGGGTTGCCCCTGTCGATTCCCGCCGGCGCAACCGGAGGGTTCGGGGGAGGGAGCGCCGGCCTGTGCGGCCGCGGCGTGGATGCCTTTGGATCGACCGCCGAGGCTGGCGCCGACGAGCTTGTTGTAACCGGCAATCCGGTAAGAAGGGCCGCAACGGTTCGTTCTGCCAGGGAACATAGAGCCCGCGTGACGGTCCGAGTGGCCGAGCGGTCGCCACTCACTGAGGGCGGTTTTACCTACGCGGCCGCGTGGGCCGCTGCGGCGGCGGCCATCATTTTGTCGAACGCGCCGCTGCGGATCATCTCTCGGCGCTCTTCGAGGCCACGGTGGAGTTCGGTCAAGGTCTTGGCGGCGTGCTGGTTCTTCTGGATCGCGCGCCAGTAGGCAGCGACGTTCGCGTTGGCGGGAATCGGATCGTCGACGCCCACGGACGGCAGGACGTTCTCGACCAGGAACAAGCCAGGGACGAGGGCGCAGTCGGCCATTGTGACCCGGCCGCCGCATGCGAAGCCATCACTGCCAATAAGCTTGTCGAGCGCTTTTATGTTGCGCACCACCTGACCGCCGAGCAGGTCGACAATCCCCTGGTTTCGAGTGGCGGCGCGGCTCTGGGGCGATAGCATGAACATGTTATTCATGAGGTAGATGTCGCCGATGCGGGCGATCGTGCGGATGTGCGCGGTCTCGCGCGGCGTCGTGCCCAGCATCGAGGGCTCGGGGTAGATCTGCTCAAGAAACTCCGCGATCACTTCAGATTCCGGCATCATGTCGCCGTCGATATCCAGCACGGGGATACGGCCGATCGGATGGTCGTCGCGGAACTTCGGCATGCCGAAATGCGCTGGCCGTTCCAGCGTGATGTCGGTGATGCCCTTGGCGTAAATCTGCATCCGCACCCGAGCGGAGTACGGGCTGAGATCTCCGGAATAAAGCTTCATCATGGTCAGGCGCTCCTCTTGTCGATCTCTCGGAGGTGGAATAGTTGGCCTTGCCGTTGCTGGTGCAGACGACCGCGTCGGTTGCGACGCTCCGCTCTTGTAGCCGGCGAGGGCCAGCGGCGCGGGCGCGTCGGCCTGGCCTCATGGCAGAGTGCGTGTCACCTTACTTCAGCGCCGCGCCGGGATGAGGACCCTCATCTCCTCGTAGCCCTTGATGAAGATCGAATAGCTGCGCTTTGGCTCTTCGAGCAGGCGTACCTCCGGGAAGCGCTTCAGTATCTCCTCCCAGATGATCTTCAGCTGTAGTTCCGCCAGCCGGTTGCCGACACAGCGGTGAATGCCGAAGCCGAAGGACAGGTGCTGGCGTGGCCGTGGGCGGTCGATGATGTAGGCGTCAGGGTTCTCGATCACCTCTTCGTCGCGGTTGCCCGAGACGTACCACATGACGACCCTGTCGCCCTTCTTGATGGTCTTGCCCCGGAAATCGTAGTCCTGCGTCGCCGTGCGCGCCATGTGCGCCAGCGGCGTCTGCCAGCGGATGGTCTCGGACACCATCGAAGGGATCAGGTCGGGGTTTGCGCGCAGCTTGTCGTACTGATCGGGGCTGCGGTTCAAGGCAAAGATCGAGCCCGAGATCGTATTCCGCGTGGTGTCGTTGCCGCCAATGATCAGCAAAGCGACGTTGCTGAAATACTCGTCCATGGTCAGGTTCCGCGTCTGCGGAGCATGGGCCAGCATCGAGATCAGATCGCCGGCGGGCTCGGCGTTCACCCGCGCGTTCCAGAGGCGCACGAAGTAGTCGCGACAATCGGCGAGCGTCGCCATGCGCTCCTGGAAGGTGGCGACCGGGCCGTGCCCTGGCGCTGTGGTCATGGCGTCGGACCAGTGGGTCAGCTTGCGACGCTCCCCGAACGGGAAGTCGAACAGCGTCGCCAGGGTCATGGTAGTTAATTCCTTGGACACCAGGTCGACCCAGTCGAACGGCTCGCCGATCGGCAGAGAGTCGAGGATCAGCCCCGCGCGCTCGCGGATCTGTGGGGCCATCCGTTCGAGACCGGCCGGCGCCAAAGCCGGGCTCACGGTCTTGCGCTGCTCGTCGTGTCGCGGCGGGTCCATGCCAATGAAGCTCGGCGCCGAAGCGCGATTAAGGGCTTTCAGCATCTCGGGAGTGAGGTTGGCCTTGGGCGGAAGCGCGATGCCGTTGGCCGACGAAAACACCTCGTGATTGGTGTCGACCGCCATGATGTCGTTGTACTTGGTGATCGACCAGAACGGGCCGTAGTTGCTCTCCGGCGTCCAATGGACCGGGTCTTCCCGGCGGAGGCGCTCGAAGTAGGCCCAGTGCGCGTCATCGCGGAAGGCCGAGGCCCATGCCGGGTTCAACTCTTCAAGGGGCGTTTCATAGGCCCGCTTATGGGCCAAAGCGCGCTTTTCGCTCAGCACATCGATCATGCCGTCTGCCATGGTGTCGCTCCGGACCCTGCGTGACCGGCAGCTTGCGGGCTTCGAACTTTGTTCGACAAGGCACTATCTCCCGCCTCAGTGCATCTTCCCGGCTGCGGTTTCGAGCTACCTCACGCAAGCGCCCCTTTCCTGGCAATATAGCGCAAGCCGACATCGCCGATCGCGGAGCCTCGGACTGAAATGAACCGCCCTGCGGATTTCAAGCTTTCCCCCAGCGGGGCCACGCTTAGGCGCCGCGCCCTGGACGCTGCGCAAACGCTACTGGAAGAGGCGGGTGTCGAGGGGCTTCACCTGCGAGTGATCGCTGACAAGGCCGGCAGCGCGGTCGCGAGCCTCTACTATCACTTCGCCGACAAGGACGCCTTGCTGACGGAATTGGCGAAGCAGGGTTGGCGCGACCTGGGGATCAAGATCGCCCGGGCCATGGACCGTGGCGCGGCCCCCCATCAGGTCGACGCCGCTTCCTCCGCCTATCTCCAATTCATCCAAGACCACCCACAGCTTTACGCGTTGATGCAGTCATGCCCGATATTGACAGGCGACGCCCACACACGTGCCGCCGAGCAGGAAGCCTTCGTCGTGTTCCGAAGTTCGCTGGATGGAGACGACCGGGTGCCGGCAGCGCAGGTCGAGAGCGTCGCGCTGCTGCTGTGGGTCCTGGGACGGGGGATCGCCGCGGCCACTTTGGCGAGCGGCGCGCCGGACCCAGGCGCCGCGGCGGATCTTAGAGCAAAGGTCCTGAGCGGCTTTACCTTCCTGTTGTCGTCGCGCTTCAGAGGTTGATCGCGGAAGCTCGACGCGGCGGGCCGTCGACCGACGCGAGGTCATCCACACCGTACTTCACGTACAACATCCACAAGACGGATCACTTCGGGCGAGCTGTCGAACTAGCGGAGGGGTTGGTAGAGCGGGTGATCACGGCCGTCAGCTCAGCCCACCTCCACCCTTCGGAGCGGGGCCAGCCGCGCCATTTCTGGACATTAGCCTTGCCCACAGTCGGACCTTCGTGCCGCGCGCGAAGGCCGAGTTCGACCTCATGCGGACGTTGACGGACCCGTTGAGTGTTTCGGACCAGAGGCGCCGCGTGCAGTTCGCGGCGCCGGCGCGCATGGCATAGTTTCGGCGTTCAGGTGCTTAGGTACCTCAGGATCGAGCGGACGGCGCCCTGTGCGTCCGAGCACGTCAGGATCTGATAGACGCGGGCATCACGCGCCGCGCAGGGACGCGCGTACGGCGGTGGCGGATGGAAGGCAAACCTCGGCAACCCTACGAGAGCTGACGCAAGGTCATCCTGCGGGCGTGTTAGCGTTCCCGGATGGCTCACCTCCTCCGCTCGGTCGCAGTCGTGCTGGCTGGGGCTTGGCTATCCGGCTGTATAGCCGCGGACATCCCGTACCCGCAACTCGAGGGTAAGTACGCTAGCCCCGCTTCGCGCTATATGACGTTGCCGGACGGGCTGCGCGTCCACTATCGCGACGAGGGCCCGACGGATGCGCGTGTCGTCGTGCTGGTGCACGGTTTCGCAGCCTCCCTGCACGCCTGGGAGCCCTGGGCCGAGCGGCTCCGGGGCGAATACCGGGTTCTGACGTTGGATCTGCCGGGCCACGGCCTTACGCGGGCGCCGGCCGACTACCGGACGTCCACGGCCGGCAACGTCGCCGTCGTCGACGAGGTTACCCGCCGCGTGGGGGTCGAGCGGTTTGTGGTGGCCGGGAATTCCATGGGTGGGGCGGTGGCCTGGTCTTACGCGCTCGCCCATCCCGAGCGGCTCGAGGGCCTAGTGCTGGTCAACGCCGCAGGCTGGCCGTCGGAAGCGCGCGGCGCAGGCGGCCCCGCGGTTTTCAAGCTGCTAACCAACCCGGCAGGCCGGGTCCTGCTGCGCAATCTTGACCCGCGGCCGCTCGCCGCCCGAGGCCTGCGTCAGGCCTACCAGGACGAGCGCCTTGTCACGCAGGCGCTCGTGGACCGCTACGTGGAGCTGGCGCGTGCGCCAGGGCATCGCGCCCTGCTGACGAGCGGCAGTGGCGGCAGGTCCACGACGCCGCCTCAAAGCTTCGCCCGGATTCGCACGCCCACCCTCGTTATGGTTGGGCTGAAGGACCAAGTGATCCCGCCGGAGCGCTCGCGCGGATTCGTCGGCGGCATACCGGGATCGAAGCTGGTAACCTACGCCGAAGGCGGACACGTTCCGATGGAACAGATGCCGGAGGAGAGCGCCCGCGACCTCCGAGCCTTTCTGCAGGCGCTGCCGCCCGTTGGGTTGCCGGACTCATAGCCCAAGGTTCGCTAGGGGCGCCAAACGTTCCAGTTGGTGCGGGCAGTCCTACGACAACTCGTCTCCGGTTTGGCGCAGTGGGCCTGATCTGCCCCAACGCGACCGATATGGAGCGGCATTGAGGAACCTCATCGCCCTCATGAGCCGAATTGATGAAGCCGCACCTTGCCCGGGCGAAGACGGCCCACATCTAGGGTGAGCGGACCGGGCCCCTCTGGCGATCAAGGTGATCGCGATGTCGGACCGCATCGGGCGCGCTCGATGCTGGCTCTCCTCTCCCCCGACGGAGCTGCATCGAGCGCTCCCTTGAGAGAGGAGCTCATATGAAACACCATCTTGTCCACCGCCTGAGAGTGGAGCACACGCAGCTCGAGGCGGCCATCGTCGAGGAGAACCGGCGCCCGGCGCCCGATGAGGCGCGGCTGCGCGGCCTCAAGTTCCGCAAGCTGTCGGTGAAGGATCAACTCTGGGCTGCTGAACTCGGCCTGCTGCTCGTCCCCGCCCGCTGATCGCCTCCGCCGCGCCCGTCCGCAAGGTTCCGCGGGCGGGCGCGGCGCCTGCCGAACGCAAGGCCGACACCCCGGGGTGGATGTGGCTGGGGTGGTGCCAGTCTTATGCGAACTCGTCTCCGGCAAGCAAAGAGGGGAGGGGAGGGTCGGGCTCAGGCCGCAAGGGTCCGCCATTCGGCTCGTGAAGCTGGCGTCCCTGGCTCCCGACATTCAGAGCGCGATGCTGCGCGGCGCGATTTCGAAGCCGTAAAGTGACGCCGACTGGCGCAGGGTCCCGCTTGCGTGGGCGGCCCAGCGGGCGATGTCCCTGGGCATGCCGGCCGCAACCCGTCACCAGTCCTCATCGTAGAGTCTTTGCATAAATCTTCCGGCGCGCCCATCACCTCGACCATGCCCCTAGACAATCGGTCGATGCTTCCTCCCCTGTTGGGGTTCATTCTGCTGGTCGTCATGGTCTTCGGCTCCGTGTGGCTGGCCAATCAGCAACAGCAGAGCTCCACCCTCGTGCGCCACGCGCTCGAGGTCGAGAACCGACTCTCTTCGGTCTTCTCGCAGTTACAGGACGCCGAGACCGGCACGCGCGGCTTCCTGCTCACCGGCGAGGCCAGCTATCTGAAGCCCTACGAGGCGGCGATCTCCGTCATCGATCGCGAGGTCAAGGCGCTCGCGGTGACCACGGCCGACAATCCTCGTCAGCAAGCCTCCTTGAAACGCCTGGGCGAGCTTTCGACAGCCAGGCAGCAAGGCCTCCGCGAGAACATCGCCCTCTACCGGGCCGGCAGTCGCCAGGGCGCGACCGCCCGGCTGGATCGCGGTAAAGCGCTGATGGACGAGATCCGCGCCGTCGTGATCGCGATGAAGGCCGAACAGCGCGATCTGCTGCGGATCCGCGATCGGGTCACTGAACGCCAGGCCCTGCTCGCCCAGCTGGCCTTGGTCCTCAACGGCGTGATCATCGCGGCCCTGGCTTTCGTCACCTTCCGCCAGGCGCATCTTCGGCTCGCGGATCTCACGGCCCGCGAGAGGCACCTGCAGTCGATCCTGGACACCGTGCCCGACGCCATGATCGTCATCGACGAGCGCGGGCTCATGCAGTCCTTCAGCGCTGCCGCCGAGCGCCTGTTCGGCTGGCCGGGTGACGAAGCCATCGGGCGAAACATCCGGATGCTGATGCCGAACCCCTACCGTGATGAGCACGACAGCTATCTGGACCGGTATCTCACCACGGGGGAGCGGCGGATCATCGGCATCGGCCGAATGGTCGTGGGCGAGCGCAGGGACGGCTCGACCTTCCCCATGGAGCTGTCGGTCGGCGAAATGAGGGTTGGGGACCGGCGGTTCTTCACCGGCTTCGCGAGGGACCTGACGGAGCTTAATGCTGCAAACATCGACCTGAAGGTCTCGGCCGCGAATCTAAAAGCCGCGAACGCCCAGCTGAAGGAAGAGCTGGAGACCCGGCAAGCGGCTGAAGCCCAGGTCCGTCAGATGCAGAAGATGGAGAGCATCGGGCAGCTCACCGGCGGTATCGCCCACGACTTCAACAACATGCTGTCGATCATCATCGGCTCGCTCGACATCGCCAAGCGGCGGCTCGACACCGACCGGGCCCGCGCCGTGGTCTGTATCGACAACGCCCTGGAAGGCGCTCACCGCGCGGCGCTGCTCACCGCGCGCCTCCTTGCCTTCTCACGCCAGACACCCCTCGAGCCACAGGCGCTCGACGTCAGCAAGCTGGTGGGCGGCATGTCTGAGATGCTGCGGCACACGATCGGTGAGCACCTGCGGGTGGAGACCATACTTGCTGGCGGACTCTGGCGCGCCTTCGTCGATCCGGGCCAGCTCGAGAACGCAATCCTCAACCTGGTGATCAACGCCCGTGACGCCATGCCGGAGGGCGGCAGGCTGACGGTGGAGACCTCCAACGCGCACCTCGACGACGCTTATGCCGTGGCCAATCCGGAGGCTACGGCGGGCCAGTTCGTCCTGGTCTCGGTCACCGACACGGGGATCGGGATGCCGGCCGACGTCATTGAGCGGGTGTTCGACCCCTTCTTCACCACCAAGGGGGTCGGCAAGGGCACGGGGCTCGGCCTCAGCCAGGTGCATGGCTTCGTCAAGCAGTCCGGCGGCCATGTGAAAATCTACTCCGAGCCCGGCCACGGCACGACTTTGCGGCTCTATCTGCAACGCTACGTCGGCGCCGAGGGCGCCCTCGATGCGGACAAGCCGGCGATCAGCGCCGAGACGGCCCAAGCCAGGGCCGGCGAGGTCATCCTGGTCGTCGAGGACGACGAGAAAATCCGCTTCCTCTCGGTCGAAGCCTTGCGCGATTTCGGTTACACGATCGTGCAGGCCAGCGACGCCGCCCAGGCGCTGGCGGTCCTGGCGGTGACACCGCGCGTCGACCTGCTGTTCACCGACATCGTCATGCCCGACATGAATGGCCGCCAGCTCGCCGACAGGGCCCGCGAAACGCGCCCAGACCTAAAGGTGCTCTATACGACCGGATTCACCCGCAATGCCGTGGTCCACAACGGCGTCCTGGATCCCGGCGTGGCGCTGATCGCCAAGCCCTTCACCATCGACCAGTTGGCCATCAAGGTGCGTCTGGTGCTTGACGGCGCGGGGATCAACCGTCTGGGTTGAGGGCCTGGGCGGCTCTCATGCGTGGCGCAGCGCCAGATCGAATGGATTGGTTGTTTGAAGTGCGATGGCGTTACCCGCCCACTTCGTAGAGTCTTGCAACGTCCGGTCTGGAGCATTCTGCTGGCTGCGCGAGGTGCTGGCAGGCTAACGCTAACTCTTCTCCGAATATGCCGCTTGGGCGGCGCCGGAGGTAAGGTCCTCATGGGTGGTGGGGTCTGTTTGTAGACGCGCCGCAGGGCGGGACCCCTCGGGAGGCCGCGATTAGCGAGCCATCACGTGTGTGACCGCGGCAAGGCGGAGCGCCCGGTGCGCGCTCCGCCTTGCCGTCCTAGCGACGGGGATAGTTGCGGCCGTCATCGCGGCGACCGTCATTCCAGTCGTCCTGGGCGTCGTGGCCGTCCTCATGGGCTTCGTGCATCACGTCATGCAGTTGCTCCAGTCGCCGCTGGATGTCCTGACCTTCGCGCGGGTCCAGGAGGCCATCTCGCGAACGAAAATAGAGTTCCCGCTGCCGAATCTGCCTCAGCTGAACCATGAAGTAGCGAGCCTCCTGGCGGGTGTAGGACCCGTCGCGAAGGCCGTGCTGGATGCCCTCAACGTCATGTTGGTAGAGATTGTCGAAGCTCTGATAACCGCCGAAGTACTGACCATACTGACGCTGGTTCTGGTCCTCGTGTTCGTGCGGTTGCGCTATGGCTGGAGCCCCGACGGCGCCGATGGCGGCGGTGGCTAGAACGATACTCAAAAGCTTTCTCATCGTGCCGATCCGTTGCTGAATGGCCGAGACGGCCGTTCCTACAACACGCCACGCATCGAATGAGCGTCACGTGAGCCCGCCCTTCATCTCGCGTTCACTGGGGCGGCGCGCCTACGAGGAGCGCGAGCACCGGACGGCAGGCCCCTTGGCCACCTATGTCACCCGCTTCCAGAAAACGTCCAGCGGTGGCCCCTAGCCTTCGGCTTGCTCATGCCGCTCACCTCGGCGTTCGCGCTGTGCGCGGCGCTCGGCGTCCCGCCAGAGGCCCGGGCGCTGCTGGCCACGCTGGCGGCCAGCGCCTGCTATATCGCCGTGCTGGAGGCCATGCGGCTGGCGCTGCCGCAGGCGGCGTCTACCTGCCGCTTTCGCTGGGCGCGACCTTCCCCTTCGACATCATCGTCGGCATTCCGCTCTATCTGTGGCTGAGTTGGCAGTTCGGCCTAGCGGGCGTAGGCCCCTGCGCACGTTTAGGGGTCAGGGATTGCACTCATCGCACCAAGTCGGATCGGCCATGCCAGGAATGTCGCGCCGTTCGGTCTCCCCGCAGCCGACGCAGCGGCGGACTTCGGCGAGGGTCATCCGCGTCGGCGTCCCGCAATCGCCGCAGGGCAGGCCCAGGATGCGCTCGTTGACCACGAACCCCGGTCGATCGCAGGCTCGGCAGCGCGAGGCATAGCCCGTAACGAGGTCGCGGCCGGCGGCTTCGATGGCGGTCATGCGGGTAGGATTGAGGTGGGCGCGCATATCCGTGCTGAGGACGAAATGGCCGTCCCGGGCGATCAGGTCGTTCGCCAACTCCAGGAGCCGGTCCTGCGCTTGCACGGCCTTGGCCACAGGCTCGGCAGCTGCGATCTCACCGCTCGGGCAGCGGCCGACCACCAGGGCGTGCGTGGGGAACCCAGCGTGCTCGGCGAAGCGCAGGGCCTCCTCTGGGCTGGCGATCAGGGCCTGCCGATAGTTGGTCTTGGCGGTGACGTGGTGGCCCAGCACCTCCTGCCCGGTTTCCCGGTCGAGCAGCAGGACGAGTTCATGGCCGCCGGGGATCAGCGGCATGGCCGGATGCGGCCCGAAGCTGCCTTCGCTGGCGACCGCGAAGCGGGCGTCCGGCGAAAGCCTCAGCGCCAGCTCCGCCTTGGCCCGAGCGGCCTCCAGTTGCGTGCCCAGGCGCGCGACTTCGCCGGTGAAGGTGCCGAACAGATCGGTGTCCAGCCCCTGCGCCAGGGTCGTGTCGAAGCCGAGCTCGGTCTCCAGCAGCGGCGCCAGGACGCGCTCCTTGCCGTGCATAGTGGCGATCACCGCCAGCGGCCGCATCAGCGGCCTTCCGCGGCGACCGGGCCGACGAACTTCCAGTCGAGCCTGGCGCCGGCCTGGAACGGTACGAGCTCGGAGCCCGCCGCCGCCAAGCTCTCCCACACACACCATGAGGTCCGCCCCAGGGCGACGAAGCCGGGGTTGAGTGGCAGGCCGTAGAAGCGCGGACCGTTCTCGAAGCGATGCGGCGCCCGCTCTGGCCCGACCGTGGTGTGCCGGCTGGGCAGTCTCGACTTGTCAGGTGGAAGCAAAAGGGCGCCCGAGGCCGGAGCCTCGCTCATAGCTGGGGTTGCGAGCACGGCGGGTCTGGTTGACCGCAAAGGGTTGGGGCCGACCGGCCGTTCATCTTGCTCCGCCGCCATCAGAAGTAACCCTGCCGTTTCTTGGACTCCAGCGAGCCGCCCTCGTCGGTGTCGATCAGCCGGCCCTGGCGCTCGGAGTGGCGAGCGGCCAGGGTCTCGATCAGCACTTCGGGCAGACTTGCGGCGTCGGACTCGATCGCCGCGGTCACCGGCCAGCACCCGACGGTGCGGAAGCGCACGTGGCGGGTGACCGGCTCCTCGCCGACCGCGAACGGATAGCGCGCGTCCGCCACCACCAAGAGGGCGCCGTCGCGCACGACCGTGGGGCGCGGCGCGGCGAAATAGAGCGGCGCCAGCGGCAGGCTTCGCGCCCAGGCATAGGTCCAGATGTCGGCCTCGGTCCAATTGGAGAGCGGGAACACCCGCGCCGTCTGGCCAGGCGAGAGCCGCGCGTTGTAGAGCCGCCAGAGCTCCGGCCGCTGGGCGCGGGGTTCCCAGCCGTGGCCCTGTGAGCGGATCGAGACCATCCGCTCCTTGGCGCGCGACTTCTCCTCGTCGCGGCGCGCCCCGTCGAAGATCACGTCGCAGCCCAGCTCGTCGAGCGCGGCCTTAAGCGGAAAGGTGCGCATGAGGTCTGTGTACAACGCCGAGCCGTGGGTGAAGGGGCTGATCTTCTGCGCCAGGCCGTCCTCGTTGCGCCGGACGATCAGCTCGAAACCCCAGTCGCGGGCCAGCGCGTCGCGGAAGGCCAAGGTCTCAGGGAACTCGAAGGTGGAGTCAATGTGCATCAGCGGCATCGGCGGGCGAGACGGATAGAAGGCCGCGGTCGCCAAGTGGGCCAGGACGGTGGAGTCCTTGCCGCCGGAGAACAGCACCACGGGACGCCGGGCGTCGGCCGCGGCCTCGCGGAAGATGTGGATCGCCTCGGCCTCCAGCGCACGCAGGTGGGGCGGCAGGTCGCCGCCCGTCTCAGGCGGCTTGGGCGACATCGGCGTCCTGGACGATGGTGAAGCGGACGCTGGCGTCGTGGGTGTAGACGAAGCTCAGCTTCCGCCACATGGCTTCGGCGTCGTAGCGCGTGGAGAACGGGCCGATCACCTCCGACCAGCTGCGATGCTGGAAGGTCATGTCGATGTGCTTGCCGCCGATCACCCAGTAGCGGCCGTTCTCGGTTGGATCCCAGCGGGTGCGCATGGCAGGCTCCTATTGTCCCTGGCCGAGGCTGAAGCCAGGCTCGCCGTCGAAGGTGCAGAGGTGTTCGGTCTTGATGAAGTCGACGCCGGCCAGCGCTGCGCGGCTGCTCAGCGCGACGATGTCGGTCAGCTCCATCGGCCCGTCGCCGTTCAGAAACCGGCAGCGCCAGTGGTCGGTGCAGAAGGTCTCCGGCAGCCCCTCCGGCCACACCTTGACGCCGCGATTGGTGATCATCTTCAGCGCCAGGGGGCCGTGCTCGATGGTCTTGAGCTTGCCCGCCAGGTCATCGGCGCCGCCGCGCCACTGTACGAAGAGGTCGACGCCCACGGTCTCCTTGCGGGCTGGGGCCTGCGGCTTGCGCGGCGGGAGCTGGAAGGGCCGGCTGGCGGTATATCTCACCGGCTTCAGGGTCTGGGGTTCCCGGTCAAGCCGCGCGATCACCGCCTCTGCGAAACCTTGCGTGCCCACCAGCTGCTGCGAGACGCCGTGCTGCCAGACGTCCTTGGTATGGACGCCGGCCTCAAGGGTCGCGAGCCAGGCATTGTGCACCCGCTCGGCGACCCCAGACTGGCCCAGGTGGTTGAGCATCATCACCCCGCCGAGCAGCAGGCCGGACGGATTGGCGCGGTCCTGGCCGGCTAGCCTAGGGGCCGAGCCGTGGATGGCCTCGAACATCGAGACCTGTTCGCCGATGTTGGCCGAGCCCGCCAGGCCCACCGAGCCGGCGATCTGGGCAGCCACATCAGAGAGGATGTCGCCGTAGAGGTTGGGCATCACCAACACGTCGAACATCTCCGGAGTGTCGGCGAGCTTCGCCGCGCCAATATCGACGATCCAATGCTCCTGCTCGAGGTCGGGGTACTCGGCGCCGATCTCGTCGAACACCTTGTGGAACAGGCCGTCGGTCAGCTTCATGATGTTGTCTTTGGTGAAGCAGGTGACCTTCTTGCGGCCGTTGGCGCGGGTGTATTCGAAGGCGTAGCGGACGATCCGCTCGCAGCCCGGCCGGGTGATCAGCTTCAGACACTGGAACACTTCGTCGGTCTGGCGGTGTTCGATGCCGGCATAGAGGTCCTCCTCGTTCTCGCGGACGATAACCAGGTCCATCGCCGGATGCTTGGTAGCCACAAATGGAGCGTAGGCCGCGCAGGGGCGGACGTTGGCGTAGAGGCCCAGCGACTTGCGGATGGTGACATTCAGCGACTTGAAGCCGCCACCCTGCGGGGTAGTGATCGGCGCCTTGAAGAACACCTTTGTGCGCCGCAGGCTGTCCCAGGCCGAGGGCTCGATCCCGGAGCTGAAGCCTCGATTATAGACATCCTCACCGATCTCGATGGTCTCGATGTCCAACTGGGCGCCGGCGGCCAGCATCACGTCGAGGCTGGCGCGCATGATATCCGGTCCGATGCCGTCGCCGTAGGCCACGGTGATCGGCGCTTTCAAGGATAGGTCGCTCATCTCAACTCCGTCGGACTCCAGCGCCCGTGGAGGACGACATAGGCCGGAGCCGGAACCCCCGGTGGTTGATTTTGGTGATACGTAAGATATGAATCTTTAATGATGCGGCCAAAAATATCCGGATGATCAATCTTGAGCTCGACCTGCTGCGCACCTTCGTGACGGTGGCGGAGGCGCGCAGCTTTACCCGCGCCGGCGAGCGTCTCGGCCGCTCTCAGTCGGCGATCAGTCTGCAGATGCGGCGCCTGGAGGACCGGCTGGGGCAGACCCTGCTCTCGCGCGACCCGCGTCATGTCGTGCTGACCGCCGAGGGCGAGCGCTTCCTGCCGCAGGCCCGCCAGTTGCTGCGCCTGAACGACCAGATCCTGGCCGGGCTGATCGGCGTCGAGGTTGAGGGCGAGGTGCGCCTGGGGGCGCCCGAGGACTTCGCCACGGTTCACCTGCCGGACATCCTGGGCGAGTTCGCGCGCACCCACCCGAAGGTCGCGCTTACGGTCACGTGCGACCTGACGCTCCATCTTATCGACCGGCTGCGTGAAGGCGCGCTCGATATCGCGCTGGTGAAGCGCGAACCGCTGGGGCCGGACCTTGGCGTGCGGGTCTGGCGCGAGCCGCTGGTCTGGGTTGCCGCGGACCCCGGCGTGCTGGAGCGCAGCGCTGTCGCGCCGCTGGTCGTCGCGCCCAGCCCCTGCGTCTACCGCAAGCGCGCGATCACGGCGCTTGAGCGGCAGGGGCGAGCCTGGCGCGCCGCCTACACCAGCCCCTCGCTGGCGGGACAGCACGCCGCCTTGCGGGCTGGGCTGGGCGTCACGGTGCTGCCTCGCGAGATGACCCCCGCCGACCTCACCATCCTGGGCGCAGAGCATGGTCTTCCGACGCTCGCCGACGCCGAGATAGCGCTGCTTCGTGCGCCGACCGCCGTCCCGCCGGCCGCCGAGCGTCTGGCGGAGTTTGTGCTCACGTCACTCGATCGCCGACACGCCCTGGAAGCAGGCTGACTATGGCGCTCGACTTTCCAACGCCGTCCGGCCCGGATCGTCCGCTTTGGCCTTGAAATCAGCCGAGCACCGCTTCCGTTTCCCAGTCATAAAGTCCGTCCTTCAAAGACGGCGATCCAACCCATTTCGTTCAAGCTTCATCGGTTCCCGCCGGACGTGATCCGGTTCCTTTCCAGCCAAGCCGCCATCTACAACACCTTCAACACCCAGACCCGTCTGATCTCCCGACCTGGTCTGCGTAGCCTGCGCGCTCAGGCCCATACGCCCTGGGTAGCTGCAACCGCGGCCCCGTAATCGTCACAGTGGGGAAGAGGCTCTTGCCGTCGGGCTGAGTTAAGTTGTCAGTTCCCCCTGCATTGCTTGCTTCGTCGACACTGGCGCCTACAACCGTTGCAGGCGGACGATTGCCGTTCCGGTCCTAACCGAACGGAAAAAAAACCAAAAAAAACCGCGCCCTGGGCTTTGGCAGGCAAATAATTCTAAGCCATTGGGGCAAAGTGGGGCTTGAACACCTTTTGGCTGGGAGCAGGGGCAGCAGCATGCCGACGCAGCGGTCCCGATATGTATATACCTATCTTGACACTCGCTGCGGGCGGGCATGAAAAGTTTCTTACGCGGACCGAGGAGAGCGCCGTCTGCGCCCACGGATCCGGGTTTCTAAAGGGGGTAGTGATGAACCTATTTTCCAAGCGGCTTCTGTTCGCAAGCGCCTGCGCATCCGCGGCTCTGATGAGCCCGATGGCGACGGCTCAGGAAGCGGCCAGCGTCGACGAAGTCGTCGTCACCGGCAGCCGCATCAAGCGCGCCGACATCGAGGGTGTCGGACCCGTCACCGTGGTCCAGCAGAAGGACATTGCGGCCACCGGGATCGTGAACGTCGAAAACCTGCTGCAACGGCTTCCGGCCGCCGCCGGGTTCGGCGGCAACCAAACGAACGCCTACTGGAGTTCGCGCGGCTGGGGCACGGCGACGATCAACCTGCGTGGTCTGGGCATCAATCGCACGCTGGTGCTGCTGAATGGCCGCCGGCTGGTGAACGGCGGGACGGGCGCCAACAGCGCCCCGGACCTGAACACCATTCCCACCGCCATCATCGGGCGGGTGGAAGTGTTGAAGGACGGGGCCTCCGCCGTTTACGGCACCGACGCGGTGGCCGGCGTCGTTAACATCATCACCCGCAGCGATTTCGAGGGTTTCCAGATCAGTGGCCGCTACGCGCTCACGGACGAGAGCGACGGGGACGATCGCACCATCGACGTTTCCTACGGCTGGCGCGGCGAACGCGGCGGCGTCGCCCTGGCCGGAACCTGGCAGAAGACGGACAACGTCAACATGGCGACCCGCGCCCCGTGCCCGCTGAGCGGCGCCACCGGCGTGCTCACCTGCCTGGGCAGCGGTTCCACCGCCGGCGGCCGCGCGACCCTGGCCAATGGCCAGGTCGTCAATTTCATAGGGGGCAACAGCTTCGAGCCTTACACGGCGGCGCGTCACGGCTACAACGCCAACCCGTTCCTGAACGCGGTCAATCCGATCGAGCGCTTCACCACCGGCGCATTCGGCGACTTCCAGCTCACCGACAGCGTGACCCTGTTCGGCGAGGCGCTCTACACCCGCCGCAACACCGAACAGCTAGCCTCGCCCGGCACCCTGCTTAACCTCGTCATCGGCGCCACCAATCCGACCAACCCCACCGGCCAGACCGTCACGGTCGTCCAGCGGCGCCTGGTGGAGGGCGGCCCGCGGGTCGCGTTCCAGGAGACGGACACCTACCAACTCACCGGCGGCGCGCGCGGCAAGTTCGGCGGTGACTGGACCTGGGAAGTGGCCGGCAACTACGGCCGCAACGAAGGCATCGACGGCTTCACCAACATCGCCAACCGCCAGCGGGTGGCCAACACCATCAACCTGGCGGTTTGCAGCTTCGCCGCTGGCGCCCCGATTCCCTGCGCCGATTACCTCGGCCCGGGCGACGTCACGCAGCAGGTGGTGAACTACATCCTCACCACCACGGTGGACCGCGGCGGCAACGAGACCCGCAATTTCACCGCCGACGCTACCGGCAGCCTGTTCGAACTGCCCGCCGGACCCCTACAGATGGCCGCCGGCGCCATGTACCGCGAGGACCGGGGCTGGCGTAATCCTGATCCGCTGATCGTCGCCGGCATCGCCAACTCCAACCAGCAGAGCCCGATCGAAGGTTCGATCAAGGCCAAAGAGGTCTACGCCGAACTGAGTGTTCCGATCATTCGCAACCTTCCCCTTATGGAGATGGTCCGCGTCGACGGCGCGATCCGCTATTCGGACTATGAGCGGTTCGGCAGCGATACGAACTACAAGGTTGGACTGGACTGGACGCTTGGCTGGGGCCTGCGCGCGCGCGCAACCTGGGGCACCGCATTCCGGGTGCCCAACGTGGCTGAGCTGTTCAGCGGCGTGACCCAGGGCAACCTGACGACCACGGACCCGTGCAGCCGCTACGCCACCAGCACCAACGCGGTGTTGCGGGCCAACTGCCAGGCGGCGGGCGTCCCCGCCGGCTTCATCCAGCCGAACAACACGATCCTCACTACCACCGGCGGCAACGTGAACCTGGAGCCGGAGAATGCCGAGACACTGACCCTGGGCGGGGTCTGGGAGCCCCCGCTCGTGCCGGGCTTGGCGCTGACGGTGGACTTCTGGAAGATCGACATCGACAACGCGATCCGGTCCATCCCCGGCTCAACCAAGCTGGCCGTCTGCTACAACACCCCTGGCCTCGCGCATCCGTTCTGCAGCCCTGACCAGTTCACCCGCAACGTCGTAACGGGCGAGGTGAGCTTCCTGTCCTCGCAGCAGGTGAACGTCGGCGCCGAAACCGCGAAGGGCGTGGACGCTTCGGCTCGGTACACCTGGGATTTGTTCGGCCGCACGGCGACGCTGGATGCAGGTGTCACCTACCTCGACAAGTACACCGTCATTCCGTTCCCCAGTGCGGCGCCGATCCTTTTCCGCGGCTTCATCGGGGGCGGCAACGGCGGCTATCCGAAGTGGCGCGGTCTGACGAACTTCCGGGTCGAAGACGATCGCTGGAGCGCCAACTATTCGATCCAGTGGATCGGGAAGGCGACAGACTTCAACGCCGCGCCCACGGCCATAGGCTATCGGACGGAAGACATCTTCTACCACAACGCCCAGTTCTCCTACCGGGTCACCGATAAGGCCGTGGCGGCCGTAGGCGTCGACAATATCTTCGAGCCGGATGCCCCCTTCATCCCAAGCTACACCGACGGGAACACCGACACGATGGTCTACGACCTTCTCGGCCGTCGCGGGTATGTCCGGTTGACGTACGCGTTCTAAGCGCCAGGAACGCCGGCGGGGCCCACCTCCCGCCGGCGTCCAATTTTTGAGACGATGATGCGACTGCCCGCTTTAGCCCGAAAAATCCACAAGTGGATCGCCCTGATCGTAGCGATCCAGGCCATGTTCTGGACCGTGACCGGCATCTATATGACCGCGGTCCATATCGACATCATCCATGGGGATCGGCTGGTGAAGCCCGATACGGCCCGGCCGTTGAGCCTTGAAGGCTTGGTCGAGCCCGGGCGCTTGGCGCAGTTCGCGCGGGGACTGACCTCGGCGAGGCTGGAGACCCAGCTGGGTCAGCCCGTCTATGTGGTCGAGGCCGATGGTGGCCAGGCGCTCTTCGACGCGCGCACAGGCGCGAAATTGTCCCCGATCACCCTTGAGCAGGCCCAGGCTCGCGCTGTGTCGATGTTCGCTGAGGACGGGCGCGTCGTTAGCACCGAGTTCATCACCAAGGCGCCGCTGGAGGTCCAGACGCGGCCCGTGCCGCTCTGGCGCGTGGAGTTCGAAGGGGCCTGGCGGCCGACGTTCTACATCTCGCCCTTCACTGGGGAACTGGTGACGCGCCGGCACGATCTGTGGCGGACGTTCGACTTCGCCTGGATGCTTCACATCATGGACTACGACGACCGCCAGGACGTGAACAACCTCCTGCTGCGGATATTCACCTGGATGGCTGTGGTGACCGCAGCAAGCGGAGCCTGGCTCCTGCTCTACAGCTTCCGCCGCAGACGTCGGGCGCGCATGCCAGTCGCGGGGGCCGTCTGAGATGTCGCAAATCCGTTGGCTCCACAAATGGTTCGGCCTCGTGCTCGGGCTGCAGTTCCTCCTCTGGGCTATTAGCGGGTCCATGATGGCGCTTCTGGACCATCACAAGGTCTCGGCAGAAGGCGTCATTCTGCCCGTCGCGCAGATCGCCATGCCCGCGGAGCCCATGCCCCTGGCGGCCATAACGGCCGCGGTTGGCGCCCCGCTACTGAAACTTCAGCTCAAGCCGCTCTACGATCGCTACGTCTACGAAGCGACCACGGCCGATGGCGTCCAGATCATCGACGCGCAGCATGGGCGGTCGATACCCATCGACGCCGCAAAGGCGCGTGAGTTGGCCGTGGGCCGTTTTGGCGGCGATGCTCCCGTTCGCTCGGTGGAGCGGGTGGAAAAGGTCACCCTGGAAACCCGGGATCTGGCGCTGCCGATCTGGCGCGTCGAGTTTGCCGATCCGGAGCGTACAGCTCTGCTGGTATCAGCGACCAACGGCGACGTCCTGGCCGCCAAGAACAACACATGGCGGCTCTGGGACTTCTTCTGGATGATCCACATCATGGACTACACGGAACGCCAGAGCTTCAATCATCCGCTGATCATCACCGTGGCGACGGGGGTCGCCTGGCTGGCCATCAGCGGCCTGATCCTCTTGTTCCGCAGCTTCCGGGCGTCCGACGTGACTTGGATTACCACGCCTCTGGAGCGCCTCGCCGCGCGACAGCGAAACACCGTGAGACGCCATCAGCCCAAGCCCAGGCCGGGCACGTCAGGGTCAGACCAGAACGAAAGGATACTGCCGTGAAGCTAGTTGCCTTCTTGATCGCACTCCTGGCGCCTGCAAGCGCTTTCGCGCAGGCCCCTCCCCACGTGCACAAGGCGCCATCACCCGCGGTTCTAGAGAAGAAGATGGTGCCGGCAACGGCGATCTCGCCGGCTTACATTCAGCTCGCGACGAACGTCGAGGTGATCCCAAACATTGAGGACGCGGTGAAGTCGTCCGGAATCCTGACGCACGAGGGGCTGTTTGGGCCGCTGCTCTTCGCCGAGGAGACGCGGGCGTTCTTCATCGAACTGAAGCCGGGGATGTTCCTCGCGGAACACCCGCATGACATCGGCAGCATCATCTACACGGTGCGCGGCAAGTGGGTGCTGGCCAGCGAAGGCAAGCGACAAGTGATGCAGGCCGGCACGCTGTTCCGCTTCGGCGACAAGATGCCGACCGGTTGGGAAGCACCGTTCTCGGAACCCGCCCTCTTGCTAGTCGTCAAACCCAAGGGCGAGAACAAGAGCTACGACATCTTCAGCCGGGGCATCAAGGCGATGCAGACGGCGGTCGATAAGGACCGCAAGAGCGGTCTGCCCTTCTATTACAACGAGCTGAAGCAGGACGATCCGGCGATCGCCTTCGCCCGCAGCGTCAACCCCGACTTCGACGCTGTCCTGAAGATCAAGTACTAGAGGCGCGACCTTTGGCACGTTCGCACTACCTGCTGGCTGCTCTGGGCGCCCTGCTCCTCCAGGTCGCGTCTCCAGCGCTGGCGCAGCCGGTTCCGAAGGCTCTCAGGCCGGTGGCCTGGAAGATCGTCGAGTCCGTCGACATCGCCGCGTTCAACAAGGATCTGGTGGCGGGGAAGCCAACGTTGGATGTCGGGATCTACCTGCCGTCGAACTTCGATCCGGCCTTCAAGAAGCTCACGCTGGAACAGATGGTCGACGGAGTTCGATCCGCCAAGGAGATTTACAAGCCGGCCGGGGTCCAGATCAACCTGCTTTGGGTCAAGACCGGTGCGATCGACCCAAGGCATCTCGCGATCCAGTCCAACGAAATTCCGCGGGTGCCGGACACCGAGTATGTCAACTTGTATGAAGGGAACAAACGCCACCCGACCGAGCTGACGGACATGGCGCGGAGCGCCTTCCAGAGCATGATAGAACCGCGGAAGGACAGCGACCGTACCATCTACCTAGTGGCCCTCCAGGACGTGATCATGCCGTTCCTAGAGCGGTCCGACGGTCGAAACTGGACCGTCAAGATGGTGCGGACGGGCGGCCTTTCGTTCCCATCCTATTCCTACTACGGCACCATCCCGAGGGCGTATCGAGGCGTGATCACTGTCGACAACCTCTCGACGCCGAGCCGGGGCCGCCGGACGATCGCTCACGAAATCGGTCACAAGGTGATGAATGTCAGCCACGAGTATAAAACCACCGATCCGGGCTTTGAAGTCTACGCCGACGGCGGACTGATGCTGTATGGCGACGGGGAAGATATTCCGTCGGGCGCGGAAGGACGCTGGCACCTCGAGCGCCTGCTGATGTCGCCGTATCTGTACCGTCTGCGGCCGGATGGCGCCAAGCAGTGGAATCCCGACTACGAGGATGGTGGCCACTACTACGACCCGATCTACGGCGACAAGGTCGTGCGCTTCCCGGGCCAGCCCAACATGGACCCGAACTGGTGATGACGACCTCATACTGCCCCCCGTCTCGTTTCGGCCAAGTCAACGCGCCGGGTGGCAGTGTGAACGTGACCTCGGCCCACTCGATACCGAGTTGCGCGCGACACCCGCCCACCCCTTTCCTCTTCAACCCGTCGTCCGAGTTCTCCATGCGCAAAATCCTCCCCCTGCTCGCCGTCGCCGCGGCCCTCCTCGGCGCCTTGCCCGCTGTGGCGCACGACGAGATGGAGGTCGCGGGCCAGGTCACGGTGGTCACCGCCAAGACGATCCAGGTCCGGACGAAGGATAGGCGGCTCTTCACCCTGGACGTCGACGGCAATACTCGTGTCGTGATGGCCGGAAAGAGGTTGAGCGTGAAGGATGTAAAGGTCGGCCAGTCGGTCAAGGCGCTCGGATTCGGCGACAAGCTGACCGACCTGGTGGCCATCGACGTGGTGATCGCCCCACCCCAGCCCGCCAAGCGCCGGTGATCCCGACGCCGTAGAGAGCCACCCGTCAGCATTCCCGTGAAAGCTTCACTTCCCACACAGCAGGGCGCTGGCCGCACGGAGCTGGCCGCGGCGCTCCTGCTCGCCCTTGTGGCGGTGGGCTCAGCCGCAGCCCACGGTCTCGAAGGAAAGGATGCGGCCTTCGTGGCCGCCACCCGTGGGCCGGACATCGTTCCGTTCCTCTATCTCGGCGCCAAGCACATGGTGACGGGCTACGACCACCTGCTGTTCCTCCTCGGCGTCATCTTTTTTCTCTACCGGATGAAGGATGTCGCGCTCTACGTGACCCTGTTCTCGATCGGGCACTCCCTGACCCTTCT
>NZ_JBKJTG010000029.1:0-6994 GCF_046590535.1 Phenylobacterium sp. | reverse complement strand
CGGACCTCGTCCTTGAACAGTTCCCGCAGGGGCTCCACCAGCTTCAGCTTCATGAAGTCCGGCAGGCCGCCGACGTTGTGGTGGCTCTTGATCACCGCCGACGGACCGCCGCGCGCCGAGACGCTTTCGATGACGTCCGGATAGAGGGTGCCCTGGGCCAGGAAGGCGGCGCCCTCCACCTTGGCGGCTTCCCGGTCGAAAATCTCCACGAACACCCGCCCGATGGTCTTGCGCTTGGTCTCCGGGTCGCTGACGCCGGCCAGCTGTCCAAGAAATTCATCAGCCGCATCAACGTGTATCAGCGGAATGTTGTAGTGATCGCGGAACATGGTGACCACCTGGTCGGCCTCGTTCAACCGCAGCAGGCCGGTGTCCACGAAGACGCAGGTGAGCTGCGCGCCGATGGCCTCGTGCAGCAGCACCGCCACCACCGATGAGTCCACCCCGCCCGACAGGCCGCAGATCACCCGGCCCTCGCCCACCTGCTCGCGGACCTTGGCCACCATCTCCTGACGGAAGGCGGCCATCGTCCAGTCGCCCTTCAACCCGGCGATCCTATGGGTGAAGTTGCGCAGCATCAGGGCGCCGCGCGGGGTGTGCGCCACCTCGGGGTGGAACTGGACGCCATAGAACCGGCGGCCCTCGTCGGCGATCACCGCATAGGGGCTGCCCTCAGACGCCGCCACCACCTCGAACCCCAGTGGGATGGCGGTGATCTTGTCCCCGTGGCTCATCCAGACAGTTTCGCGCGCGCCCACCTCGCCCAGGCCGGCCAGCAGCGGGCTTTCCCGCTCGATGAGGATCTCCGCGCGGCCGAACTCGCGCGCGTGGCCGCCCTCCACCGCCCCGCCCAGTTCGGCGCACATGGTCATCTCGCCGTAGCAGATGCCCAGGACCGGCGCCCCCAGGTCGAAGATCCGCTTGGGCGCCGCCGGGCTCTGCGCCTCGTGCACGCTGGCCGGGCCACCGGAGAGGATCACCGCCTTCGGCGCGAAGGCGTCGAGCATGGCGTCCACCTTGTCGTAGGGGTGGATTTCGCAGAACACACCGCTCTCGCGCAGCCGGCGCGCGATCAGCTGGGTCACCTGGCTGCCGAAGTCGACAATCAGCACGCGTTCGTGGTCTTCGGCCGGCTCGGTCATGGGGCTCCGTTAGCGAAAGTCGGGCGCCGCGTCATGGCGTGCGCACCAGTACGGCGACGAAAAAGCCGTCGGTCCCCGAGGTTCTCGGCGACAGGCGCAGGTAGCCTTCCGGCGACAGGCGCCCGACGAGCTTCGGGTCGTCTGTGGTGGGAGCCACGGTGAAGCCCTCGCGTCGGCCCAGGAAGGCCGCCACCCGGTCCTCATTCTCCTCCGGCAGCACCGAGCAGGTCACATAGACCATGCGCCCGCCGGGCTTCACGTAGTCCGCCCCTGAGTCCAGCACCTGGTCCTGGTCGGCCAGGCGGCGCTCCAGGGTCTCCGGCGTCAGCCGCCACTTGGTGTCGGGATGGCGACGCCAAGAGCCCGTGCCGCTGCAGGGCGCGTCGATGAACACCACCTCCATGCGGCCTTCCAGGCCCTTCAGGGCGTCGGGATTGATCGGCGAGCGGACCTGCAGGTTGCGCACCCCTGCCCGATCAGCCCGGCGGATGGTGTCGGCGAGCCGGCGCGCGTCACTGTCATAGGCGTAGATCTGGCCGGTGTTGCCCATGTCGCTGGCCAGCGCGAGGGTCTTGCCGCCGCCGCCGGCACAGAGGTCGAGCACCTGCTTGCCCTTGACCTCGCCGGCGCAGGACGCCGCGATCTGTGAGCCCAGGTCCTGCACCTCGAACCAACCCTTGGAGAACTGCGGGATTGCCTCCACTGCGCCGCTGCGCGCCGTGGGATCGAGGGCGGGCATCCGCAGCGCGGTGGGCAGCGCGTCGGTGGCTTCAGCCAGCAGCGGCGCCAAAGCCTTCAGCGCCCGGGCGGGGTCGGTCTTCAGAAGATTGACCCGCAGGTCCACCGGCGCCCGCTCGGAGAGCGCCTGGCCCTCCGCCGCGCGATCGCCGCCGAACACCCGGGCCAGCGAGGCGTCGAGCCAGTCGGGATAGTCGCCGCGCACGGCATCGGGCGCCTGCGCCAAGGGGCGGGGATTGGCGAACGCCGCCAGTTCGGCCTCGGTCAGCGCCCCCGGCCCGTGGGGTTCCTCGGCCGCCGCCTCGGCGATCCGCGCCTGCGGCCAGTCCCACAGGAAGCGCAAAGCGGCCAGCGCCGTCGCCCGCGGGGTCTCCTCGCCCATCCGCCAGGCTAGCGATCGGCGCCTTCGCAGGACGTCGAGCACCAGGCCGGACACCCAGGCGCGGTCCTTGGCGCCCGCATAGCGCGCGCCCTCGCCCCAGGCCTTCAACGCCAGCCGGACCGGCCTGTGGCGGGTCTCGATCTCCGTCAGAACATCGATGGCCGCCCCGAGGCGCCCGGCGTCACGCAAAGGCTGAACTCATATGAACAGGGCCGCGACCACCATGATCACGCCCACAAGGCTGACAACCCAAACGAGCGTCCTGATCCGCGGGATGCCCGAGGCGTAGAGCGGCACGTAGAGGGCGCGGGCGATCACATAGAGCGCCGCGCCCCAGAGGGTAAGCGACCCTGTCTTTCCGGCCAGCACCGCGGCCAGCACCGCGGCGGCGAAGAACGGGAAGGTCTCCATGAAATTCCAGAAGGCCCGGTCGAGGCGCGCAGCGACCCCGGTGATCGGCATGGGATCGTCCCGGGGTCCCGCCGCCCACACCAGGTTCTGCTGCCCGCGGGCCGCGAAGGCCGCCCAGCCCAGCTGCACCAACCCCACGATCACCGCCGCCGCCAGCAGCTTCAGTTCCAAGGCCACCGTATCCATCTGCGCGTCCCCCTGAGCGCCGCCGCAGCCGGGATGGCCTTGGGCGGCGCGGTCGTTCCCTCGAAAAAGCTATACCGGACTTGGGTAGTTCGGAGCCTCGCGGGTGATCATCACGTCGTGAACATGGCTCTCGCGCAGGCCCGCGCCGGTGATGCGGATGAACCGGGCCCGCTCGCGGAAGGCGGCCAGGTCGCTGGCCCCCACGTAGCCCATGGCCGCGCGAAGGCCTCCCACCATCTGGTGCAGGATCGGCGCGATCGGGCCCTTGTAGGCCACCTGGCCCTCGATCCCTTCGGGGACCAGCTTCAGGGCGTCGGAGACTTCCTTCTGGAAATACCGGTCGGCGGAACCCCTCGACATGGCGCCCAGGGACCCCATCCCGCGGTAGGCCTTGTAGGAGCGGCCCTGGTAGAGGAACACCTCGCCGGGCGCCTCGTCGACGCCGGCGAACACCGAGCCCATCATCGCCACCGACGCCCCCATGGCCAACGCCTTGGCCAGGTCGCCAGAGTATTTGATCCCGCCGTCGGCGACGATCGGCACGTCGCTATCCCGGGCCGCGCGCACCGCGTCGGCGATGGCGGTCAGTTGCGGCACGCCCACCCCAGCCACGATGCGGGTGGTGCAGATGGAGCCCGGGCCGATGCCCACCTTCACCGCGTCGGCCCCGGCCGCGATCAGGGCGCGGGCGCCGTCATAGGTGGCGACGTTGCCGGCGACGATCTGCACACGGTTGGTCTCGCGCTTGATGCGGGCCACCGCCTTGGCCACGTCGGCGTTGTGGCCGTGGGCGGTGTCGATCACCACCACGTCCACCCCGGCGTCCACCATGGCCATGGAGCGCTCGTAGCCCGTGTCGCCGACCGTGGAGGCGGCGCCCACCAGCAGGCGGCCTTGCGCGTCCTTGGCGGCGGCCGGATGGGCCTCGGCCTTCTCCATGTCCTTGACCGTGATCAGGCCCACCGCGCGGTAGTCATCGTCAACCACGATCAGCCGCTCGATCTTGTGCCGGCGCAGCAGCTCGCGGACCTCAGCCTGGCTGACCCCCTCCTTCACAGTCACAAGATTTTCGTGAGTCATCAGGGCCTTGGCGGGAACATCTGCACTGCCTTCAAAACGCATGTCGCGGTTCGTCAGGATGCCGCAGAGCCGCCCGGTCACCGGGTCCACCACTGGGAATCCGGAGATCTTGCGCCTGGCCTTGATCTCGCGGATCTCGCTGAGCGGGGTCTCCGGATTGATGGTCAGGGGGTTGATGACCATGCCGCTTTCGTAGCGCTTCACCTCGCGCACCTGGTCGGCCTGTTCCTCGACGGTGAGGTTGCGGTGCAGGACCCCCAGACCGCCATTCTGGGCCATGGCGATGGCCAGCCGGCTCTCGGTGACGGTGTCCATGGCGGCGGACACCAGCGGTATGTTCAGATTGATCTCTCGCGTGAACCGGGTCGCGACATCCACCTGGGTGGGCATCACATCGGACGGGCCGGGTTCTAGCAAAACATCGTCGAAGGTGAGCCCTTCGCGAATCTCCATGGAGACACCTCGTTTTGCGGGCGCGGTATCCCCTTGATGGGGGCTGGTGTCAACGCGGGCGGGGAAAAAGGCGGGTCAGCGCCCCTTCAACCCGGTGGCCACGATGTAGACCTCCGAGGAGTCTGCTCGGCTGGCCTTCGGCTTGACGTTCTTCACCTCGGTGAAGGCGCGCTTGAGGTCGCCCATGACGTAGTGGGTCTCGCCGCCCTGGAAGGCCTTGGTGACGAAGGCGCCGCCGGGTTTCAGCACGTCGATGGCGAAGGCAGCTGCGATCTCGATCAGGCCCATGATCCTCAGGTGGTCGGTGCGCCGGTGACCCACCGTGTTGGGGGCCATGTCGGAGAGCACCACGTCGGGCGCCCCGCCGAGCAGCTCCATGAGCATCGGCCCGCAGGCCGGGTCGGTGAAGTCCATCTGCAGGATGTGGGCCGGCGGCAACGGGTCGACCGGCAGCAGGTCGACGCCGACGATCTGGGTGACGCCACGCTCGAGGGCCACCTGGGTCCAGCCGCCGGGCGCCAGGCCCAGGTCGACCACCCGCGCGCCGGGCCTCAGCAGGCGGAAGCGGTCGTCCATCTCGGTGAGCTTGTAGGCCGCGCGGCTGCGATAGCCGTGGGCGCGGGCCTGGGCCGAGAACGGATCGTTGATCTGCCGCTCCAGCCAGGCCTGTTGGGAGGGCGTGCGCTTCCAGGCGGTCTTCAGGCGAGCCGGCTTGGTGCGGCCCTCCTCCGTCCCGCCGGAGGGCAACTTGACCATGCGCTTGCGGGGCGGTTCGTCGCTCATGCCGCGGCGCCCTGGACCTGGGGATCGCGCCGCGCGCCGCGCCGCCGGCGCCGGCGGCGGCCCTGCCGTTCGGCCATCAGGGACAGCAGGATGCCTTCGCGCAGCCCCCGGTCGGCGACCCGCACCCGGCTGCAGGGCCACAGTTCCTGCACAGCCTGCAGGATCGCCGCACCAGCCAGCACCAAGTCGGCGCGGTCGGGGCCGATACACGGCTGGTCGGCCCGTTCCTTCGGACCCAGCGCCAGCAGGCGGCCGGCGGCGGCGTCGCACTGCGCCCGGGTCATCCAGATGCCGTCCACCTGGTTGCGGTCGTAGCGCGGCAGATTGAGGTGCAGTCCTGCCAGGCTGGTGATCGCGCCCGAAGTGCCGATCAGGTGGGCCCGGTCGGCGTCGAACACTTCACGCAGGCCGTCAGCCCGGGGAAAGGCGGCGATCTCGCTCTTGACGGTGTCGACCATGGCCCGGAACCAGCCCTCGGTGGCGCTCTCGCCCTCCGGGAAGCGCTCGGCAAGGGTGACCACCCCGATGGGCACCGAGAGCCAGGCCCGCAGCGGCGGCGTGCCGGTCGGCGGAGCGCCTTTCAGGTCAACCCAGGAAAGCTCGGTCGAGCCGCCGCCCACGTCCACCACCAGGGCCGCGTCGGCGGTCCGGTCCAGCAGGTTCAGGCAGCCGGCCACCGACAGGCGCGCTTCCTCCTGCGGGCTGATGATCTGCAGGTTGAGCCCGGTCTCCTCCTCCACCCGGTCGAGGAAAGCCTGGCCGTTCTCGGCCATCCGGCAGGCCTGGGTGGCGATGGCGCGCAGGCGCAGCACCTTGCGGCGGCGCACCTTCTCGGCGCTGACCTTCAGGGCGGCCAGGGCGCGGTCCATGGCGGCCTCCGAGAGCCGCCCGCTCTGGGTCAGGCCCTCGCCCAAGCGCACGATGCGGGAATAGGCCTCCACCACGCGAAATCCCGCGCCGGCGGGCGTGGCGATCAGCAGGCGGCAATTGTTGGTGCCCAGGTCCAGCGCGGCATAGCACGCGGGTTCGTTCATCGGCCCGGCCCGGTCACGCACCGGGGCGCCGGGCGCGCTCGGCGCCTCAGTCATGGACTGCTATCCGTCCTGGCAGGCCCGCCCGTCCGCGCGCCTCATTTCCAGTCGACTGTAGCAAGTTCGGCCGATCGCAGGAAGCGCGGCCTTGAATGCAGGTTTCTGATCGTTACGTTCACCTTCCAGTCAGGTGAAGGGATGTAGATTCGGCTCATGAACACGCGACTCGCCAAATTTGCGATCGGCCAAGTCGTCCGGCACCGGGTCTATCCCTTCCGTGGCGTCATCTTCGATGTCGATCCGCAGTTCGCCAACACCGAGGAATACTGGCTGTCGATTCCGGAACACATCCGGCCCGGCAAGGACCAACCGTTCTACCACCTGCTCGCCGAGAACGATGAGAGCGCCTACGTGGCCTACGTCTCGGAACAGAACCTGCTGCCGGACGACACCGGCCAGCCGGTCGGCCACCCGCAGGCGACCCAGATCTTCGAGTCGTTCCGCGAGGGCCAGTACAAGCTTCGGCCCCGGATCAGCCACTAGGCGCAATGTTTTGCTGCCCGCCCCAGCTTTGGGCGGCAAGTCCGAACGGAACTTCCGCGCGGAGCGGTCCATTCTCGCTGGCATGAGCGCCGACGGCTTCACCACGGGTCCCCCGCTCGGAGCGCGGGTCGACTGGACCATCGACCAGGGCTGGGAGAGCTACAGCCAGGCGGAGCATGACGTCTGGCTCACGCTCTATGAGCGCCAGGCCGCCCTCCTGCCCGGCCGCGCCTGCGATCCCTTCC
>NZ_JBKJTG010000082.1:0-8716 GCF_046590535.1 Phenylobacterium sp. | reverse complement strand
GCATGACCGGCTGCCCTGTGCGCAGGTTGCTGACCGCCATATCCTTCCACGCGATCCCCATGGCAAGACCGGTGCCCAGCGCCTTGGCGCAGGCTTCCTTGGCGGCGAATCGCTTGGCGTAGCTGGCGGCGCGGTCGTGCTTGCGCTCGGAGCGGGCGCGCTCCAGCTCAGTGAAGCAGCGGTGGGTGAAGCGGTCGCCGAACCGGTCGAGGCTGGCCTGGATGCGGCGGATGTCGGAGAGGTCCGAGCCCAGCCCGAGGATCACGCGGCCCTGACCGATCTGGCTTCGTCCATCAGCGCCCGCATCCGATGGATGGCGGGGCCCAGGCCGATGAAGATCGCCTCGCCGATCAGGAAGTGGCCGATGTTCAGCTCCATCAACTCCGGGATGGCGGCGATCGGCTTGACGGTCTCGTAGTCGATGCCATGGCCGGCGTGGACCTCCAGGCCCAGGGCCACGCCCTCGCGGGCCGCGGCCTTGAGGCGCTCCAGCAGCCGCGGCGCGTCCGGCGACCGGTGGCGCACCGCCTCGCACCAGGCCCCGGTATGCAGCTCGACCACCTGGGCGCCCACGGACTTGGCCGCCGCCACCTGGGCGAGGTCGGGGTCGATGAAGCAGGAAACCCGGATGCCGGCCTCGGCCAGCCGGCGCACGACCGGGGCGATGGCGTTGTGACCGCGCACCACATCCAGGCCGCCCTCGGTGGTCACTTCCTCGCGACGCTCCGGCACCAGGCAGACGGCGTGCGGCAGGTGGGCGAGCGCTATGGCTTCCATCTCCGGCGTCACCGCCATCTCGAAATTGAGCGGCTGGCCCCGCCGGCGGGTGATCGCGGCGAGGGCATCCATGTCGGCGTCGGAAATGTGCCGGCGGTCTTCGCGCAGGTGGGCGGTGATGCCGTCGGCGCCGGCAGCCAGCGCCATATCGGCGGCGCGCATGGGATCGGGATAGCCCTCGCCCCTGGCGTTCCTGACGGTCGCCACATGGTCGATGTTGATGCCCAGGCGCAGCTTGCTCATGCGCTGAGCCTGCGGCTGCCGGGGTCCTCCGCCGGGATCGCCGCCAGTTCGGGCGGCAGCTGGTCGGCTGGATAGGCCGGCACGTCCAGCCGTGCCAGGGCCACGAAGGGCACGCCGGGGTCGGCCCGGCCGCCGGATCGGTCGACGATGGCCGCGGCCACCACCACATTGCCGCCGGCTTTCTGGATGGCCTCAACGCATTCCCGCGACGACAGGCCCGTGGAGACGATATCCTCAACCATGGCGATCCGCGCGCCGGGAGGAAGGGAGAAGGCCCGGCGCAGGCGGAACTCGCCGCCCTCCCGCTCCACATAGATCGAAGGCACGCCCAAGTGGCGGGCGGTCTCGTAGCCCGGAATGATGCCGCCCACCGCGGGCGACACACACAGGTCCACCTCGCCCACCGCCTCGCGGATTTTCGCCGCCAGGGCCCTGCACAGGCGCTCAGTGCGCTCGGGGAACTGGAAGACCAGGTTCTTCTGCAGGAAGACGCCGGAGTGCAGCCCAGAGGACAGCACGAAATGGCCTTCGCGCAGGGCGCCGGCGCCGCGGAACTCGTTCAGGACATCTTCGGTGTTCATGGGATGCGAGATAACCCCGTTTGCGCCGGCTCGGAAGATGTCGGCTATCGTGGCGCGATGATCCCCCCGCCCCTGCCTATCGAGACCCGACGCCTGGTGCTGCGGCCCAGCGGCGCCGCAGACGCCGCCCGCGCCTTCGAGATCCAGTCGAACCCGCGGGTGACGCGGATGCTGCGGATGGCCGGCTTTCCGCCCGATCGGGATGAGCTGGACGCATGGTTCGCCGGTCACGGGCGTGAGTGGGCGCAAGGCGAGGCCTACCGGTTCGCCATCCTGAGCGAAGGCCGGATGATCGGCCTGACCGACATCGACGAAATCGGGCGCGGCGAAGGCGACCTGGGCTACTGGTTGGACGAGCCTGCCTGGGGGCAAGGGTACGCCCGCGAGGCCGCCGCGGCCGTGGTGCGGTTCGGGTTCGAGATGGCGGGGCTGACCCGGCTGCGGTCGGGCCACGCGGCCGACAACCCCGCCTCTGGCCGGGTGCTCACCGCCCTGGGCTTCCGCCACCTGGACGACACCACCGTCGCGTCCCGCTCGCGCGGCGTGGAGATCGCCCAGCGGCGGTATGCGATGGACCGGGCAGCCTAGTTCTTCGCCCGCTCCACGGTCTCGACGCTGGGGTTGGCGCGCAGCGCCGCGGCGATGTGGGTCAGGTGCTTGGCGTCGTTGACGTCCACGTCGATGTCCGCATCGAAGAAGTCCGACTGGCGGTGGTGCATGCGCAGGCCGACGATATTGCCGCCGGCCTCGCCGATAATCGTGCAGACTTGGCCCAGCACCCCTGGCGCATTGCGGATGGTAGCCACCAGCTTGGCGCGGGCGATGGAGTTGCGCTCCGCCTCCGGCGTCCACTGCAGGTCGCGCCACAACTCTTCGCGGTCTTCGAAGGCCTCCAGGCGCTCGCAGTCGATGGTGTGGACCGTGAGGCCACGCCCGTCGCTCTCCAGGATGCCGACGATCCGGTCGCCGGGCACCGGGGAGCAGCACTCGCCGAAGTGGATGCTGACCCCGGGGGTCAGGCCGCCGCCACGGACGTAGAGCTTGGCCGCCTTGCCGCCCTCGATCTGGCGGCGCGCCGTGGCTGCCTCGCGCTCGGACGCCTTCAGGCCCGGAAACACCGCCTCCAGCACCTGCGGTGGGGACACCCGGCCCCGTCCCACGGCGTGGAACAGGTCCTCCTCCGTCGCCAGGGCGAAACGGTCCAGGGCGGGGCGTAGGGAGACATCCTTGCGCTTCTTCTCGGCCGCCTCGAAGATCTGGTCGATGGTGGCCCGGCCCAGGCGGGTGAACTCTTCCTTCTCGGTCTGGCGGATGTGGCGGCGGATCGCCGAGCGCGCCCGGCCGGTGACCGTGAGTGAGCGCCAGTCCGGCGGCACCACGGGCTTGCCGCCGCGGATCACCTCGACCACATCTCCGTTCTGAAGACTCGTCCGTAACGGCTTAATTTCCCCGTTTATTTTGACGCCGATACAGGTGTCGCCGATATCGGTGTGGACCCCGTAGGCGAAGTCCAGCGGCATGGCCCCGCGCGGCAGGCTGATGAGCTGTCCCTTCGGGGTAAACACGAACACCTGGTCGAGGAACATCTCCAGCTTGGCGTGCTCGACCAGCTCCTCGGCGTCGCCGCCATGTTCCAGCACCTGGACCAGGTGGCGCAGGTTGACCAGCGGGTCGCGGCCGCCGGCGGCCTTCTGGTGCTCGGCGTCGAAGCCGTAGGACGTGTCCTTGTAGCGCCAGTGGGCGGCCACCCCCTCCTCAGCCACCAGGTCCATGGCCTCGGTGCGGATCTGCATCTCGATGCGCATACCCTTGGGGGCCACCACGGTGGTGTGCAGGGAGCGGTAATTGTTGCGCTTGGGCGTGGAGATGAAGTCCTTGAACCGCTCGGGCACGCTGGGCCAGGCGCGGTGGATCACCCCCAGCGCCCGGTAGCAGTCGTCCTCCGTGTCGAGGATCACCCGGAAGGCGTAGATGTCGGAGAGCTGCGAGAAGCCGATCGACTTGCGCTGCAGCTTTCGCCAGATCGAATAGGGATGCTTTTCGCGGCCGAACACCCTGGCCGGCACGTTGGCGGCCTCCAGCCGGCTCGCAATCTCCTGGCTGACCAGCGACACCGCCCCGCCCTGCTCGTGGCGAAGGGTGTCCAGGCGGCGATAGATGGCGTCGCGGGCCACCGGGTTTAGGTGCGCGAAGGCCAGCTCTTCCAGTTCGGTGCAGATGCGGTGCACGCCGATGGAGCGGGCCAGCGGGGCATAGATGTCCAGGGTCTCGCGGGCGATCCGCTCGCGCTTGGCCGGACTCTTGATGTGCTGCAGCGTGCGCATGTTGTGCAGCCGGTCCGCCAGCTTGACCATCAGGACGCGCACGTCTTTGGAGATCGCCAGGATGAATTTGCGCAAGTTCTCCGCCTGCCGCAGGTGCTCGGAGGAGAGCTCCAGCTTGGAGAGCTTGGTGACGCCCTCCACCAACTCGGCGATTTCGGAGCCGAACAGCTCCTCGATCTCGTGGCGGGTGACCGGCGTGTCCTCGATCACGTCGTGCAGCAGAGCCGTGACGATGCTTGCGGTGTCGAGCCGGTAGTCCGTGAGGATGCCCGCCACCTCGATGGGGTGGGCGAAATAGGGGTCGCCGGACGCCCGCTTCTGCGCGCCGTGCATTCGCATGGCGTAGACATAGGCGCGGTTCAGCAGCGCCTCGTCGGCGGTGGGATCGTACGACCGGACCTTCTCGATCAGTTCGAACTGGCGGAGCATCTTCGGGCGCTTCGCCGCCGCCGGTGGCGGCGCGGGCGAGGCGTCCTTCAGCAAGGCGGCGGTATCAAGCGCCGCCTGGGCGGTGAGAGGTTCTGCGCCTTCCGGGCTCAGTACCGCTCCTCCTGACCGCCATCGCGGTCGCTCTGCAGGGCGCGAACCAGCTCGAGTTCGCTCATCTGCATGTGGGTCGGATCAGCCAGCAGGGCCAGGGTCTCGGCCTCTTCCTCGGCTTCCGAGCGCTCGTCCACCCGTTGCAGGGTGCCGATCAGGGCCTCGCGCAGTTCTTCGGCGTCGACCATGTCCTCGGCGATCTCGCGCAGGGAGACGACGGGGTTCTTGTCGTTGTCGCGATCCACGAGGATCGGCGCGCCGGCCGAGATGGCCCGGGCGCGATGCGACGCCAACAGCACGAGGTTAAAACGGTTGGGCACCTTTTCGATGCAGTCTTCGACGGTGACGCGAGCCATGGATTCCTCGGGCAGGGGATATAGCCGGCTGAAATAGAGGTTTGGGCGTCATTGTGCAACGCCGCAAAACCCTACAGCGGCTGCGCGTCGCGGCCGATGGTAGCTTTTTCCGCTAGGTGGGCGGCGGTTTGACCACTGACGGGATGACGCCAGTCCGGAGCGATCTCGGCCAGCGGCCCCATGACAAAGCGCCGCTCGTGGGCGCGGGGGTGCGGCAGGACCAGGCCCGGAGCATCAATCAGCTCCCGGCCATGGGCGATGAGGTCAAGGTCGAGAGTGCGCGGCGCATTCCGCGCCGACCTGACCCGCGAAAACGTGGCCTCGATGGAAAAAAGCGCCTCCAGGACGGCTCGCGGATCGCCGTTCGCCTCGACAACGGCGACGCCGTTGCGATACTGGGGCCCGGTCGGGTCTGGCCAGGCGGTGGACCGCCACCAGCCTGACCTCGCCAGCACGGGCAATCCGGCCTGAGGGAAGCGCGCCAGGGCGGTCTCCAGCAGCGCCTCGCAAGAGGCGAAGCCTGCGGCCAGATTGCTTCCTAGCGCGATGACGACCATCTGGTCCGGATCAAGGATCTTCGAGCGAATGACGTTTTACCCCACGGACCGGCTGGCGCTCTTCATCGACGGCGCCAACCTGTACTCGGCGGCCAAGGGGCTCGGCTTCGACATCGACTACCGCAAGCTCCTTGAGGAGTTCCGCAAGCGCGGGGTGCTGATCCGCGCCTACTACTACACCGCCCTGGTGGAGGAGCAGGAGTACTCGCCGATCCGCCCCCTGGTGGATTGGCTGGACTACAACGGCTTTCGCCTGGTGACCAAGGCCGCCCGCGAATACACCGACGCCCAGGGGCGCAAGCGCTGGCGCGGCGACATGGACGTGGAGATTGCCGTCGACATGATGGAGATGACCGCCCACGCCGACCACCTGGTGCTGTTCTCCGGCGACGGCGACTTCCGCTGCCTGGTGGAGGCCGTGCAGCGCAAGGGCGCTCGGGTCACCGTGGTCTCCACCGTCAAGTCGCAACCGCCAATGGCTTCCGACGACCTGCGCCGACAGGCTGACAGCTTCGTGGACTTGGCGGACCTCGGCGACGTCATCGGCCGCCCGGCCCGACTGCCGCGCTTCATCCAGGAGAGCCGCGGCGGCGAGCGGTCTGAAGACACCGAGGCCGATGCCGACGCCTGAGGCCGCCGCTCCGCCCGAGGCGCCGCGCGACTGCCCGATCTGTCCCCGGTTGACAGCCTATCGCGAGGCCAACCGCGCCGCCCATCCCGACTGGTTCAACGGCGCCGCCCCCTCTTTCGGCGACCCGGGCGCGCGCCTGCTGGTCGTGGGCCTGGCGCCGGGGAGGACCGGGGCCAACCGCACGGGCCGGCCGTTCACCGGCGACCACGCCGGCCTGCTGCTCTACGAGACCCTGATCGCTGCCGGCTTCGCCCGCGGACCCTATGAGGCGCGGGCCGACGACGGCCTGACGCTCATCGACTGCATGATCACCAACGCGGTCCGCTGCGCCCCGCCGGGCAACAAGCCGGCGACCACCGAGGAGGCCGCCTGCCGGCCGTTCCTGGCCAGCCGGATCGCCGCGCTCCCCAGGCTCAAGGTGATCGTCACCCTGGGGGACGTCTCGCGCCGCAATGTCCTGCGCGCCCTGGGCCTGAAGGCCTCCGCGGGGATCGCCGGCCACGGAACGGAGTTCCAGGCGGGGCGCTACACCGTGCTGAACAGCTACCATTGCTCACGGCTGAACACGAACACCGGCCGGTTGACGCCAGCCATGTTCGAGGCCGTGTTCGCCAGGGCCAGGACGCTGATCGCAGGGGGCGGCGATTTCCGTTGAAGTTCTTGTTTTGTTCACGTACTCTCGTGGGATGATGCGCTCCATCCCTATTAGCAACACCCGTAGCGCCCCCTCTTGGACCGATGCGCTTCCGAAGGACGGCTCCTTTGATGTGGCGGATTCCGGTACTTGGTTCGCTAAACGGGCGATGCAGATGAACCCGGAAATCGAACCGAACCTACGGGCGACCATCCGCGGTATTGTCGGCGAGAATTTCACGGATGGCGAGTTAGGGAGCCTGCAGGAACGCGCTCTGAATGCCGCGAGGATCGACGACCTCCCCGTGCTTCGTGGAATTTCTGGTGGTGTTCCCGTGGTTCTGACGGCGGCTCAGAAGGCGCGGATTGATCGGTTGGTGGGCAGAATGGGGAGCGACCCTCTCGGTAGAAGGGCCGGCGAAGCCTATCAGGAGGGGTTGAAGAGTGGGAAAATACGGATCCGCTGATCAGCCGGCGGCGTTCTCGCGTTGGATCGTCCTCGCGCCGCTCGCGGTGAGTCTTGTAGCGATGCAGCCCAAACTATGGGGTTGGGACGCCTGCGGCGACAGTTTTGAAGGCGTCTGCAAACAGGCTTTCAGTATTGTGAGCTGGATCGGCACGGGCTTCCCGCATTTCCTGATTTTTCCGTTGGTCTGGGCGGTCAGCTTGCCGGTCGGCTTCTCGATCATCCTCGCCATGGACATCGTGCTGGGCCTGGCTGCCTGGCGATTTCTTCCTCCGCGGGTGACCGCCGGCCGACTGGTCTTGATCTACGCATGTTGGATCGCTGTGACTGTCGCCGTAGTTTTGGTGACGCCCTATTTGATGTTCTTGCCGCGGGGGCCCCTACGTTGAACCCAGAACCTGAGACGTCCGTCATCCGCGGAAGCTGCCTGTGCGGCGCTGTGCGGTTCGAGATCACCGGACCCGGCGCCCACCTGACCTATTGCCACTGCTCGCGGTGCCGCAAGCAGGCCGGCGCCTTTTCCGCGGTGGTGATGGTCCGGCGCGAGGACTTCCGGCTGCTCTCCGGCGCCGACCAGATCCGCCGCTACATCCCCGAGACTCCGTGGCGCCACGCGCGGGCCTTCTGCGGGGTCTGCGGCTCGTCCCTGGGAGAGCCCTCCGACGACCAGGAGATGTTCCCGATCGCCTGCTCGGCCCTGGACGACGATCCGGGGCTGCGGCCCGTGCTGCACCTGCACGCCGCCTCCAAGCCCGCCTGGTACGAGATCACTGACGGCGTGAAGCAGGTCCCCAGCGATTACCAGGGGTAGCGTCACCATGGGCGTGGCGGCCGAAAGGGGCTAGAAGCGCACCATGCTCAAGCTGATCGACCAGATCGTCTCGGCTGGCCTGCTGATCGTCGGCTTGGCCCATGTGGCGGCCGCATCCAAAGCCTTCACCGATCCGACACAGGCCCGGGTGTGGTTCCTGTCGGCGGGCCTGCTTGGACTAGTGGCGGGACTGGCGAACCTGGCACGGGCGCGATTGGAGGCAGGTGACCGCCTGCTGTCCCTTACGGCCCTCGTTGGCGCCATCGGGATCCTCACCATGGGTATTCTGCTGATCGGCGCGGGCGAGACCTCGGCCACGGCCGGCCCGGCGCTCGCCGTCCTGGCGCTGGGGGCGCTGGCCGCCGCCTTCAGTCTGCGCAGCCTGTTCCGGCGCTAATCTCGGCCCCAGTAGCGATAGCTCCAGGCCTCGACGAAGCCGGCCTTGCGGTAGAGCGAGCGCGCGTCGTTGGCCTCCTCCACCTGCAGGAACACCTGATCCACGCCGCGCGCCGCGATGGCCTGGCCCAGCGCCGCCAACACCTGGCTGGCCAGACCCCGCCCGCGGCGCGCCTGGGCGGTGCGCATCCCGTGGATACCAGCCCAGCCATGGCCGAAGGTGGCGACCCCCACCGCCACGGTGACGCCGTCTTCGCGCACCTGGGCATAGACCGCGTCCGGCGCGCGACTCAGCGCGGCCACCCGGCCGGCGCCCTCCTCAGGGTCGAACCCCTCGCCAAGGAAGACCGCGCCCCACGCCGCGTCGGGCTGTTGGAGAATCTCGCCAGGGGCGTCTCGAA
>NZ_JBKJTG010000066.1:0-20373 GCF_046590535.1 Phenylobacterium sp. | reverse complement strand
CTGGGCGATCCGGAACCACGGGGCCGCGCCGCCGGCCGAGAGGTCGCCCGGGCGAACGTTGCGCTCCAGCACAAGACCCGAGACCGGGGCGGTGACCGAGAGCTTGCCGGCGCGGGTGCGGGCGTCCTTGTAGGCGGCGGCCTGGGCGTTGGCGGTGGCGCGCGCGGCGCGGGCCTGGAAGCGGCGTTGGTCGAGCTGTTCCTGCGAGAGCACGCCCTGGCCGTCGAGGCCCTTCACGCGAGCCGACTGCGCCTCGGCCTGCTCGGCCTGGATGGCGCTCTGGGCGGCCAGCGCGCCCTGCTGTTCGACCTGGGCGGCGATCAGGGCGCCGTCGAGCTGGACCAGGGTCTGACCGGCGCGGACATATTGCCCGGCGTCCACCAGCACGCGGGCCACGCGGTAGCCGGTGACTTCGGGCAGGACCGCGGCTTCCTCGCGGGGCGTCAAGACGCCAGAGGCGGTGAGCGAGCCGATGATCTGACGGGGCTCGACCTTGACCACGCGCACGGCGCGGGCGCGCTGGCTGTCGGTCTCCTTGGGCGCGTGCTTCTTGCCGCAGCCGGCAAGGCCGAGTGTCGCGACCAGGGCGAGGGTGAGGGCGGTAGCGATTCTCGTCACGTCTAGCGTGCCTCTTGCTTGGCGAGCACGGGGGTGGCGGGCCAGCCGCCTCCGAGCGCCTTGTAGGTCTGGACGGCGCGGCGCAGGGCTTGAACCTGCGCGCTGGTCAGCGCCGATCGCGTCGAGCGCCAGGACTGTTCGGCCCCCAACGCGGTGGAAAGATCATCAAGACCGGCGGCGTAGCGGACGCGGCTGGCCTCATAGGCCCGCTCGGCGCGGAGCTCACCATCGGCCAGCAGACCGACGCGGCGGCGGTCGGAGTCCAGGCGGGTGAGCGCGCTGTCGGCCTCGCCATAGGCGGTCTGCACCGCCTTCTCGTAGGCGATGACCGCCTGTTCGGTCCGGGCGTTCTGCGCCTTCAGGTCCTGCAGCAGCTTGGGGATCGCCAGGATCGGCTGGGTGATCCCGGCCCCGATCGACCAGTTGCGGGTGGTGGACTGGTAGCCCGGCTGTTCGGACCGAGAGAGGCCGATGCCCGGCGTCAGGGTGAAGGTCGGGAAGAAGGCTAGCTTGGCATAGGTCAGGCGGCCGGCCGCCGAACGCACGGCGGCCTCGGCCTGGCGCACGTCGGGGCGTCGGGCCAGCAGTTCGCCAGGCACCGTGGCGGGCACGGGCGGAATCGCACCGACAGTGGCCGGGGTGGGGATGCTCGCCAGGGGATCGACGCCCCGGCCCACCAGAACCAGCAGGGTGCGGCGGGTGGCCTTCAGCTCGGCCTCCAGGCTGGCGGCGTTACCTTCGGCCTGGGCCAGGTCGCCGGCCACGCGGTCGGCTTCCGCGGACGACCCCAGGCCGCGCTCGGCTCGGATGTTGGCGATCTGCTGCAGGCCGCGCTGGATGCGGGCGGTTTCGCGCGCATCCTCAAGCTGGATGGCCTGGCCGCGGGCCAGGAAATAGGTGTCGGCGATGTTGGCCGCCAGGCTGGCGCGCGCGCCCTCATAGCTGGCCTGCGCCTGGTTGGTGTCGCCCTTGGCGGCCTTGGCCACCGCGAAGATGCGGCCGAACAGATCGGCCTCCCAGCTCACATTGAAAGTGGCGCTGGAAGAGGTGCTCTCACCGTTGGTGGAGAAGCCCGGGATATTGACCACCGTCCCCGAGGTCTGGGTGGTGTGGGTTTCCCGGGTCGTGCCCGAGGCGTTGCCCTGGGGCAGGAAGGCGATCAGGGCGTTGGACGAGGTGGCCCGCGCCTCGCTCAGGCGGGCGGCGGCCGAGCGGGCGTCCGGCGCGCGGACCAGGGCGTCCTCGATAAGGGCGGTAAGCACCGGATCGTTGAACTGGGTCCACCAGCGGTCGAGCGCCGTGGTGTCGATGGACACCTGGGCGGACGGGGGCGCCTCGAAGGCGGTCGGTACGGCGATGTCGGGCTTGCGCACAGAAGCGCACGCGGCAAGCGTGAGACAGGCCAGTCCGGCTACGAATGTGGCGGGGCGCATGATCTCTGTCGTTTTCAGACCGCGAATCGCCGCCGAGTGTATCGGCTTTGGGGAGGCGCGACGCGGTTAGCTGAAGCTTCCTTGATCATAGCAAGCCGTCCCCAAAATTGCAGTGGCGATACAAAGAGGCTTCGCCATAGCGACTGGGGCGCATCTGTCACACCTTTTTGCGCGAAATCGTTCAATCTTGAACGATCTTTCTTTCCGGTGCGACGCTCTAGCGTCCCCGCGTCGGCCTCGCTAGGGTCGGGGCAAATTGGTCCTTGCCCGAGTGCATTCATGAAACAATTCCTCCTGGCCGGCGCGTCCGCGTGGGCTGTTTTGGCCCTCAGCCTTCCCGCCCAGGCCGGCGTCAGCCCCGCCAAGATCGCTGAGCACGTGAAGATCCTGGCCTCCGACGACTTCGAGGGCCGCGGCCCGGCCACCGCCGGCGAGGTCAAGACCGTCAGGTACCTGACCGAGCAGTTCAAGGCCGTCGGCCTGAAGCCCGGCGGCGACCTGCAGAAGGACGGCAGCCGCGCCTGGACCCAGGACGTGCCGCTGGCCCAGTTCGACAACAAGGACCCCGTCAAGGTCAGCGTCAGCGTGGGCGGCCAGGTGCAGACCTGGACCCAGGGCGACCAGATCGCCATCCGCGCCCCGCAGACCGGCGTCGACCACGTGAGCGTGAAGGACGCCCCGGTCGTCTTCGTCGGCTACGGCGTCAAGGCGCCCGAGCGCAACTGGGACGACTTCAAGGGTTATGACCTGAAGGGCAAGATCGCCCTGGTGCTGGTCAACGACCCCGACTTCGAGACCGGCGAGGGCGATTTCGGCGGCAAGGCCATGACCTATTACGGCCGCTGGACCTACAAGTACGAGGAGGCCGCGCGCCAAGGCGCCGTGGGCTTCATCGTCATCCACGAGACCGGCCCGGCCTCCTACGGCTGGAACACGGTGAAGAACTCCAACACCAACACCGTCTTCGACATCATCCGCGCCGACCCCACCAAGGCCCACGCGCCGATCGAGGCCTGGATCCAGCGCGACTCCACCGTGGCGCTGTTCAAGGCCTCCGGCCTCGACTTCGAGGCCCTGAAGAAGCAGGCTCAGACCCGCGACTTCAAGCCGGTGGAGCTGAAGGGCGTCACCTTCTCCACCGACATCGCGGTGGCTGCGAAGAAGATCGTATCGAAGAACGTGGCCGGCATCCTGCCGGGGACCAAGCATCCCCAGGAGAAGGTGATCTACACCGCCCACTGGGACCACCTGGGGGTCGGCCTGCCCGACGCCAAGGGCGACCGCATCTATAACGGCGCCCTGGACAACGCCTCTGGCACCTCGGTGCTGATCGAGATGGCGCGGGCCGCCGCGGCCCAGCCGCGCACCGAACGCTCCATGCTGTTCCTTTCCGTCACCGCCGAAGAAAAGGGCCTGCTGGGTTCGGAATACTACGCCGCCAACCCGCTCTATCCCCTGGCCACCACCGTGGCCGACATCAACATGGACGGGGCGGCCACCAACGGTCCGTCGCGGGACTTCGGCACCTCGGGCGACGCGCCCCTGACCCTGCAGGACGACCTGATCGAGGTCGCCAAGGGCTATCACATGACCTACAGCCCCGACCCGCGGCCGGGCGCCGGCAGCTTCTTCCGCTCCGACCACTTCTCCTTCGCCAAGCGCGGCGTGCCGGCCATCTCCTTCGGCGGGGGCCAGGACCTGGTGACCGGCGGCAAGGCCCGGGGCGAGGCCCTGCAGAAAGCCTACACCACCGACAAATACCACCAGCCGGCGGACGAATATTCTCCCGACTGGGACCTTTCCGGCGCGGCCCAGAACGCCGACATGCTGCTGGTGCTGGGGACCAAGCTGGCTAACTCCCGCGAGTGGCCGGAGTGGAAGGCCGGGCCAGAATTCAAGGCCGAGCGGGACAAGACCGCCGCGGCGCGCAAATAGGGGAACGGGCGGCATGGCGCAGGCGGGTTACATCCGGGCCGGAATCGGGGGCTTCACCTTCGAGCCCTGGCGCGGAGCCTTCTATCCCGAGGGCCTCAAGCAGGCCGACGAGCTCGCCTATGCCAGCCGCCACCTGACCTCCATCGAGATCAATTCCACCTACTATTCGTCGCAGAAACCCGAGACCTTCGCCAAGTGGAAGGCCGCGACGCCCGAGGGCTTCGTGTTTTCCCTGAAGGCCTCGCGGTTCTGCACCAACCGCAAGATCCTGGCCCAGTCGGCGGACTCGATCAGCAAGTTCCTGAACCAGGGGATCGTCGAACTGGGGGACCGGCTGGGTCCGATCCTCTGGCAGTTCATGCCCACCAAGAAATTCGAGCCCGCCGACTTCGAGGCCTTCCTCGACCTGCTGCCCAAGACCCAAGAGGGCCTGAAGCTGCGGCACGTGGTGGAGGTGCGCAACCCGAGCTTCGTGGACGTGGCCTTCGTGAGGATGTGCCGCAACCGCAACGTGGCTATCTGCGTCTCGGAGAACGACCGCTATCCGATGATCCCCGACGTCACCGCCGACTTCGTCTATGCGCGGCTGCTGAAGGGCTCCGACGCCATTGAGACCGGGTACGCGCCCGCCGACCTGGACCTGTGGGCTGAGCGGTTCGCCGCCTACGCCGCCGGCGAGGTCCCCCACGACCTGACCCCGGTAGACCGCACCGGCCTGCCGCCCGAGCCCCACGACGCCTTCGTGTTCTTCATCCACGAGGGCAAGGTCCGCGCGCCCGCCGCGGCGATGGCCTTCATGCAGCGCTGCGGCGAGGCCTAGATCAGGTCGACCGAGGTCAGCACCTTGCCGACCAGCCGCAGGCCGTCGAACGCCTGCAGTTCGATGTCGTAGCGCTCGCCCGCGTCGGCGTAGTCGGCGCCGAAGATCGACTTGAGGAAGCCGAATCCGAGGTTGACCGAGTTCTGGGAAATCTGCGCGTTCGCCGTGCCGTCAGCGTCGGCGAACCCGCCCACGCCGTCCGTCCACAGCGTCACGCCGGGCGCGATGTGGAGCATGTTGTAGACCGCCCGCTCGCCGTCGCCGCTGGTGATGATTAGGCGGAAGTCGAAGGCGTCGAGCGTCTGGGTGCTGCCCTCGATGCCGGTGTTCACCGAGAAGTCGAAGCTCCACGCCGCGCGGGCTGGGTTGCCGGGCTGCGTGCCGTCGGGGACGTCGAAGCTGCCGTCCGCACCCGGCAGGATGTCGGGTCCCTGCCTGAGCTTGATCTTCAGCCCCAGTTCGATGTCGTCGTCATGGTTGGTGAATATCTTGAAGTTCGCCGCCGAATTGCCCGACCCGACATAGAGGTCGTTGCTCGGCCCGGCGCCGTCCTTGGTCGACGAGGGATCGAGGTTCCCGAACGTCTCGTCGAAGTCCTTCACCTTCAGGTGGTCGTCGTGCTGGTCGAACTTGCGGTTGAGTTTGTCGCCGCCGCTCATGGCTATATTTCCTGTCTTTCCACACCTTCGCGTTGCATATCACAGGAGTCCAGACCGTACTTTTGCGCCTCGGCCGACCACGCGCGCCCTTGACCTCCCCGGCGTCATGCGGACCGACTTGCGCGCCTAACTCTCCGGGAAGCCGCCGATGACCTTCAAGATGGACGACCTGATGTTCCGCGACGGCCTGATGGCCGGCGAGCGCATCCTGATCACCGGCGGCGGCACCGGGCTGGGCAAGGTGATGGCCGAGGCCTGCCTGATGCTGGGCGCCGAGGTCTATATCTGCGGCCGCCGGGGCGGGGTCATCGAGGCCGCCGCCAAGGAACTCTCCGACGCCCACGGGGGCAAGTGCGTGGGCCTAGCCTGCGACATCCGGGTGCCAGAGGCCATCGGCGACATGATGGACACCATCTGGGCGGACGGCGGGGCGCTCACCGGCCTGGTCAACAACGCCGCCGGCAACTTCATCAGCCGCACAGAAGACCTCTCCGCCCGGGGCTTCGACGCCATCTCCAACATCGTCTTCCGCGGCTCGTTCTTCGTCACCCTGGACGCCGGCAAGCGCTGGTTGGCCGAGGGCCGCCACGCCTCGGTGGTGTCGATCCTGACCACCTGGGTGTGGAACGGCGGCCCCTTCACCGTGCCCTCGGCCATGTCCAAGGCCGGCCTCAACGTCATGACCCAGTCCCTGGCCGTGGAGTGGGGCAACCGCGGCATCCGCTTCAACGCCATCGCGCCCGGCCCCTTCCCCACCGAGGGCATGAGCGCCAGGCTCAACCCCAGCGGCCAGGGTCGCGACGACGCCCCCGCCGATCCGGGGATACCCCTGGGCCGCAACGGCGAGATGCGCGAACTGGCCAACCTGGCGGTCTATCTGCTGCATCCCATGTCGGCCTATGTGAAC
Source organism: Phenylobacterium sp. (assembly GCF_046590535.1). GTDB lineage: Bacteria > Pseudomonadota > Alphaproteobacteria > Caulobacterales > Caulobacteraceae > Phenylobacterium. The sequence goes on along the minus strand of NZ_JBKJTG010000066.1, from coordinate 14,001 downwards.
GGCCAGACCATCGCCATCGACGGCGGCTCCCACCTGCAGGGCGGCGGGTTCGGGCGGCTGGCCTCCTGGGGCGACGCCGAGTGGGAGGAAGCCCGCAACGCCATCCGCGCCACCAACGAAAAGGACCGCGCGCAACGCACGGTGTGACTCCACGCCCATTGGCATTGCGCGCGAACCGCCCCAGAATGACGGGCGTCATTTTGCTGACCCCGAGTCCCCATGTCCCCAGTCGCCTACCTCTGCATCGGCAAACGCGAGAAGACCAAGGTCGCCAACCGCCAGGCGATCCTCGACGCAGCGCGCGAGGTGTTCGGGGACCTCGGATATGAGACCGCCACCGTGCGCGACATCATCCGCCGCACGGGCCTCGCCGCCGGCACCTTCTACAACTACTACCGCTCCAAGGAGGAGGTGTTCGCCGCCCTCTCCGACGACGGGGCCCGCCGGTTCGCGCCGATCCTGAAGAAGGTCCGCGCTGAGTCCGACGGCTTCGAGGCCTTCGTGCGCGGAGCGATCAAGGCTTACTTCCACTTCCTGGCCGAAGAGCACCGCAGCTGGGTGGCCCAGCGTCCCGCGGGCGAGCCGCACCCCTACTTCCCGGGCGAGACTCCGGAGATGACCGCGGTGTTCGCCGAGGTGCGAGACGCCATCCAGCAGGTGCTCGCCGGCCGCAGCGGCCCCACCGCCGACCCCGACTATATCGCCGCCGCCTGCATCGCCATCGCCCGGGAGATCGGCGACAAGATGCTGCAGCGTCGGCCCGTCGACACCAAGGCCGCCTGCGACTTCGCGGTGAACATGGTGCTCAACGGCCTGCGCGGCGCCCCACGGGAGGCGACCTGACCGTGGCCAGCGCGGCCACCCAGCGCCTGATCCTGCGCACGCTGCTCTCGCTGCCCGCGCCGCTCCTGCGGCTGATGTCCGGCGGCGGCGTGGTCTATCAGGGCGGCCGCACCCTCGATCCCCGGTTCCAGTTCCTGGCGGCCCAGGCGCGCCGGGCCCCGGCCCTGTCCACCCTTTCGCCAGAGGAAGTGCGGCGGGGCGAAGTCGCCGGCCTCGGCCCGGTGATGGGCGACCCGGAGCCTGGGGTCGCCTGCGAACCCCTCGCCGTCGAGGGCCCGAGTGGCCCGATCCCGGCACGCAGCTATCGCCCTGACAACCAGTGCCCGACCGCGCCGCTGCTGGTCTTCGCTCACATGGGCGGCGGCGTTATCGGCGGCCTGGAGACCACCCACGTGTTCTGCACCCTGCTGGCCGCCATCGCCCGTTGCCCGGTGCTGTCGGTGGACTACCGGCTGGCCCCGGAGCACCGCTTCCCGGCCGGCCTGGACGACGTCCTGTCCGCCTATCGCTGGGGCCGCGACAACGCCGAGCGTTTCGGCGCACCCAAGGGCCTGGCCGCCATCGCCGGAGACTCCATGGGCGGCAATTTCGCCGCCGTGGTCTGCCAGGAGCTGAAGCGGGCCGGCGAACCGCAGCCGGTCCTGCAGCTGCTGGTATATCCGTGCGTCGATGTGGCCTCGGAGAGCGCCTCGATGACCATCTACGCCGACGCCTTCCCGCTCTCGCGCGCCACCATGGACTGGTTCGTCGGCCACTACATGACGCCCGACGCCGACCCAGCGGATCCGCGCCTGTCGCCGCTCCGGCAGAAGAACCTCTCCGGCCTGGCTCCCGCCGTGGTGGTCACCGCCGGCTTCGATCCCCTGCTCGACCAGGGCGAGGCCTATGCCCGCAGGCTGAAGGCAGCCGGCGTGCCGGTGGTCTACCGCTGCTACGACAGCTTGGCCCATGCCTTCGTGGCCTTCACTGGCGCGGTCCCCTCAGCCGACACCGCCTGCCGCGAGATCGCCGGCCTGGTGCGCGAGGGGCTGGAAGGCCGCATCGCCTGATGCGCGCCCTGGTGGTCGAGGCGCTGGCCGCCGACTATGCGGGCTGCGAGGTCAAGGACATCCCCATGCCCGAACCCGGCCCCGGCGAGGTCCGCGTCCGGGTCCGCGCCGCCGCGGTGAACTTCCCCGACCTGATGCAGACCAGAGGCGAGCACCAGCACAAGCCGGCCCTGCCCTTCGTCCCCGGCCTGGAGCTGGCGGGAGAGGTGGAGGCCTTGGGCGCCGGCGTCGCCGGCTTCGCTACCGGCGACGCCGTGGTAGGCGGCGCCCGCGGTGGGTTCGCGGAATACGCCATCGTCCCGGCCGCGGCCCTGCACCGCAAACCCGATGGATTGAGCTTCGCCCAGGCCGCCGGCTACCCCGTGGCCTATCTCACCGCCTATGTGGCCCTGGTGCGCTGCGCCAATGTCCAGGCGGGCGAGTGGGTGCTGGTGCACGGCGCGGCCGGCGGCGTCGGTCTGGCCGCTGTGGACTTGGCCCGGGTGCTGGGCGCCCGGGTGATCGCCGCCTCGGCCTCCGACATCAAGCTGGCGGTGGTGCAGGCCGAGTATGCCCCCGACGCCACGGTCAACGTCGCCCAGGGGTTCCGCGAGCGGGTGAAGGCGCTCACCGGCGGGCGTGGGGCCGACGTGATCTATGACCCCGTGGGCGGCGACGTGTTTGACGAGAGCGTGCGCTGCATAGCCTTTGGCGGCCGGATCCTGTCCATCGGTTTCACCTCCGGGCGCCTGCCGGTGCTGCCGGTGAACATCGCCTTGATCAAGGGGTTCTCGCTCATCGGCGTCCGCGCCGGGGAATACGGCCGCCAGTTCCCCCAGAAGGGCGTCGAGAACCTCGCCGCCATCTGGAAGCTCGCCGAAGAGGGCCGGGTGAAGCCCCGCGTGGACGCCGAGTACCCCCTCGACGACTGGCGCGCCGCCTTCGAGACCCTGGCCGAGCGCAAGGTGATCGGCAAGACGGTGATCCGCCCGGACCTCTAGCCCCGCCGGTTGACACTGCGGGCCCGATCCCCTATCCACCGCCGCTCGTTTTCGACCCCCGGAGCTTTTTTCGTGAAGCGCACATTCCAGCCTTCCCGCCTCGTGCGCGCGCGTCGTCACGGCTTCCGCCTGCGCATGTCCACGAAGAACGGTCAGAAGATCCTGGCTCGCCGCCGCGCCAAGGGCCGCAAGCGCCTCAGCGCCTAGACCTCAGGGTTGAGGTAAGGGTGTCCGGATGACGGACGCCGCATTCCCCATCGAACGCCTCCGCAAGCGCGCCGACTTCCTGGCCTGTGCGCGAGCGCCCTCGTGCGCAAAGGGCTCCGTCGTGGTCCAGGCCCGGCCGCGGGGCGACGATGCCCCCCGGGTGCGCGCGGGCTTCACCGCCACCAAACGGGTGGGCGGCGCGGTGGTCCGCAACCGCGCCAAGCGGCGCATGCGCGAGGCCGCCCGGCTGCTCTTGGGCCAGTTCGCGAAGCCCGGCTTCGACTATGTGTTCATCGCCCGCGGCGGTGTGACCACCCGTCCCTGGCCGCGTTTGCTTGACGATGTGAAAAGCGCGCTGTTAAGGCTCGCCGCCGAACGCGACAGCCCCGGAGCGCCGGGCCCGCGCCTCTCCTCGACGGACCCAGTCCCCTAAATGCAAGACGACAACAGCCGCAACACGATCATCTTCCTCGTCTGCGCGCTCGCCCTCTTCATCGTCTACCAGATGTTCGTGATCGAGCCGGCGTCCAAGCGCCGTCAGGCCGACCTCGCCCGCCAGGCGCCGGCGGCGGCCGCCGCCAGCGCGACGCCGGGCCTCGCCGCGCCACAGGTTCCGGTGGCTGTCACCCGTCAGGCCGCGGTGGCCGCCAGCCCCCGGGTGCCCATCGCCACCCCGGCCCTGCGCGGCTCCCTGTCGCTGAAGGGCGCGCGGATCGACGACCTCTACCTGGTCCAGTACCGCCAGGCGGTGGACAAGAACTCTCCGCCGGTGGAGCTGCTGCGCCCGGAAGGGACCAAGTTCGCCTGGTTCGCCGACATCGGCTGGACCGGCGCCAATGTGCCCGGCCTGCCCGGCGCCGATACCATCTGGACCCTTTCGGAAGGCTCTACACTGGCGCCCGGCAAGCCGGTGACCCTGACCTACGCCAGCGGCCAGGGGCTGACCTTCGCCCGGCGCATCTCCGTCGACGACCAGTTCATGTTCACGCTCACCGACACGGTGGCCAACGCCAGCGGTCAGCCGATCACGCTCGCGCCCTACGGCTCGGTGCAGCGCCAGGCGGTGCCGGCGGACCTGGGCACCAACCAGATCGTCCACGAGGGCGCGGTGGGTTGGCTGGGCGATAAGCTGCGCCAGGTGAAGTACAAGAAGTGGGCCAAGGACGGCGGCGGCCCGGCCTACCCCTCAACCGGTGGCTGGGTCGGAATCACCGACAAATATTGGCTGACCGCGCTGATCCCGTCGCAGACGGAACGCCTGCAGGGCCAGTTCCGCCAGACCCAGGCGCCCGGTGGCGTGGACATCTTCGACGCCAACTTCGTGGGCCAGGCCCGCGCCATTCCCTCGGGTAGCCAGGTCACCGAGACCACCCATTTCCTGGCCGGCGCCAAGCGCGTGCCGCTGCTGCGCGAATATCAGGCCCAGCTCGGCGTAGAGCGCCTGGACTGGGCGGTGGACTGGGGCAACTTCTGGTTCCTGACCCGGCCGATCTTCTCGTTCCTGGCCTACATCTTCAGCCATGTTGGCAACTTCGGGATCGCCATCCTGCTGCTCACCGTGGCCGTGCGGCTGATCTTCTTCCCGCTGGCCAACAAGCAGTACGAGTCGCTCACCAAGATGAAGAAGGTGCAGCCGCAGATGGAAGAGCTGCGCAAGAAGCACAAGGAAGACCCAGCCAAGCAGCAACAGGAGCTGCTGGCCCTCTATCAGCGCGAGAAGGTCAACCCGCTGGCCGGATGCCTGCCGCTCCTGCTGCAGATCCCGGTGTTCTACGCCCTCTACAAGGTGCTGACGGTCACCATCGAGATGCGCCACGCCCCGTTCATGGGCTGGATCCAGGACCTGTCGGCGCGCGATCCGACGACCATCTGGACCCTGTTTGGCCTGATCCCCTGGAACCCGGCCACCGCGCCCCTGATCGGGAACTTCCTGGACGGGCCGCTGCACCTGGGCGTGCTGCCGCTGCTCTACGGCGTCACCATGTGGCTCACTACCTCCATGAGCCCGCCGGCGCCCGATCCGATCCAGCAGAAGATCTTCCAGTTCATGCCGCTGATGTTCACCTTCATCATGGCGCCGTTCGCCGTGGGCCTGTTGATCTACTGGACCTGGTCCAACGTGCTGACGATCCTGCAGCAGTACGTGATCATGCGCCGGTTCAAGGTGGACAACCCCATCGACCAGATCATCGCCAGGCTGTCGGGCAAGCCCAAGGCCACAGAATGACCGCCGACCCGGCCTTCGACGCGGAGACGCTGGAGGCCGCCCGCGTGCTGTTCGCCCACCCCGTCGAGTTCATGATGGGCGCGGTGGCCATCGAGGGCCTGCCGGCGCCCGACCTGCCGGAAGTGGCCTTCGCCGGGCGCTCCAACGTGGGCAAGTCCTCGCTGATAAATGCCGTCACCGGACGCACGCACCTGGCGCGGGCGTCGAACTCGCCGGGGCGCACCCGCGAGGTGAACTTCTTCGTGGCCGACGAGCGCCTGCGCCTGGTGGACCTGCCCGGCTACGGCTTCGCGCGGGCCAGCCGCACCGATGTGAAGAAGTTCCAGAACCTCGGCCGCGACTACCTGCGCGGCCGGCCCAACCTCAAGCGGGCCTACCTGCTGATCGACGCCCGTCACGGCCTGAAGGACGTGGACCAGGAGGCGCTGGCCGCCTTCGATACGGCGGCGGTCTCCTACCAGATCATCCTCACCAAGGCCGACAAGATCGGTGCGCGCGAGGTCCAGGCCGTCACCGAGCGGACCCTGGCCCAGATCGCCAAGCGCCCCGCCGCCTTCCCCCGCGTACTCGCCACCTCCGCCGAGAAGGGCACGGGCATCCCCCAGCTTCGCGCCGAGATCGTCGCGGCCTGCGCGATCTAGTGTGGAGATTCGGAAATTCGCCTGCGCGTGTGGCGGGCTCTAAGCGAATTTCCGAATCTCCAGCCATACTAGCAAGTATGTGTTTTTAGTGTGCTTTTTTGGATCTGAAGTTCACTCAGAGCCTGATCCAACAAGGAGGCGAACTTCAGATCCAGCACACTATGCGGACCCGGCGTCAGCGCGCTAAGTGACGGCCATCGTCACCTTCAAGAGCCCGCCATGCTGGACACTGCCACCCGCCCCGTCTTCGACGCGGACCTGAACCTCTTCCGCGACCAGGTGCGCAAGTTCTACGATCGCGCCCTGCATCCCAACCTCGACCGCTGGGAGGAGGAAGGCTGCGTCGACCGCACGTTCTGGCTGGCGGCCGGCGAGGCTGGCATCCTCTGCCCGCAGGTGCCCGAGGAATACGGCGGCCTCGGCCTCGACTACCGGTTCAACGCGGTGATCGGCGAGGAGCTGTCCTACGCCGGCTCCAGCGCCGGCATCACCCTGCAGTCCGACATCGTCGTCGATTACATCATCAACTACGGCTCGGAAGAGCAGAAGCAGCGCTGGCTGCCCGGCATGGTGTCGGGCGAGGTGATCACCGCCATCGCCATGACCGAGCCCGGCGCCGGCTCCGACCTGCAAGGGGTGCGCACCACCGCCATCCGCGATGGCAACCACTATGTGGTCTCGGGCTCCAAGACCTACATCACCAACGGCCAGAACGCCGACCTGATCATCGTGGTCACCAAGACCGATCCGGCGGCCGGGTCGAAGGGCATCTCGCTGATCCTGGTGGAGGGCGACCGCGACGGCTTCAAGCGCGGCCGCAACCTCGACAAGGTGGGCCAGAACTCCGCCGATACCTCGGAGCTGTTCTTCGAGGACGTGCGCATTCCCATCACCAACTGCCTGGGCGAGGAGGGCAAGGGCTTCGCCTATCTGATGAACCAGCTGCCGCAGGAGCGGCTCCAGATCGCCATCGCCGGCCAGGCGGGCGCCCAGCGGGCCTTCGACGAGGCGGTAAAGTTCACCAAGGAGCGCAAGGCCTTCAAGCAGACCGTGTTCGACTTCCAGAACACCCGCTTCACCCTGGCCGCCCTGAAGGCCAAGCTGCAGGCCGGCTGGGCGCACCTGGACTGGTGCCTGGCCCGCCACCTGGACCGCCAGCTCACCGCGGCCGAGGCCTCCGCCGCCAAGCTGTTCCACACCGAGCTGCAGTGGGAAGTCTGTGACGCCGCCCTGCAGTTGCACGGGGGCGCGGGCTACATGAACGAGTATCCGATCGCCCGGCTGTGGCGTGACGCTCGGGTGCAGCGGATCTACGGCGGCACCTCGGAGATCATGAAGGAAGTGGTGGCCCGCTCAATCTGACCCAGGCCGCTGGCTGGAAACGCCGCTGTCGCCGAGACGCCGGCCCCCGTTCAGCCTACGGCAGCCGCTTCACCACCGCGCCGCCCTTCATCACGAACACCGGCTTTTCCAGCACCCGCACGTCGACGAGCGGATCGCCCATTACCCCCACCATGTCGCCGTAGCGGCCGGCGGATACCTGGCCCACGTCGCGGGTCCAGCCCAGGGCCTCGGCGGCGTTCACCGTGGCCGACTGAATGGCCTGCAAGGGCGTCGCCCCATAGCGCACCATGACCGCGAACTGCCGGGCGTTGTCGCCGTGCGGATAGACCCCCGCGTCGGTGGCGTAGATCTGCTTCACCCCGGCCTTCAGGCTCTTGCGAAAATTTTGCCGTTGGATCTCGCCGATATCGCGGTCCTTCTGCAGGTTCTCCTCAAGCACCCCGTTCTTCTTGCCCTCAGCCTGCGTGTAGTCGGTGTTGTAGATATCCATCCCAAACCAGACGCCCTTCTGGACGGCCAGCTTGATGCCCTCGTCGTCCACGAGGCTGGCGTGTTCGATGGTGTCCACCCCGGCCAGGATGGCGGCCTTGATGCCCGGCGCGCCGTGGGCGTGGGCGGCGACCTTCATGCCCGACAGGTGCGCCTCGTCGGCGATAGATTTCATCTCCTCCACGCTGAGCTGCTGGGCGCCCGGCGAATCGCCCCTCGAGAACACCCCGCCGGTGGCGCAGATCTTGATCACCTGGGCGCCGTACTTCCGCAGCTTGCGCACCGCCGCCCGGCCCTGGTCGGGGCTGTCGGAATTGAACGGCGCGTTCGCCTGCATGGACGGCGGGAAGAAGGTCTCGTCGCAGTGGCCGCCGGTGGCGCCGAACGAATAGGCCGCCGTAACGATCCGCGGGCCGGGGACGAAGCCGTTGTCCACCGCCTCGCGCAGGCCCACGTCGCCCCAGAAGCTGGAGCCCACGTTGCGCACGGTGGTGAACCCCGCCTCCAGGGTGTCCTTGGCGTGGCGCACGCCGATCGCCGTCCAGAAGGCGTCGGAGAACTGATAGCCCGTGTAGCCGCCGTAGAGCGGCGACGAGGTCAGGTGGACATGCATGTCGATCAGGCCGGGCAGCAGGGTGACGCCGGGCAGGTCCACCCGCTCAGCGCCCGTTGGCGCCGCGTCGCCCTGGCGGCCCACCGAGACGATGCGGCCATCGGTGATCACCACCATCGGACGCTCCAGATAGCGGCCCGTGGCCACGTCCAGCAGGCGGTCGGCGGAGACCGCCACGGTGGCGGCTTGCGCCCCCGTGGCGAGCGTCCAGGCGGCCAGGGCCGCCGCCATGATCTTCGCGCTCATTTCGGGAACCCCCGGCCCATCTGTCCTTCCCCAAGGCTTAGCACGGGCCGGCGAAGGTGACAGGGGCAGGCTTGTCCGCTATCGGACCCCTCCGATCCTCATCGCTTGGAACGCCAGTGACCGACGAAACCCAGGAGCAGGGATGGGCCACCGCCAAGACGCTGGCCGAGGCCCTGCCCTACATCCAGATCTATGACCGCGAGACCGTGGTCATCAAGTACGGCGGCCACGCCATGGGCGAGGAGCAGGTGGCTAAGCTGTTCGCCGCCGACACGGTGATGCTGAAGATGCTGGGCGTTCACCCGGTGGTGGTCCACGGCGGCGGGCCGCAGATCTCCGCCATGCTGGAGAAGGCAGGCGTCAAGTCGACCTTCATCGACGGCCTGCGGGTCACCGACGAGGCGACCATGGAGGTGGCCGAGATGGTCCTCTCCGGCGCCATCAACAAGGAGATCGCCAACTGGATCACCCGGGCCGGCGCCGAGGCCGACGTGCGCGGCGTGGGCCTGTCGGGCAAGGACGCCGGGCTGATCACCGTGGAAAAGGTCACCCGAACCACCAAGGACCCGAATTCCGAGGTCGAGCGGATGGTCGACCTGGGCTTTGTGGGCGATCCCAAGCGGGTGGATCCGAAGCTGATCGAGGCCTTGATCTACGCCGAGGAGGACTACATCCCGGTGATCGCCCCCATCGGGGTGTCGGAGACCGGCGAGACCTACAACATCAATGCCGACACGGTAGCCGGCGCCCTGGCCGGCGCGCTGAACGCCAAGCGCATGCTGCTGCTCACCGACGTGGCCGGGGTGCTCGACGCCAACGGCGCCCTGATGCGCCAGATGTCCGTGGCCCAGGCCCGCGCGGCCATCGACGACGGTGTCGCCACTGGCGGCATGATCCCCAAACTGGAGACCGCCATCGCCGCGGTCCAGGCCGGCGTCGAGGCCGTGGTCATCATGGACGGCCGCCGCCCCCACGCCCTGCTGGTCGAACTGTTCACCGAGCACGGGGCCGGCACGCTGATCTGCGAATGAGCGCCGACTTCACCCACATCGACACCTGGCTGTTCGATCTCGACAACACCCTCTACCCGGTCGAATCCGGCTTCATGGGGGAGATCGAGCGGCGCATGACCGACTACGTGGAAAAGCTTACCGGCCTGCCCCGCACCGAGGCCTATGCCCTGCAGAAGAAGTACCTGGCCGAGCATGGCCTCACCCTGGGCGGGCTGATCGTCCATCACGGGGTCGATCCCAAGGACTTCCACGCCCTCTTCCACGACCTGTCGCTGGAGGCTCTGGCCCAGGACGCCGACCTGATCGCGGCCCTGGAGCGCCTGCCCGGCCGCCGGCTGATCTTCACCAACGCCGACGGCGTCCATGCCGAGCGGGTGCTGGCCAAGTTGGGCCTCGCGCACCTGTTTGACGACGTCTTCCACATCGGCTCGGCCGGCTATGTGCCCAAGCCCGACCCGGTGGCCTTCCAGCGCGTGATCGCGGCCCACGCCATCGACCCCGCCGCCACCGCCTTCTTCGAGGACAGCGAGCGCAACCTGGCGCCCGCCGCCCACATGGGCATGACCACGGTCCTGGTGGGGCCCCACGCCGGCGCCTCCACCGCCGCCTTCGTGCACCACCGTGTTGACCACCTCGCGCCTTTCCTCAGGGACGCCCGGGTGAGGGAAGCCGCCTGATGACCGCCACCGACCACTCCGATCTGAAGCGCGTCATCGAGGCGGCGTGGGAGGATCGCGACGCCATCTCCACGGCCACCGTTGGCCAGGTGCGCGAGGCGGTGCTGGAGACCATCGAGCGCCTGGATTCAGGGACCCTGCGAGTGGCCCAGCGCGAGGCCGACGGGACCTGGGTCACCAACCAGTGGGCCAAGCAGGCGATCCTCCTGATGTTCCGCCTGCTGCCCAGCGCCCTGGTCGAGGCCGACGCCCCGGGGCCCTTTTGGGACAAGGTCCCGCTGAAGTTCACCGGCTGGGACGCCGCCCGGTTCGAGGCGGCGGGCTTCCGCGCCGTCCCCGGATGCGTGGTCCGCAAGGGCGCCTTCATCGCCCGGGGCGCGGTGCTGACGCCGTCATTCGTCAATATCGGCGCCTATGTGGGCGAAGGGACCATGGTCGACACCTGGGCCACCGTCGGGTCCTGCGCCCAGATCGGCCGCAACGTGCACCTCTCCGGCGGGGCGGGCATCGGCGGGGTGCTGGAGCCCCTGCAGGCCAACCCCACCATCATTGAGGACAACTGCTTCATCGGCGCCCGGTCGGAAGTCGCCGAGGGGGTCATCGTGCGGGAGGGCAGCGTGCTCTCCATGGGCGTCTACCTGACCTCCACCACCCCGATCGTCGACCGCCGCACCGGCGTGGTGATCACCGGCGAGGTGCCGCCCTACTCGGTGATCATGTCCGGCTCCCGCCCCAGCCCGCACGAGGCCATGCCCTCCACCTACTGCGCGGTGATCATGAAGACCGTCGACGAGCGCACCCGCTCGAAGACCAGCATCAACGAACTCCTGCGGGACTGACGCTAGTGTCCTGGATCTGAAGTTCGCGCAGAGCCCACCATGCGCACCGGCGAATTTCCGAATCGCCCCGCTAGCGGGAGGTCGCCACCGGATAGGGCGTCCCGTCCCGGTGACGGTAGGTCTCCGACCCCGGATCGATGACCATGTCGATGTCCGGGTAGTCGCAGCCGTCCTCCGCCTCGCGGCGCGAGCCCACCTCCAGCAGGACCGCCTCCATCGTCGAGCGGTTCTGGATGTGATGGCCGTCGGGCGCGCCGGCCGCGAAGCCCGCGCAATCGCCTGGGCTCAAGGTTTCCTCGCCGGCGTCGGTGATCAGCACCACCTCACCGGACACCACCCAGACGAACTCGTCCTCGGCGGTATGCCAGTGACGCTGGCTGGTCCAGGCGCCCGGCGGCAGGCGCATCAGGTTCACCCCGAACTGGGTGAGCCCGGCGGCGTCGCCGAGCTTCCAGCGCTTGCGCGCCCGGCAGGGTTCGTCGAACGGCGCGGGATAGGCGCTGCCGAAGCGGGTCGGCGCGCTCTCGATGTCGATCCTGGGCATGCGAAGTCCGTTGCTTGATGGGGCCCGCGACCGTAAAGCGCCGCTATGCCTGCCGCCATAGACGCCGTCGAACTGACCCGTGAGCTGATCCGCCGGCCTTCGGTGACCCCCGCCGACGCCGGCGCCATGGACGTGCTCCAGGCGGTGCTGGCCGGGCTGGGCTTTTCCTGTCGCCGGATGAGGTTCGGCGAGATCGAGAACCTCTACGCGCGGCACGGGACCGCGCGGCCCAACCTCTGCTTCGCCGGCCACACCGATGTGGTGCCGGTGGGCGACGCCGCCGCCTGGAGCCGCGACGCCTTCGCCGCCGAGGTGGTGGACGGCGTCCTGATCGGGCGCGGCGCCGTGGACATGAAGAGCGCCATCGCCGCCTTCGCCGCAGCGTCGGCCGAGGCCATCGCGGCCGGCCAGGTCGCCGGCTCGCTGTCCTTCCTGATCACCGGCGACGAGGAGGGCGTGGCCACCCACGGCACGAAGATGGTCGTGGACGCCCTGGCCGCCGAAGGCGAGGTCATCGACCACTGCGTGGTGGGGGAGCCCACCTCTGCCGAGACCTTCGGTGACATGGTCAAGGTGGGCCGCCGGGGCTCGATCAACGCCGAGATCATCGTTCGCGGCGTGCAGGGCCACGTGGCCTATCCGCACCGCGCGGCCAATCCGGTCCCCGTGCTGATCCGGCTTCTCGCCGTCCTGCAGGCCCGGGTGCTGGACCAGGGCTATCCGGAATTCCAGCCGTCGAACCTGGAAGTCACCCTGATCGAGGCGCCCAACACCGCCACCAACGTCATTCCGGGCACAGCCCGCGCCCGGCTGAACATCCGCTTCAACCCCAACCACACCGGGGCGGCGCTGGCCGCCTGGATCGAGGCAGAGGCCCGCATCGCCGCGGAGGGGTTCAACGGGACCGTCGCGGTGACGCCGCAGATCAGTGGCGAGGCGTTCCTCACCCAGCCGGGGCCGTTCACCGCCCTGGTGGCCGCCGCCGTGAAGGACGCGGCCGGCGTCGAGCCGGAGCTTTCCACTACTGGCGGCACCTCGGACGCCCGCTTCATCCGCGCGCTCTGCCCGGTGGTGGAGGTGGGGCTGGTGGGCAAGACCATGCACGCGGTGGACGAGGGCGCGCCGGTGGCCGAGATCAGGCTGTTGCAGGCCGTCTACAGCGCGCTGATCGCCCGCTACTTCGCCACGTTCGCGTTCTGAGCGCCGGAGAGCGTCGCCGGCGGCCGATCGACTGAGGCCTTCACCAGGGCCAGGCGGCCGGTGAGGCGGACGGGCTGCCCAAGGACGCCTTCGGGAACGATCGGCAGCGGCGGGGTCAGTTCGACCACGGAGACCGGTACGCCGGACACGCAGATCTGTTGCTCCAGGGCCAGGGCCAGGTAGAGGCTGGTCTGGTCCTTCTCCGGAGTCTCGCCGTAGCCGGGCGGACCGTAGCCGGTGAAGTCGAACACCTTGCCGGTCAGGGTCGCCGGGCCGGGCCGCAGGCAGCCCCGGTCGACGGTCGAGACACATCCGCAAAGCATTGTCAGCGCCGCCAGCGCGGCCACGGCCCTCACGGGTAGGAGACCCCGGTGAGGTAGAGCCCGTCCGCCGTGGCCACGGGCCCGCAGGCGGTGCGGTCCCGGGCCTCAAGGGCGGACTTCACGTCGGCCACGCTCCAGCGCCCGACGCCGGCCTCGGCCAGGGTGCCGGTCATTGAGCGCACCTGCCTGTGCAGGAAGGAGCGGGAGGCGAAGTCCAGAATCACCGCCTCACCCTCACGGCGAACCGTGGCGAGGTCCAGCGTCTTCATGGGCGAGTTGGCCTGGCAGGCCAGGTCGCGGAAGGTGGTGAAATCGTGGTGGCCGATCAGCGCCTGCGCCGCCTGGTGCATGGCGTCGGCGTCCAGGGGCTTCTTCACGTGCCAGACCCGGCCGCGCTCCAGGGCCGGCGGGCTCTTGCGGTTGAGAATGCGGTAGCTGTAGCGCCGCTCGGTGGCGGAGAACCGGGCGTGCCACCCCTCCGGGGCGATCTGCGCCTCCAGCACCGTGATCGGCTCGGGCGCCAGGTGGGCGTTCAGCGCATCACGGACCACCTCCGGCCGCCAGCTCTTCTCCAGGTCCACATGCACCACCTGGCCCAGGGCGTGGACGCCAGCGTCGGTGCGCCCGGCGGTCTGCATGCGCCGGGTCTCGCCGCTGAACCCCTTCACTGCACGCTCCAGCGATCCCTGTACGGACGGCAGGTCCCCCTGCGCCTGGAAGCCGTGGTAGGGCCGCCCGTCGTACTCGATGGTGAGCCGGTAGCGGG
>NZ_JBKJTG010000188.1:0-17149 GCF_046590535.1 Phenylobacterium sp. | reverse complement strand
TCTGGTCGGCCTCGTCCACCGGGAACGAGGCGGCCAGCCGGCCGCCCCGCTTGGTGAGGTCCTGGGCCAGCAGCCCCTGGCCGCCGCGGCCCGTGCGGCGGAACTCATAGGCCGAGGTGCGCTTGCCGAAGCCTTCGGTGGAGACGGTGAGAATCACTTCCTCCGCCGCGCCCAGTTCGGCGATCCGCTCGACGCCCAGGGTGACTTCGCCCTCACCGCCCACGTCTTCGTCCTCGGCCGCCGCCACCGGCTCGTCGCCGTCCTCGGCCTCGCCGCTCAGCGCCAGGCGCATGGCCTTGGCGTGCTTCAGATAGGCCAGGCGCTCGGCCGGCGTCGCTGCCACCGCACGCAGGATGGCCATGGAGATCACCCGGTCGCCCTCGGCCAGGCGGATGCCGCGTACGCCCGTGGAATCGCGGCCCGCGAACACCCGCACCTCCTCCGTGGCGAAACGGATGCAGCGGCCCAGCGCCGTGGTCAGCAGGATGTCGTTGGCCTGGGCGTTGCAGACGCCCACGCCGACGATGCTATCGCCCTCGTCCAGCTTCATGGCGATCTTGCCGTTGCGGCGGATGTCCACGAAGTCCGACAGCTTGTTGCGCCGCACCCCGCCCGATCGGGTGGCGAACATCACATCGTACTGGTCCCAGCTGGCCTCGTCTTCGGGCAGCGGCAGGATCGAGGTGATGCTCTCGCCGGGCTCGATGGGCAGCAGGTTGACGAACGCCTTGCCGCGGGACGTGGGCGTGCCCACCGGCAGGCGCCACACCTTCAGCTTGTAGGCCTTGCCGCCCGAGGAGAAGAACAGCATCGGCGTGTGGGTGTTGGCCGAGAAGACGCGGGTCACCGCATCCTCTTCCTTGGTGGCCATGCCGGAGCGGCCCTTGCCGCCGCGATGCTGGGTCCGATAGGTGGTCAGCGCCGTGCGCTTCACATAGCCGCCGTGGGTGACGGTGATGACCATCTCCTCGCGGGTGATCAGGTCCTCGTCCTCGACGTCGGCGTCGCCCTCGACGATCTGGGTGCGGCGGGGCACGGCGAAGGCCTCGCGGACCTCCACCAACTCTTCGCGCACGATGCCCATCACCCGCTCGCGCGAAGAGAGAATGTCCAAGAAGCCCTGAATGCTGTCGGCCAGGGTGCGGGCCTCGCCGAAAATCTCGTCGCGGCCAAGGCCGGTAAGCCGCGACAGCGTCAGGGCCAGCACGGCGCGGGCCTGCTCGTCGGTCAGCCGGATGCGGCCGGCGGTGACGATCACCGTGCGCGGGTCGGCGATCAGCTCCACCAGGGGCAGCATGTCGCCGGCCGGCCAGTCCTGGGCCACCAGCCGCTCGCGCGCCTCGCTAGGGTCCTTGGACGAGCGGATGATGTGGATGAACTCGTCGATGTTGGCGACGGCGATGGCCAAGCCCACTAGCACATGGCCGCGGTCGCGGGCCTTGGAGAGCTCGAACTTGGTGCGGCGCACGACCACTTCTTCGCGGAAGTCGACGAAGGCGGTGACCATCTCGCGCAGGCCCATCTGCAGGGGCCGGCCGCGGTTGAGCGCCAGCATGTTGACCCCGAACGAGGTCTGCAGCGACGTGTAGCGGTAGAGCTGGTTCAGCAGCACTTCGCCCGAGGCGTCGCGCTTCATCTCGATGACCACCCGCATGCCCTGGCGGTCGCTTTCGTCGCGCAGATCGGCGACGCCCTCAATGCGCTTTTCGCGCACCAACTCGGCGATGCGCTCCACCAGGGCGGCCTTGTTCACCTGGTAGGGGATCGCCGTGATGACGATCGCCTCGCGATCCTTGCGGATCTCCTCGACGGTGGCGTCGCCGCGCATGATCACCGAACCGCGCCCGGTCATCAGCGCCAGGCGCGCGCCGGTGCGCCCGATGATCTGGCCGCCGGTGGGGAAGTCGGGGCCCGGGACGATCTCCAGTAGCTCATCGAGGGTGACCTCGGGGTTGTCCACATAGGCCAGGCAGGCGTCGACGATCTCACCCAGGTTATGCGGCGGGATATTGGTGGCCATGCCCACTGCGATGCCGCCAGCCCCGTTGACCAGCAGGTTGGGGATGCGCGAGGGCAACACCACCGGCTCGCTCTCGGAGCCGTCGTAATTGTCCTTGAAGTCGACCGTGTCCTTGTCGAGGTCGGCCAGGATCGCCATCGCCGCCTTGGTCATGCGGCTTTCGGTGTAGCGCATGGCCGCCGGCGGATCGTTGTCCACCGAACCGAAGTTTCCCTGCCCGTCGATCAGCAGCAGGTTCATGGAGAACGGCTGCGCCAGGCGCACCAGGGTGTCGTAGATCGCCACGTCCCCGTGCGGATGGTATTTGCCCATGACGTCGCCGACGATGCGCGCCGACTTCACATAGCTGCGGTCGGGCGTGTGACCCTGCTCGCTCATGGAATAGAGGATGCGCCGGTGCACGGGCTTCAGGCCGTCGCGCACGTCTGGCAGCGCCCGGCTCACGATCACGCTCATGGCGTAATCGAGATAGGAGCGCTTCAGCTCGTCTTCGATCGCGATAGGGGCGACGCCCCCGCGCCGGTCGTCCGGAGGGGTGGTGTTTTCGTCAGTCAAGGGAGGGATTTAGCCGTTAGAATCGGACTGTTTAAGTGGGGGTCATTGGTAGCATTTTAAACCCCCGCGCGCCACCGCCGCGCGGGTGTGCGCGCGAGACGCGCCCTAGCGGTGGTGACCTCGGCCTCACGGCGCCCTAGAAAGCAGATCTGAAAAAGGACCCTGAATGCCGCTCTTGCCCGGCGAGTCCGCGCCCTGGTTTACGGCGCCGACCCCCACCACCCCGCAATTCGTGTTCGACACCGCGGCCGGCCGCTATGTGCTGATGGCCTTCCTGCCGCCCGACGCCGGGCGCCGGGGGCCGGCCTTGAAGGCGTTGGCGGCCAACATGGCCCTGTTCGACGACGCCAAGCTGTGCGCCTTCGTGATGGTCCGCGACGAGGAGACCTGGGCCGGCGTCCGGGACCTGCGGGGCTTGCGCTGGATCGACGACCGATCGGGCGCGGTCAGCCGGCGCTACGCCGCCCTCGACGCCGAGGGGGTCGCGCACCCGCACTGGCTGGTCCTGGATCCCACCTTGCGGGCGCTGGGTTCGGCGCCCCTGGGCGAGCACGAGGCGGTGCTCAGCTATCTGCGCACCCTGCCCGCCGTGGCCGACCACGCGGCGACGCCGCTGCACGCCCCGGTGCTGATCGCGCCTCGCATCCTGGAGCCCGAGCTCTGCCAGGCGCTGGTGGCCCTGCACGCCAACGGCGCCGCCCGCTTCACCGGCGTCATGCGCGACGAAGGTGCGCGCACCGTGGCGGTGATGGACGAACTGAAGAAGCGCCGCGACGTGCTGATCGAGGACCCCGACCTGAAGGCCGCCGTCCTCGACCGGCTGGAACGCCGCCTCTATCCGATGATCGAGCGCGCCCTGGCCTTCCGGGTCACCCACATCGAGCGCTACCTGGTGGCCTGCTATGACGCCGAGGACGGCGGCGTGTTCCGGGCGCACCGCGACGACACCACCCAGGGCACCGCCCACCGCAAGTTCGCCTGCTCCCTCAACCTCAACGACACCTACGAGGGCGGGGACCTGCGGTTCCCGGAATTCGGACCCGCAACCTACCGGCCGCCGCCGGGTGGCGCGGCAGTGTTCTCCTGCAGCCTGATGCACGAGGCCACCCGGATCACCCTGGGGCGCCGGTACGCCTTCCTGCCGTTCTTCTATGACGCCGCCGGGGCCCAGGTGCTGGCGAACTATGAGACCCGCATAGCCGCCCTTCAGCCGACGTCATGACCACCGCCTGGCCCGCCCCGCCGCTCTCCGTCGGCGACCTCGCGCCGTGGTTCGTGGCGCCGACGCCGAGCAACGCTGTGTTCAATTTCAGCACCCTCAGCGGCCGCTACGTCCTGCTGACTTTCCTGCCTACCGGCCGTCCGGCGCGCGCGGCGTTCATGCAGGCCGCCGCCGCCCTGGGGCGCAGGATCGACGACCATAACCTGGCCGCCTTCACAGTGATCACCGATGCGCAAAGCATCGCCACGGCCCGCGACCGGGCGCCCGGGATGCGCTGGTTCCTGGACGCCGACCGCGCGGTGAGCCGGCTCTACGGCGCCATCGACGAGGCCGGCGTTGAGCATCCCTTCTGCCTGTTGCTCGATCCCAGCTTGCGGGTGCTGGCCCACGCGCCCCTGGCCGAGTACCGGCGGGTCTTCGATGAGATTGAGCGGCTGCCCCCGGTGGACGCCTACGCCGGCGCGGCCCTGCACGCCCCAGTGCTGATCGTCCCGCGGGTCTTCGAGCCGGCCTTCTGTCGCCGGCTGATCGACCACTACGACGCGGTCGGCGGCACGCCGTCGGGGGTGATGCGCGACGTGGGCGGCAAGACCGTGGGGGTCATGGGATCGTTCAAGAAGCGGCGCGACGTGTTCATTGACGACCCCGACTTCCGCGACGAGATCGCCACGCGGCTCGCCCGGCGCCTGATCCCGTCGATGCGGCGGGCCTTCCAGTTCAAGCCCACCCGCATGGAGCGCTACCTAGTGGCCTGCTACGACGCTGCGGAGGGTGGTTACTTCCGGCCGCACCGCGACAACGAGACCCTCGGCACCGCCCACCGGGTGTTCGCCGTCTCGATCAACCTCAACGCCGAGGCGTTCGACGGCGGCGATTTGCGGTTCCCGGAATTCGGCCAGCGCACCTACCGGCCCCCAACGGGCGGCGCGGTGGTGTTCTCCTGCAGCCTGCAGCATGAGGCCACGCCGGTGACCCGCGCCCGCCGCTACGCCTTCCTGCCGTTCTTCTACGACGAGGTGGGCGCAGCCCTGCGCGAAGCCAACCTGCAGCATGTGGACGAGGGCGTGGTGCTGCACACCCGTTGAACCGGGCCCGGTAATCGCGGGTTCATCCGCCGCGCCTCAAGCTGGCCGCATATCGGATCCAAAGAGCCTGACCATGAGACTGTCGCACGCCCTGCTCCTCGGCTTGGCCCTGGCCGGCCCCGCCGCCGCCCAGACGGCCATCCAGCCCGGCTATTGGGAATCCACCAACAAGCTGCTGTCGCCGATCCGCCAGACCTCGGTGGAGAAGCGCTGCATCACGCCGGCCGACGTGGACAAGTTCATGTCCGGGCCCTCGAACCGCCACTACGCCTGCACCTATCCCACCCGGGTCATCCAGGGCGGGAAGATTACCCTGAAGGGGACCTGCGTCAGCAAGAAGGGCCGCAAGGTCGCCATCGCCGGCGCCGGCGACTACACCCCCACCAGCTTCAACCTCACCGCCGACGTCGCCGTGGAGTTCGCGGGGATCGACATCCCGGGCCGCGCCAGCACGCAGGCCCGGCGGATCGGCGACGTCTGCCCGCCGCCGGCCGCCGCCGTCCCTTAGGGTCGGCCTAGAACGGGATTTCGTCGTCCAGGTCGGCGGAGAAGTCCTCGCGCGGGCCTGAACCCTGCGCCTTCGGCCCGGACGAGAAGCCGCCGGAATGGCCGCCGCCCTCGCCCTGCTCGGCGTCACCGCCGCGGCCGTCCAGCATAGTCAGTTCGCCGCGGAACTTCTGCAGCACGACCTCGGTGGAATACTTCTCGACCCCCGACTGGTCGGCCCACTTGCGGGTCTGGATGGCGCCTTCGATGTAGATCTTGGAGCCCTTGCGCAGGTAGCTCTCGGCCACCTTCACGAGGTTGTCGTTGAAGATCACCACCCGGTGCCACTCGGTGCGCTCCTTGCGCTCGCCGGATGTGCGGTCGCGCCAGGTTTCCGAGGTGGCGACCCGCAGATTCGCCACCCGGTCGCCGGATGTGAGGGTGCGGATTTCGGGGTCAGCCCCCAGGTTGCCCACCAGAATGACCTTGTTGACGCTGCCCGCCATGTCGTTGTCCTAAGTTTCCGTAGAGTTTCGGGCCGTGCCCTGCGGCAGGCTAGCGTGCCGCCCATGGGCGCCGCAAGAGGAATGTTCTCTTTACGTTCTGGTCCGGCGTGATCCATCCACAGACTATTGCCGCGGCATGGCGCCAGGGATCGCCAGACGGCCGTCGCCGGTGCGCACCAGGGCCACGTAGCGCGGCCCTTCCAGCGAGGTGGAGGTCATCACCCCCTCCTTTTCCAGGAACAGGAAATTGGCCTGGTAGGCGCCGTAGATGTTCTGCTGGTTGCCGCCCAGACGCAGGAACTTGATCCGCATGGCCTCCAGGTTGGCTGCGCAGGTCTCCAGGTTCGGCGCCTCGATCAGGCGGTTGTACTTCAGCGCCCCGTCCTGCTGCGGCACCACGTGGAAACAGACGCCCACGTCGCCGGGCGGCTCGGTGCGCTTGGCGCAGGCGGTGACCGCCAGGAGGGCGGCGGCGAGGAGCATCAGCTTGGCGTGCATGGTGGGAGCCTATCAGCGGGTTGTGGCGATCTCCAGGCGCTCAGCCCACCGGCGGGATGCTGCAGCCGGCGCCCTGGTCCGCCAGGGTGTGGAAGCTGGCGTTGTCGCCCGAGGCCTCCACCCGGCCGGCGACCAGCCGCAGGGTCTGTTGGCCCCAGCGGCCATAGGTAGCGCCGCCGGGACGCTCGCAGCGACCGGCGAACAGGGTCTGGACGCAGGCGTTGAGCGACATCTCGATGGGGATCTTGCGCCACTGGCTGTCGCCGTGGCGCCAGCAGGCGCCCAGCGGAGCGCTGCTGGTGGGCGGCGCGGCCACGGCGACCGGCGCCTCGATGGGCTGAGGCTCCTCGGCAGGCGGCAGCGGGGCCAGCACCTCACCCAGCCCGTCGGCGGCGGCCAGGGCGCCGGTTTGGTCAACACCCACATCCAAGGCGCCGGTGGCCACGCCGTTGCGCTGGGCGCACTGGGCCAGGGTCAACTCGCCCACGAACTGGCCAGCCACGAAACAGCGCAGCGGCATGGCCGGGTCGATCTTGCCATCCTCCATCGCCGAGGAATCGATCACCAGGCCCCCTGCCGACGCGGCCGGCGCCGTGACCTTGTCGCCCCGGCCGCCCTGCACCAGCAGCCAGGCGATCAGCAGGCCGGCCAAGAGGGCCAGCGCCCCGCCCAGCAGCACCAGCAGACGGCGGCGGTCGTTGTCGGAACCGCCCGGGCGGTCGTTCTCGGAATCCATGGCCCTCGCTAGACCGCGCGCCCGCGGCTTTCAAGCGCCGCGGCGCTAGCGTGCTGGATCTGAAGCTCGCCCCACTCTTGGATCGGGCTCTGTGCGAACTTCAGACCCAGGAAGCACACTAGAAATCATACGCTTGCTCGTGTGGCCGAAGATTCAGAAATTCGTACTGAGCTCGCCACAGGCGCAGACGAATTTCTGAATCGCCACATAAGCCGCCGCTTCTCAGCCGCCGGTCAGGCGGTTCAGCGCGGCCTGGTAGTTGGCGATCTGGTTGGAGAGGTAGGCCGGGACCTTGCCTGCGGCGGCGGCTGTGGTGGCTGCCTGGGCGCTCTTGGGCGTTGCGGCGGCCACCAGGTCTTTGTAGGCCGTGCGGATCACGCCCATGGCCTGGGCCAGCTGGGACAGCGAGTGCGCCAGCTCCTGGTCGGTGGCCAGGTTCAGGTCGCTGGGCAGGCCAAGGCCATAGAGCATCCCCTTGCCGTCGGCCGGCACGCTCTTGCCGTCGACCACGTCGGTGTTGCGGACCACGCCTTCGGGGATACCCAGCATGGCCAGCGCGTTCTTGTCGGTCTTGCCGGGCCCGATCTCCAGGATCATGCGGTCGTTGAGCGGAGCGATACTGAGCCGTCGGACCCCTTCCACAATGCTCAGGGTCACCTTGGCCTGGAAGCCCGCCGCGCGGCGGATCTTGTGGGCCAGGGTGTCTAGGGTGTCGTTCTCGGTGATGGTGACGGTCTGCGCCCGCCCCTCGCCGGCCTTGATGGTGAACTGGTCGCCGGCGCGGGCGCTGGAGACGGCGGTGATCCGCGCGGAGTCCGACAGGTCTAGCGTGCCCTTGGGCAGGCCGATTCGGTCGAGCACGCTGGCGCCCACGGGATCGATGGCGATGGAGGTGGGCGCGGCGCGGCCATCCTTGCCGGTGAAGCGCCGCGACCAGTCGATGGTCCCCGCCGCCACGTCCAGCCGCGTCAGAAAGCCGTCCTTGGTCCCTACCGCCGGCTGACCGGGCAGGTCCGTTCCGGCCTGGCCCGCGATCCACACCTGGCCGCCGCTGACGGCAAGCGACGTGGCCCGGTCATCGCCCGTGCCGCCGTAATAGGCCAGGCGGTCGCCGGCGCTGGCCGTCAGCCCCGCCGACAGTCGCGCGGCGAAGGCGTCTGAACCGCCGGCGTGGGCCCGGGTGACGGTCCCGGCGGCCAGCGCTGCGTTGCGCGTCGAGCCCGCCACCACGATCTCCCCGCCGTCCAGCGCCAGGCCGGTGATCTCGCCGCCCTGCAGGTCGCCCAGGTCCCGCGTGGCGCTCAGCACCGGCGTCCCGCCGGAGAGGTCGAAGCGGCGCAGCACCGCGCGCCCGTCGTCGACGCTGGCGGTGACCAGGCTCGACCCGTCCACCACCAGGCCCGCGGGCCGGTCCGACCCCGTGGTGCCGAAGCTGTGGGTGAACAGGGTCTGCACCTTGCCCGTCGCATCGACCTTAAAGGCCTGCACGTAGCTGTCCCAGCCGCCCACCGCCGTCGAGCCGGGCATCCCGGACTGGGCGCGGCCCTGCACATAGACAGTGCCGTCGGCGCCAAAGGCGACTTCGCTGGCCTCGTCGGCCTGTCTGGCCCCGCGGCGCTGGGTCCACACCTCCTGACCCTCGGCGTCGTAGAGGGTCACGAAGCTGTCGGACTGGGTGGCGAAAGAGCCGGTAGCGCCAGAGTTCAGCGGGCCTTCCACAGCCCCGTTCAGGGCTCCGGTCACCGCCCCGGCCACGGCGATCTTGCCGTCGGCGGAGAGCGCCAGGGCCAGGCCCGTGGCGTTGTCGCCGGCCCCCAGGGTTCGCGCGTAGATCAGCTTGCCCGCCGGATCGTACTTCAGGAGCGCCACGTCCTGCTTGCCGCGCAGGCCCTGGCCCTCGATCTTCGCGGTGACGTCGGCCAGCATGTAGACCGAGCCGTCCGCGCCCACCTTGGTGTCGTGCACCGCCTTGACCTGCGGGCCCAGCGCCTGGACGAAGGCGCGACCCTCCACCCAGTTGGCCTCTCCGGCCTTCTGCGCGGGCGCCTCCACCGTGGCGGTGTCGGTCTGGAACTTCAGCATCTGGCGCTGGGTGGCGTCGTCGTTGGTGGCGGGCTTGCCGTCCGGATCGGGATTGCCCACCGTCTGGGCCATATAGACCGCGCCCGCTGTGGCCGGCGCGGCGAAGGTCACGGTCTCCCCGATCGAGACCTTTACCTTCAGCGCCCACTGGTCGGGGCCCGGTCCCAGGGTGACGGTCTTGCCACCCGCCTCGACAGTGCGCGGCAGGCCCGCGGTGCGCTGGGTGGCGACCCGCGTATCCACTCCAGCGGCGGTCAGCTGGTCGTTGATGTAGGTGACCACATTCGCCATCGAGCGGGGTTGGACGCCCATGCCCGCTAAGTCGATCTGCACATTATGAATCGTGCTTACACGTTTGATAGAAATAGTGAAATTGACATTTCCTTGAAACGCCGGAACCAAGTCCGTGCTGGACCCGCTGACCAGCGGTGGCGTGACGTAGTCGGTCTTGGTCTTGGCCACCGGGACCGTGGTCTTGACCGAGGCGGCGGCCTCTCCCTGGGCCACCCGCAGCTTCTCCAGCTTCAGGGTGTCAACATAGCCGGTGACCTCGGCCATGCCCTTGGCGAAGGTTGCCTGGATGCGGCTCGTGTCGAAGCTGGTCAGGCCCTTGTTGCGCATCTGCTCGGCGACGCCGCTGAGGGTGGTGAGGCCCTGGTAGAGCGCGAACAGCTTTCGGTAGTCGGCGCTGGCGCCGGCCAGGTCGAGTTGGGCGGCGTTCTCGTTGATCAACCGCTTGCCGGTCAGCGCCGTCTTCACCGAGGCGCTGGCCTCCGCAGGCGTCGGCGGCTTGGTCCAGGGCGCGGTGGGGGCGACCTTTGGCGAGCGCGGGGCCGCCGCCGACGCGCCCAGCCCAAGGCGCGACTGGTAGAACCCGGTCAGCAAGCTGGTGTCGATCGTCAGGACCATGGGTTCCCGCCCACGGGCGCAGGCCCGCAGGACATCCTTACGCGCAAGACGGCTGACAGGCCGTTAAGCGCCCAAGAAAAAGCCCGGGCGACCGGCGCCCGGGCCTTCCCTACGCCCCAACGAAACGGGTTCATCAGTTCTGGAAGAGCTGCAGGATCACCTGTGGCGCCTGGTTGGCGATCGAGAGCGCCTGGGCGCCGAGCTGCTGCTGCACCTGCAGCGCCTGCAGGCGGGCGCTTTCCTTGGCGAGGTCGGCGTCCACCAGGCTGCCGACGCCGGTCTCCAGGACGTCGGTCAGCTTGGAGACGAAAGCGGTATGGGCGTCGATCTGCTTTGCCTGCGACCCCAGGTTGCCCAGCGCCTGGTTCACCGCGCTGATCGAGGTGTTCAGCGCCGTCAACACCGTGGTGGCGTTGGTCACTGTGTTGATCGAGGCCGTCGCGGCGATGGTGATGATCGCGCCGCCCAGGGAGAGGTTCTGGCTCGATAGCGTGATCTTGGAATTGGCGTCGGCGTTGGCCAGGAACTGGATATTGGCGCCCAGCGACCCGTTCAGCAGGTTCGCGCCGTCGAACTCGGCATTGCCGCTGATCTGGGCGATCTGGCGCAGGATCGACTTGAAGTCGCTGTTCAGCGCGGTGCGCGAGGTGGGATCCAGCGAAGTGTCCATCGCCGCGACCACCTTCTCCTTCAACTGCACCAGCAGGTCGGAGATCGATTCGCCGGCGGTCATCGAGACCTCGGCGATGGAGTGGGCCCGCTCCAGGCTCATCTTCACCGCGCCAAGCGCCCCTATGTCGGCCCGCTGGCCCTGGGCGATGGCCCAGACCGCGGCGTTGTCCTTGGCGCTGGCGATCCTCAGGCCGGTGTTGATCCGGTTTTGGACCTCGCCCAGTTCGTCATTGGTCTTGTTAAGGTTCTGCAGCGCGATGAGCGCGGACTTGTTGGTATGCACGCTGATCGTCATCACGCTTCTCCGGCCGGGGCCCGCACTCGTCCGAGTCGCGGGCTCTGCATGGCCGGGAACTTACGAAATCGTGGTGATCAGATCGTTAACGGGCGTCGCCGCCGCGGGCGGCCCCGGGCGGTGGCGTCGGATGGACGGCTCCTGGGCGGAGCCGGAGGATCAGGCCCTGGCGCGGATCACGGCCCCGGCGGTGTAGCGGACCTCTTCCCGCAGCCGCAGGATCTGCTCCCTGGGGAACTGCTGGACGACTTCGCCGGTGAGCCGGTTGATGGTCTTGTAGACGTAGGAACCGCTGGCTTGATCCTCTTCAATGACGAGTCGCAGATCGACCGGGTCCGTGGCCGGTGCGGCGGGCTCGGTGGAGCGGACGACGTCCGGCTTCGCGGCGGGCTGCTGTTGACCAAAGGTCGGGTCCGGGGTGGCTGCGAAGGCCGCAACCTTGTTTTGCATCGTTCCAATCGCTGGCGCTTCGAACGCCGGCGCTCCCGATTACGCGAACGGCGGGCAGGTTTCCCTGCCCGCCGCCACGTGATGGCCGCGGAGCGAAATGCCCCGCGGGTTTCAAGGGCTTTAGCGGAACAGGCCCAGCAGGATCGACGAGGACTGGTTCGCGATCGACAGCGCCTGGATGCCCAGCTGCTGCTTGGTCTGCAGAGCCTGGAGCTTGGCGCTTTCCTTCGCGAGGTCCGCGTCCACCAGGTTGCCCACGCCCGCGTCGATGCTGTCTTGCAGCTTGCCGACGAAGTCCATGTGCGAACCCAGCGACCGGGAGCCGGTGCCGAACTTGGACAGCGCCGAGGACACGTTGGTGATCGAGGTGTTCACCGTGGCGATCATCGCCGTGGCGAGGGTCACCGTGCCGATCGAACCGGCCGCGGCCACAGTCACGTTCGCGCCGCCGAGAGCCAGCGACTGAGCGGCGACCGTGATCTTGGAGGTGCCGTCCGCGTTCGCGATAGCGGCGATCGTGGTGCCGGCGGCCTTGACCATGTTGACGCCGTTGAATTCGGCGTTGGAGACGGCCTTCGCCAGTTGGTCGCGCAACGCCTTGAAGTCATCGTTGAGCGCGGTGCGGCTGGCGGTGTCGAGGGACGTATCCGAAGCGGAGAGGGCCTTTTCCTTCATTTGCAGAAGGATGTCGGAGACGGTCTCACCGGCCGAGATGGCCACGTCCACGGTCGACTGCGCGCGTTGCAGCGATTCCTTGACGGCGTTGAGTGAGTTGGAGGTGGCGCGCTGGTTCTGGGCGATGGCCCAGATGGCGCCGTTGTCCTTGGCTGACGCGACGCGCTTGCCCGTATTGATACGGGCCTGCGTGGTCATCAGTTCGTCGTTGGTTTGATTGAGGTTTTGCAGCGCAACCATGGCGCCGACATTGGTGTTCACGCTATTCATCGCGTAGGTCCTTTTCTCAGGGACCGGCGTCATTTTGACGGCCGGGGGCGTTTTGCCCGACCTCTATGGCAGCAAGCTATGGGCCAACGGCGGCCTCCCGGCGGCTCTCCACAAGCACGTGAAAAGTCAGGGTTATAGCTCTGTTAGGGACGTCCTGGCCCGGCAACTTCTGCCGAGCTGAGGGTCCGGGCGGCAGAATTTGCCGCGCTGGACCGGCAGAAACCGCCCAGGACGTTAAAAGGGGCCCCGGACGGGACAAAGCCCGTCCGGGGTCTCGACTTACTGGAACAGCCCCAGGAGGGACTGCGGACCTTGGTTGGCGATGGATAGCGCCTGGATTCCGAGCTGCTGCTTGGTCTGCAGAGCTTGGAGCTTGGCGCTTTCCTTCGCGAGGTCGGCGTCAACGAGGTTGCCCACGCCGGCGTCGATGCTGTCCTGGAGCTTCGAGATGAAGTCCATGTGCGAACCCAGCGACCTCGACCCGGTGCCCAGCTTGGACAGCGCCGTCGAGACGTTGGTGATCGAGGTGTTCACCGTGGCGATCATAGCGGCCGCTAGGGTGACGGTCCCGATCGAGCCCGCCGCGGCCACCGTCACGTTCGTGCCGCCGAGAGCCAGCGACTGAGCCGCAACCGTGATCTTGGACGTGCCGTCCGCATTGGCCAGCGCCGCAACCGTGGTGCCACCCGCCTTGACCATGTTGACGCCATTGAAGTCGGCGTTGGACACGGCCTTGGACAGTTGATCGCGCAGCGCCTTGAAGTCATCGTTCAGGGCGGTGCGGCTCGCAGCGTCCAACGACGTATCCGAAGCCGACAGGGCCTTCTCCTTCATCTGCAGGAGAATGTCCGAGACGGTTTCGCCGGCCGATATGGCCACGTCGACGGTGGATTGCGCACGTTGCAGCGACTCGCGAACCGCGTTCAGCGAGCCGGACGTGGCGCGCTGGTTCTGGGCGATGGCCCAGATGGCGCCGTTGTCCTTCGCGGAAGCGATACGCTTGCCAGTGTTGATTCTCGTCTGTGCTGTGGCGAGCTCCGCGTTGGTCGAGTTGAGGTTCTGAAGCGCCACCATGGCGCCCGTGTTCGTATTGACCGAATTGAACGGCATTGGATCGTCCTTCCATTCTGGAGGTAGTTGCCCGGACTTTTGCCGGCGGGCGATTTTCGCCCAGAGGAATCATCGCAAGCCGCGGGCCAGGCTTAACCTTAGCCGGTCCAGGGCAAGACGCTGTGTTCATTGAAGGTTTTGGGTATCTCCGGGAGACGTCGTCGGCGCTCCGTTAGCCAAACCTGCCGCTCGGCAGGTCCTGCCGGACCGGCTGCGTCAGGCCGCCATGCGAAAGGCCGCGGAATCGCCGCGGCCTTTCGAGGTCTCTAGATGATGTCCGGCGGATCAGGCCGCGGCGGCGGCCCCGCCGGTCAGGCCCTGCATGATCATCCGGTTGATGTCGATCAGGGGCTCGATCTCTTCCTCGCGCCGGATCACCGCGCTGGTGTGCTTGCCCACCCAGATGCTCAGCGAGATGATCGAGGCGCGCAGCTGCGCCGGCAGCTGGTTGCCGGGATCGGCGCAGTCGCTCCCCATCACCGACCAGATGCGGCGGTTCCAGTCCAGGGCGTCGATCCGGCCGCGGATATCGCTTGGATCGCACTTGGCCGCGTCCATCAGGGCGCGCGTGACCTGCGCGAACAGACGGTATTCGGTCTCACGTGGGCTCTCAGCCCGCGTCGCCGCCTGCTGATAAGCCTGAAGGGACATTGCCCAGCCTTTCGTCTTCGTACTCGATAAGCTTCCGGCAGAGCATCAGCGCCTTGTAGTACTCGCGCGCCATGCAGTGCTTGGAGATGGCGACACAGTCGCCGAGGATCTGTGGGTTGGTTATCACGCCCATGAATTCGGTCAGCCGGCGGACGAACTCGTCGTAGTAGCGCTCCGCCCCGGCCTCATCGAGGTACATCATCATCACCGGGAAATAGATCCGACGGCCCGGCGTGTTGACCTCGTCCTCCTGCATAATGTCTTTTTCACGAAGGACAGAGGCCTTGTTCTGCAGGACCAGGACGCCCCGGCGGTCGCCGTTCTGCACGACCGCACCGTTGAGGACGAACTTCTCCCCCGGCTTCAGCGACAATTTAAGCGGCAAGTCCCGCCTCCCAGATCTGAGCGCTCACGAATCTTCATCGCGATTCGAATGACCCATTGTCGCTTTCCTCTGGGCCGAACGCACATCACGCTTAATCGGAGACGCGTTAACGGGCTGTTGCCGCGATCCAAAGAGGCCAGGATTAAGCGGGAATTAAGCATAACCGGGCGAGCTAGGCGCCGACCTATCGGAGTCTCCCCCGCATGCCGCGCAAGGCCCCCACCAGCGCAACCTCCGCCGCCGCCCTGCAGATCGGCTCGGCCCCTTCACAGGTGCGCCTCGCCACCAGCGCCTTGGGCCAGGCGGGCTCCCGCGATGCGCTGACCCAGCTCACCGCCGCCATGGCCGAGCTTAAGGCCTTCGCCATCCAGCCGCTGCTGAACCGCGCCGTCGCGGCTCTGCAGGCCGAGGATCACCAGACCGGCGGCGAATGGGCCATCAAGGCGCTCGAGATGGATGAGCGCAATGGCTTCGGCTGGTACCTCCTGGCCATCGCCCGTGAACGGGCCGGCGACTTCGCCTCCTCGGTGGCGGCCTACGAGTCGGCGTTGCGGCTGTTGCCAGATCACGCCGAGGTGGCCAACGACCTGGGCCGGCTGGCCTACCGCATGGGCATGCGGACCCAGGCGGAGAAGCTGTTCCGCCACTTCCTGACCCGCTACCCCGACCACCCTGAGGGCGCCAACAACCTGGCCTGCGCCATCCGCGACCAGGATCGCCCGGACGAGGCGGTCGAGATCCTGCGCCCGGCGATCCTCAAGCATCCCCACACCGCCATGCTGTGGAACACCATGGGCACGGTGATCGCCGAGCAAGGCGACTTCCCCAACGCCGAGGTGTTCTTCCGCGAGGCGCTGCGCCTGCAGGACGACTTCCCCAAGGCCCGCTATAATGCCGGCAACGCGCGTCTGGCGCTGGGCGACCCCGTGGGCGCCCTGGCCGCCTGCGAACAGGCCCTGGCGGGAGTGGTGCCCGCCGACGAGCGCCAGATGATGCGGCTGGCTCGCTCCACCATCCTGATGGCTCTGGGCCGAGTGGGCGAAGGCTGGGACGAGTATGAGGCGCGACTCGACCCGCAGTTCAACGACGTCACCCACTTCGCGGTGGATCGGCCCCGCTGGGAGCCGGGCGCCGACCTGGCCGGCCGGTCCCTGCTGGTGATCGCCGAACAGGGGCTGGGCGACGAGGTGCTGTTCGCCAACACTCTGCCCGACGTGCTGGATCGCCTGGGGCCGGACGGTCGCCTGACCCTGGCGGTCGAGCCCCGGCTGATGGCGCTGTTCACGCGCAGCTTTCCGCAGGCCCGGATCGACCGGCACGCCACCTACAACGTCGATGGACGCACCGTGCGCGTCGTACCCGCGGTCCCCGATCTGGCCGCCATCGACCTGTGGACCCCGATGGGCTCGCTGCTGCGGGAGTTCCGTCGCAACGTCGACGCCTTCCCCCAGAGCGGGTCCTACCTGCGGGCCGATCCCGCCCGGGTCGCTCACTGGCACCAGGCGCTGGAGACCGCGCCCGCGGGCGCCAAGGTCGGGCTTCTGTGGAAAAGCGCCGTCAGCAACGACGCACGGCATCGGTTTTTCTCGCCCTTCGCGGCATGGGCGCCGGTCCTGGCCCAACCGGGGGTGACGTTCGTCAACCTCCAGTACGGCGACTGTTCGGAGGAACTCGCATGGGTGAAACGCGAGCTCGGCGTGCAGGTCTGGACGCCGCCGGGGATCGACCTGAAGCAGGACCTGGACGACGTGGCCGCGCTCTGCTGCGCGCTGGACCTCGTCGTCGGCTTCTCCAACGCCACCCTCAACATCGCCGGGGCTTGTGGTGTGCCGATGTTCCTGATGTCCACCCCCGGCGCCTGGCCGCGGCTAGGGACCGAGCGCTATCCCTGGTACCCGCAGACCCGCCTGTTCCTGCCCCCCGGGTTCGGCGACTGGGACCCCGTCATGGCCGAAGTGGCCCAGGCACTCGGCGAGTTCTCGGCGCGGCCGGAACGCTGATCGCACCAGCGGGTTGATTCCGCAGATGGGGCGTCTGGCGCCCGGAGCGAGGAGCGATCATGGCCAACTATCCCGACGCTTTCGGTGACGCCGACCCCCAGGACTCCGCCGAGTCCCTGGACGAAACCAACTATGACGACGACTTGGGCGAGATGCGCACATTTGAGGAGCTCCCTGACGTCCTTGATGTGACGCAGGCAGTTGGCGACCGCGACGATGATGAGGCGCTGGCCCTGGACGCCGACGAGTTCGATCCCGACGCCATCGACGACGACGACCCGGAGGAGGACAACGAGCTCGACTACCGCGCCGCCACCGAGGAGCACGAAGATGATCTCGACGGCCTGGGCCCGGAAGCCGGTTCCCGGGGCATCGACGAGGACGCGCTTTCGGCCAGCGACATCGACGGCCTCGACGAGGTGCGCGACGCTGGCCAGATCAGCGGCAAGGACAACATCACCCGCTTCCAGTCCCACGACGTGGGCGACGAAGACCTGACGGCCATGGGCTACGACAAGCCAGTGCCCGGAAAGGCCTAGGAC